>NZ_JAHDTH010000200.1 GCF_018531445.1 Pseudonocardia lacus
CCACCACCAAGCTCTCATCGCACTGGCCCGACGACGAGTCAACGTCCTGCACGCCATGCTGCGCACCAGAACCGAGTACCGAACCGACCACAGGCCGGCTGCCGCTTGACAACAGCATTAGGCAGCCTCCTCGGGCCGCTGGTCGGTCCCGGTCTCGGCGCGGTGGCCGGTGAGGGTCAGGAAGACGTCGTCGAGGCTGGGCAGCCGCAGGCCCAGCTCGGCGACGGCGACACCGGCCTCGTCGAGGCGGGCGCCCACGCGGTACAGCAGTGCCGGGCCGGCGGCGGCCACGACCAGCTCGCCGCCGGAGCCGACGATCTGCTCGGCGCCCGGCGCCAGCTCCCCGACCAGCGCGGTCACCCGGGTGAGGTCGGCCCGGTCGAGCGGGCGGATGTGCAGCCGCGTGCCACCGACCTCGCTCTTGAGCGAGGCGGCCGTGCCGGCCGCGATGACCCGGCCGCGGTCCAGCACCACCAGGTCGTCGGCCAGCTGGTCGGCCTCCTCCAGGTACTGCGTGGTCAGCAGCACGGTCACGCCGTCGGCGGCGAGCTCACGCACGCTGTCCCACACCTCGTTGCGGTGGCGCGGGTCGAGGCCGGTGGTCGGCTCGTCGAGGAACAGCACGTCGGGGCGACCGATGAGGCTGGCGGCCAGGTCGAGCCGGCGGCGCATCCCGCCGGAGTAGGTGCGCACGCGCCGCCCGGCCGCCTCGGTCAGCTCGAAGCGGTCGAGCAGCTCGGCGGCCCGCCGGCGGGCCTGCGACCGGGGCAGGTCGAGCAGCCGGGCGACGAGCAGCAGGTTGTTGGTGCCGCTGAGCGCCTCGTCGACCGCGGCGTACTGGCCGGTGAGGCCGATGCGGGAGCGCACGGCCTGCGGCTCGGCGACGACGTCGTGGCCGAGCACGGTGGCCGTGCCGGAGTCGGGCCGCAGCAGGGTGCTGAGGATGCGGACGGTGGTGGTCTTGCCCGACCCGTTGGGGCCGAGCAGGCCGAGCACCTGACCCCGCCGGGCGGCGAGGTCGATGCCGGCCAGGGCGGTGGTCGACCCGAAGGTCTTCCGCAGCCCGGTGACGTCGATGACGGTGTCCATGGCGATGACGATGCGCCCGGCCGCTGACAGCAGGCTGACACCATCCTGACGTCACTCTCGGGCGTCCTGACGTCAGCGCGTCGGGTCCGGCGGACGCCCGTCAGGTCGTGGACGACGCGGACGTCCGCCCTGCCGTCGAACCGCTCGGACGCCAGGTGGGCCGCGACCCCAGCGCCCGGACCGCTGCCGACTACGTGCGTCAGGCGGCCCGCGCACCCCGGAGGTCGTAGACGAGGTCACCCTGGCGGGACGAGCTGCACTCGCCGCTCCCCGCGTGCCACAGCGACCACGTCGCCGACACTAACGTGGCGGTCCACCGCGAACCGACCACGGCCGACCGGGTCGTGGACAGCTCCAGCGCGAACGAGGTCTCCAGGGGCTGCGTCCCGCACTGGAACGCGTAGGTCGGCGCGAGCCGGCCGGTCGCGCGCCAGACGTCGCCGTCGAGGACCAGGTCGACCGACTCGGCCCAGTCCGCGGCCCAGACCCGGCAGAGCGCCGGGCCGCAGCCCGTGATCGACAGATCGAGGTACGTCGCCGAGGACTGGCTGCAGTCGTCGACCGCGCAGACGCGCACGCCCCCGCTCAGGGAGTAGCGACCCTCGATCACCGCCGCCGCGTCGGCGAGCTCCGCGTCCGCACCGCCCAGCGTGCCCGTGGGCCGCAGGAACGCCCCACCCGCCGCGTCGAGCAACCCGATCCCGGTCAGGGGCGACTCGCCGCCGACCACGAACGGGACGCCCGCCACGTCCAGCCCCGGCCAGGGCTGCCCGAGCGGCTCGCGCCCGCCCGCGGGCAGTCGCTCCGCCGCGACCAGCGGGCTGCCGCTGATGCAGCGCACCCTGGGCACCCCGGCCTCGTCGACGAGCACCGCGGTGCCCGCCTGCAGGACCGCGTCGAACGGCTCGGCCCGCCCGTCCGCGTACCGGTGGTCGCGCACCCGCACGTCCGACGTGAGCAGCACCGGGGTGAGGGTGTCGAGGTAGTCGTCGTCGCCGGGACCGCGGCTGACGTCGGCCGACCCGTCGGCGACCAAGGCCCCGGTCCAGGCGAGGCGCAGGTCGGCGTCCCCCGCGAGGGCGGCCGCCAGGGAGTCCCGGTCGCAGTCGGCGCGGCCGAGGACCGATCGGTACAGGCCCATCGCGGACCCGGGAACGCCCCAGTCCGTCGCTCCGTCGGCGACCGGCGTCCCTGCCGCGGGGGACGGCCCGGCCTTCACGGTCCGGAAGTCGTCGGTGAACGGCCCGGGACCGGGATCGTCGGCCGCCTCGAGCACCAGCCGGCCGTCGAGGTCGTCCCGGGCGCCGCTCGGCAGGCCGGCACCGAGCCACAACGCCGCGCCCACCCCGAGCAGCGCCACCAGGGCGAGCGCCGTCAGCGCGACGAGCCGACGACGACGCCGCCCACCACCGGGCGCGGGCGTCGCCGCCACGAGGGTGCGCGGGCGGCCCACCACCGGCACGGTGGACGCCTCCGGGGGCACCGGCGCCGCATCGGGCGGCACCTCGGACAGCGTCGGCCCGGTGGCGTACCGCGCCACCGCGGGTTGCGTGGTCGACGGCGCGGCTCCGCCGGCCAGCACCAGCCGGGCGGCCGCGGCCAGCTCGCCCGCGGTGCGGTAACGGTCGTCGGGGTCCTTGGCCATCCCCCGCTCCAGCACCGCCCCCCACCCCGGCGCCAACCCCGCGACCGGCGGCGGGGTGTTCAGGTGCGCGTTGAGCAGCGCGGGGAAGTCCGCGGCCGGGAACGGCCGTGCCCCGGTCAGCATCTCGAACAGCACGCAGGCCAGCGCGTAGACGTCCGCCCTGCCGTCGACGTCGCGCGAACCGGCGATGCGCTCCGGCGCCATGTAGGCGAGCGTGCCGATGGCGGAACCCGTCCTGGTCAGCCTGCTCTCGGTGGTCGCGACGCCGAAGACGTGGGCGATGCCGAAGTCGAGCAGGTAGGTGAAGTCCTCGCGGTCCTCGCGGACGAGCAGGTTCGACGGCTTGACGTCGCGGTGCACGAGGCCGTGCGCGTGCGCGGTGTCGAGGGCCGATGCGGCCTGCCCCAGGATCCGGACCGCTCGCGCCGGGCCGATGCCCCCGGTGCCGGCGAGCAGGTCGGCGAGGTCGCGGCCCTCGACGAGCTGCATGTCGATGAAGAGCCGACCGTCGATCTCACCGAAGTCGTGGATCGGGACGATGTGCGGGTCGCTGAGCCGCGCGGCGGCCAGCGCCTCGCGCTCGAAGCGGCGGGCCAGCGCCGGGTCGGGATCGAGGTCGGGGAGCATCTTGAGGGCGACGATGCGCTTGCGGCGGGTGTCGAGGGCACGGTGGACCACGCCCATCCCGCCCCGACCGATCTCGCCGAGCAGCCGGTAGGAACCGAACTCGGGCACGTTCGGTGGCGCCCCCTCGTCCACCCCGCACCCTCCGTCCCCCGACGGGTGACGCTCCGCGACCGACGTCACCGAGGGCGACCCTACCCCGTCGGGCCGCGCCGACCGGCCCGGCGTCGCCGCGTGGGGCGGCGGGCCGGTCGGGCGCCGGTGCGGACTCCCCGGGGGTCCCCCGACCCCACCCGCACGACAGCGACGCTACGGGCCGCGGGCGCCGCGCGTATCGGTCAAAGGATCGATCCCGGGTCCGTCGGAGGGCGGAGCCCGTCGCGCAGGACGAGGGCGATCCGGTCGAGCACCGTCGGGTCGGGCGACTCGCCCGCGGCCTGCAGCATGGCCTTGAGCAGGACCAGCAGGTCGGGAACCCGGATCTCCGGGCGGACCGCCCCGACCTCCTGGGCGCGGCCCACGAGCACGGCGAGCGCGGCGTACAACTCCTCCTGGACGGGGACGAGCCCCTCCATCCCGACCGCCGTGAAGGCCTCGGGCAGGTTGCGCTTGGCGGCCGCCTCCTCGGTGAGGCGGTCCAGGAACCGGTCGAAGGCGGCGGCCGGGTCGTCGTCGGCGGCGCACCCCCGGGCGAACTCGACGAGGTCGCGCAGCCGGGCCACGGTGACCGCCTCGAACAGCGCCTCCTTGGTCGGGAAGTGCCGGTAGACGGTGCCGGGCCCGACCCCGGCGCGGGCCGCGATGTCGTCGAGCGGGACGGCGAGGCCGGAGGCCGCGAACAGCTCGCGAGCGGCCTCCAGGACGCGCTCCCGGTTGCGCCGGGCGTCGGCGCGCAGCGGTCGGTCGGCCACTACCGACCCCGCTGGCTAACCGGGGCGCGTGTTCCGTATATTCTAAGCGGGGTCACCGTTCCGATTCTACGAGAAGGAGCAGCCATGAGCCGCACACCGCGGGAGATCGCCGAGCTGACGCGCCGGATGGTCGCCGGCGACCCGGAGGTCTCGTTCCCCGACCTGTTCGCCGAGGACGGGGTGATGCGCTTCCCCTTCAGCGCCCCCGGCATGCCGTCCGAGCTGGCCGGGCGCGAGGCCGTCCGGTCCTTCTACGGCGCCGCCGGTGCCCACGGCCAGGCGCTCGACATCGAGGGCGTCGACCTGCTGGTCCGGGAGACCGACGACCCCGAGGTGATCGTCACCGAGATCGAGCACCACGGCCACTCCCACGCCACCGGCCGGCCGTACCGCTTCCGGGCGCTGGGCGTCATCCGCGTCCGCGACGGCGAGATCGTCTCCTACGACGACTACATGAACCCGGTCGCGATGGCCGAGATCCTCGGCCGCAAGCCCGACCTCGCCGCCGCCCTCTCCTCCTGACCACCCCCACCCCCACCCCCACACCGGAGTTCAGGAAAGCCACGATGCTGCCCTCTGCGGGCAGCATCGTGGCTTTCCTGAACTCGGGTCGGGGGCGATCAGAGGTGGCGGACGGCGGGCCAGATCTGCGACCAGGGGGCCGTGCGGCCCTCCAGGAGGAGGATCGGGCCGCCCTGGGTCAGGTTCGTGACCCGCAGGTCGTTGTCCACCGCCCCGACCATCGTCACCGAGGTGAAGTACGGGGCCAGCGCGGTCGGGTCGCCGAGGAACAGCACCGACCCGGAGTCCTCCGGGGGCGTGCCGAACCAGGCGGCGCCGCGGTGGTAGCTGTAGGAGGGCAGCTGGGGCGCGTAGCGCTGGGCCGCCGAGACGCTCCAGTAGTCGCCGGTGACGACGACCGCGTTGCGGGCCACGTCGTCGGGGAGGGCGTCGAAGGCCGCGACGACGTCGGGCACGGTGTTCTCCCAGCCGATCTCGTCGAGCTGGAAGTTGCCGATCTGCAGGGGCTGATCGGCGTGCCAGGACACCGGCTTGATCGGCAGCGGGTGGATCACCGCGAGCACCACCACGGCGCTGACCGCGTAGACGGGCCAGGTCGCGACCCAGCGCCACCACCTCGCCGCGTCGCCGCGCTCGACGGTCACCGCCGAGGCCGCCCACACCAGCGCGAACATGCCGGAGATGTAGTACGGGCGCCCGCCGGTGGCCATGAACAGGGCCGCCACGCCGAGCGCGGTGATGCCCAGGAACCGCAGGTCGGGGTCGCGCAGCAGGCGGTAGGTGCCGTGCAGGGCCAGCACGAGGCCGATCACGAACCCGCCGGCCAGGCCCAGCGGCAGGAACCCGAGCACGCCGCCCGCGTACACGCTCTCCGCGGCGACCGCCTGGCTCATGGCCAGCTGCGGCCAGCCGTTGTTCGCCTGCCAGAGCAGCGTCGGCACGGTCGCCAGCACCGCGATCGCCCCGCCGGCCCAGAGCGCGGGTCGGCGCAGCATCCCGCGCGGCCCGACCACCAGCACCGCCAGGATCGCGATCACCCAGAACCCGACGATCAGGAACTTGACCTGCAGCGCCACCGCCGTCACCACGCCGGCGACGAGCAGCAGCCGGTCGGAGCGGGTGCGCACCCAGCGCACGACGAGCCAGGTGACCGCGGTCCACAGCACCGGGTCGAACGTCGAGGTGGCCAGCAGGTGGCCGCCGCCGAGGAAGATCGGCGCCAGCGCGAACGCGCCCGCGGTGATCAGCTGCGCCCTGCGCCCCCCGCCGAGTTCGCGGGCCAGCAGTGCGGCCAGCACGATCCCGGCGACGGTGGCCAGCGTGGCCGGGATCCGCAGCACCGCGACCGAGCCCGGGGCGATGGTGTCCATCAGCAGGGCCAGCAGCGGCACCAGCGGCGGCTGGTCGGCGTAGCCCCAGTCGAGGTGGTGGCCGGCGGCGACGAAGTAGAGCTCGTCGCCGAAGTAGCCGTAGCGCCCGCTGACCGCGGTCAGCAGCAGCGCCACGATCCCGGCCAGGGCGAGCACCGGCCCGCGCGCGAACGCGGCGACCGGCTCCCCCGTCAGCAGTCGTCGGTCTGTGGTGGTCGCAAGTGGTCCGGTGTCCGTTGCCCCCGTCATGGCGACGACGCTATGGCGGGGCCGGTACCGGGCGATTCGGTCGACCGGCGAGGCTCGGGTCAGCCGATCGGTTGATCGCCGGATCAGCCCGTCAGGCCTCGGCGCGCTCGGCGGCCTCCAGCCACTCCTGCTCGACGGCCTCCCGTTCGGCGACCACGGCCTTCAGCTCGCGGTCGAGCTCCATGAGGCGGGTGGGGTCGGTGGCGGCCTCGGCCAGCTTGGCGTGCAGGTCGGTCTCGCGCCTGCCCAGCGCCTCCATCCGGCGCTCCAGGCGCGCGGCCTCCTTGCGGGCCGCGCGCTGCTCGGCGGCGCTGGAGGACGGCTTGGCCGCAGCCGGCGCGGCGGCCGCGGCGGTGAGCCCGTTGACCTGGTCGCCGGCCGCGGCCCGGCGGCGCAGGTACTCCTCGACGCCGCCTGGCAGGTGGGTGATCTTCCCGTCGCCGAGCAGCGCGACGACCGTGTCGCAGGCCCGTTCGACCAGGTAGCGGTCGTGGCTGACCACGACGAGCGTGCCCGGCCAGCCGTCGAGCAGGTCCTCGAGGCGGGACAGCGTGTCGACGTCGAGGTCGTTGGTGGGCTCGTCGAGCAGCAGCACGTTCGGTTCGGCCATCATCAGGCGGGTGAGCTGCAGGCGGCGCCGCTCGCCGCCGGACAGGTCGCCGACCGGCGTCCACTGGCGCGACGCGGGGAAGCCCAGCCGCTCCAGCACCGAGGACGCGGTGAGCTCCAGCTTGCCGAGCCGGACGAACTTCGCGACCTGCTCGGTGGCCTCCAGCACCCGCATGTCGCGGGGTAGGTCGACCAGCTCCTGGCTGAGCTCGGCGAGCTGCACGGTGCTGCCGCGCACCAGCCGGCCGCCGTCGAGCGGGCGCTGCCCGGTGAGCGTGCGCAGCAGCGTGGTCTTGCCCGAGCCGTTGGCGCCGACGACGGCGACCCGGTCGCCCGGGCCGAGCCGCCAGGTGACGCGGTCGAGCAGGGTGCGCCCGGCCACCGTGGCGGTGGCGTCCTCCAGCTCCAGGACGGTCTTGCCGAGCCGGTTGGTGGCGAAGCCCATCAGCTCGACGGTGTTGCGCGGCGGCGGCACGTCCGCGATCAGCGCCTCGGCCGCCTCGATCCGGAACCGGGGCTTCGACGTGC
The DNA here is from genome assembly GCF_018531445.1 of Pseudonocardia lacus. GTDB lineage: Bacteria > Actinomycetota > Actinomycetes > Mycobacteriales > Pseudonocardiaceae > Pseudonocardia > Pseudonocardia lacus. The sequence goes on from NZ_JAHDTH010000200.1 coordinate 7,548, forward strand.
GGGCCGGGGCACCGCGGCGCAGCCAGGCCAGCTCCTTGCGGGCCAGGTTCTGTCGGCGGGCCTCGGCGGCGTCGGCCTGGCGGGAGCGCTCGGCGCGGGCGTAGACCCAGTCGGCGTAGCCGCCGACGTAGCTCTCGACGCGCCCGTTCGCGACCTCCCAGGTGCGGGTGCAGACGGCGTCGAGGAACCACCGGTCGTGCGTGACGACCACGACGGCGCACCGCCGCGACAGCAGGTGCTCGGCGAGCCAGCTGATGCCCTCGACGTCGAGGTGGTTGGTGGGCTCGTCGAGCACGACCAGGTCGGGGTCGGCGACCAGCGCAGCGGCCAGCGAGATCCGCCGCTTCTCACCGCCGGACAGCCCGGCGACGGAACGGTCGAGGTCGCCGATGCCCAGGCCGTCGAGCACCTCGCGGACCTTCGCGTCGGCGGCCCACTCGTGCTCGGCGGCGCCGGAGTAGGCGGCCAGCACGACGTCGCGGACGCGCGCGCCGGGCGGCAACGCGTCGCCCTGGACGAGGTGGGTCATCCGCAGGTCGCCGACGCGGCTGACGCGGCCGCCGTCGGGTGCGCGGACCCCGGTCAGGATGTCGAGCAGGGTCGTCTTGCCACCACCGTTGAGCCCGACGACGCCGACCCGCTCGCCGCGCTCGACGCCCAGCGACACGGCGTCCAGCAGCACCCGGGAGGCGTCGCCGGGCACGTGGGCGGTGACGGACTCCAGGTTGACGAGGTTGCTCCCGCGCGGCGGCATCAGGCGTGCCCCAGCGGTCGCAGCGGCGGTGGGCCGGGTGGCGGTTCGGCGGGGTCGACGACCCGGGCGCCGGGCACCGGGCCGTGCGCCACCCGCACGGTGCGGCACACCCCGACCCCGGCGAGCTCGGAGGCCACGTCGACGGCGCTGTCGCGGTCGGCGCACAGGAACGCGCAGGTGGGTCCGGACCCGGACACCAGCCCGGCCAGCGCGCCGGCGTCCACCCCGGCGCGCAGCGTGCGGCGCAGCTCGGGGGCCATGCTGACGGCCGCGGGCTGCAGGTCGTTGCCCAGGCTCAGGGCCAGCTGGCGGGGGTCGCCGCCGGCGATGGCCTCCAGCACGGGCTCCACGGGGCGCGGCTCGCCGAGCGAGCCGGAGCGGAGCCGGTCGAGCTCGCCGAAGACCTCGGGCGTCGACAGCCCGCCGCGGTGCAGGGCCAGCACCCAGTGCAGGGGGTGGCGGGCCAGCACGGGCACGATCCGCTCGCCGCGCCCGGTGCCGACCGCGGTGCCGCCGTGCAGCGCGAACGCCACGTCGCTGCCCAGCTCGGTGGCCATCTCGGAGAGCTCGTCGCGGCCGAGCTCCAGCTTCCACAGCGCCGACAGCCCGACCAGCGTGGCGGCGGCGTCGGCGCTGCCCCCGGCCATCCCGCCGGCGACCGGGATGCCCTTGCGCAGCACCACCGAGACGTCCGGGTCGCGCCCGGCGTGCCCGGCCAGCAGCCGCACGGCCCGCAGGGCGAGGTTGGTGGCGTCGGTGGGCACGTCGGCGGCGCCCTCGCCGTGCACCTCGACGCCGGGGCCGTCGCCCTCGGCGACCGAGACCTCGTCGTAGAGGCTCACGGCGTGGAAGACGGTGACCAGCTCGTGGTAGCCGTCGGGGCGCTCCGGGCCGACCGCGAGATGCAGGTTGATCTTTGCGGGCACGCGCACGGTGACCGGGGACGGGACGGCGGCGAGCACCGCACAACAGTACGTGCGGGTCCGGTCAGGCCGCCGAGCGCACGTCCTCCCGCTCCCGCTTCGCCGCCAGATGGCGGGGCGTGGCGAAGGCCAGCGCCGCCACCAGCCCCACGAGCAGCACCACCGCGGGCAGGATGAGCGACTGGCCCATCGCGGTACTGAAGCCCTCGTGCAGCATCGGGGGGAGCTGCGCCACGCCCGTCTCCGCGCTGCCGGCTCCGCCGCCGGCCGCGGGCAGCGTCGCGGCCAGCCGGGCCTGGATGAGCACGGCGATCCCGGCGCTGCCCAGCACCGCCCCGATCTGGCGGGTGGTGTTGTAGATGCCGGCCCCGGCCCCCGCGCTGGCCAACGGCAGGTTGCGGGTGGCGGTGGTGGACAGCGGCGCCCAGACGAACCCGTTGGCCACGCCGAGCAGGGCGAGCGGCAGCAGCAGCTGCCAGACCGGGACGCCCGGGCTCATCACCGCGCCGAGCCAGACCAGCGAGACCGCGAAGCAGAGCAGGCCGAACCCGGCCACCCAGCGCGGGTGCGCCCGGTCGGCGAGCTTGCCGACGAACGGCGACAACCCGCCGGACACGACCGCCATCGGCACGAACAGCAGCGCCGACTGCGTCGGGCTGAGCCCGAGCACGCCCTGGGCGAAGAAGATGAGCGGGAACGACATCGAGGTCACCGCGAAGCCGACGGTGGCGATCGCGAGCGCGGCGAGGCTGAAGTTGCGGTCGCCGAACAGCCCCAGCGGGACCAGCGGCTCGGCCTTGTTGCGGGCCTGCCAGAACACGAACAGCGCGAGCACGACGATCCCGGCGACGATCAACGACCAGACCGAGATCGGCCCGGCGATCGTGCCCCAGTCGTAGGACTGCCCCTCCTGGATCCCGAAGACCAGCAGGAACATGCCGACCCCGCTGAGCGCCACCCCGAGCCAGTCGAAGCGGCGCACGGTGGTGGGCAGGTCGGGCACCAGCCGGGCGGCCAGGACCAGGCCGAGCACGCCGACCGGCACGTTGATGAAGAAGATCCACTCCCAGCCGAACCCGTCCACCAGCACGCCGCCCAGGAGCGGACCGACGAGCGTCGCGACACCCGCGGTGGCACCCCACAAGCTCATCGCCTGCCCACGCGCGTTCGCCGGGAACGTCCGGGTGATCACGGCCATGGTCTGCGGGGTCATCAGCGCCGCGCCCAGCCCCTGCACGACGCGGGCGGCGACCAGCGAGCCGATGCTGCCGGTCAGCCCGCACCACAACGAGGCCAGGGTGAAGATCGCCAGCCCGATCAGGTAGACGTTGCGCGGCCCGAACCGGTCGCCCAGCCGGCCGGTGACCAGCAGCGGAACGGCGTAGGCGAGCAGGTACGCACTGGTCACCCAGACGACGCCGTCGACGTCGGCGCCCAGGTCGGCCATGATCGCCGGAGTGGCCACCGACACGATCGTCGTGTCGACCAGGATCATGAAGAACCCGAGCACCAGGGCCCACAGGGCGGGCCATGGGCTGCGTTCGGGCGGCGCCTGCGCGCCGGTCGGGTTCACGGCCTGCTCGGCCATTCCAGCTCCTTGTTCTCGATGCGTGCGACCAGCTCGCGCAGCCATTCCAGCTCGGCGGCGGTCATGTCGACCACGAAGTGGTGGTCGATGAGGTAGGCCTCCGGGACACCCCTGGCGGCGGCCGCGGCCAGCGGCGGACGGCTCTCGTCCACGCGGGCCTGCAGCGTGGCGATCCGCGTCGCCAGCAGCTCCAGCACCTCCTCGCGCGGGAGGTTGTGCGCCTCGCCGAGGGCGGCGGGGAAGCTCGGGTACTCGTTGACCGGCTGGGCCAGCAGGCCCCGCAGCCGCTCCTGCATCGTCCGCACGCCCTTCGGCGTGATGCGGTAGGTGGTGCGCTCCGGGCGCCCGCCCTCCCGGTCGGTGCCGGCGGCCTCGATGAGCTCGGCGTCGGCCATCCGCGCCATGGCGTGGTAGAGCGTGCCCGGCTTGACCTTGACGACCTCGTGCGCGTACCGGTCGACCATCAGCCGGTACATCTCGTACGGGTGCATCGGCCGCTCGACGAGCATCGCGAGCGCGCTCATCGCCAGCGGGGTCAACGCCGATGCCGACACCCGATCACCTCCACGTGGGTTGTTCCACGTGGAATAGTACGCGCGGAACAACTGGCCGGGCCACGCGACGCCCGTCACCCCGCCCCGCCACTCCCGTCGAGAACGAGGTTGCTGTCGGATTGGACCGGTCCATCGCGCGACGACGTCGTTCTCGACGGAGCCGGCCGGCCGATCAGCCGGCAGTGGTGCGCGTCCGGGCCTCGGCGAGGCGGGCGAAGTCGGCGATGCCGAGCGTCTCTGCGCGGGCCAGCGGGGAGATCCCGGCCGCCACGAGCGCCTCCGCCGCCGCCGCCGGCGAGCCGGCCCACCCGCCCAGCGCCGAGCGCAGGGCCTTGCGGCGCTGCGCGAACGCGGCGTCGACGACCGCGAAGACGTCCTCCCGGTCGCCGGGGGGCGGGTCGTGGCGGTCGAACGCCAGCAACCCGGAGTCGACGTTGGGCACCGGCCAGAACACGGTGCGCGGCACCGGGCCCGCCCGGCGCGCGGCCGCGAACCAGGCCAGCTTGGCGCTCGGCACCCCGTACGCCCGGCTCCCCGGCGGCGCCGCCAGCCGCTCCGCCACCTCGGCCTGCACCATGACCAACCCCCGCCGCAGGCCCGGCAGTTCGGCGAGCAGGTGCAGCACGACGGGCACGCCGACGTTGTAGGGCAGGTTGGCCACCAGCGCGGTCGGCGCCCGGCCCCCCAGGTCTCCCGCGCGCACGCGCAGGGCGTCGGCGGTGTGCACGGTGAGCCGCCCGGCCAGCTCGGGCGCCCGCTCCGCCGCGGTGACCGGCAGCCGCGCGGCCAGCACGGGGTCGATCTCCACGGCGTGCACGGCCCCGACCTCCGGCAGCAGGCCCAGCGTCAACGAGCCGAGCCCCGGCCCGACCTCGACGACCACGTCGTCGGGCTCCAGCCCGGCGGCTCGCACGATGCGGCGCACGGTGTTGGGGTCGTGCACGAAGTTCTGCCCGAGCCGCTTGGTCGGCCGCACCCCCAGCTCGGCGGCCAGCGCCCGGACCTCCGCCGGCCCCAGCAGGTGCGACTCGTGCTCGCTCACCGGACCAGCGTCCCCCCTGCCCCGCCGCCCCCGCCCACCGGGTCGCCCAGCGGGTGGGATGGCCGGTGTCCCCCGCCGGAAGTTCGGCGGGTGTATCGGTGGATCCGGGTTTCTGCTGGGCACGCCGGGGGCCGGCCCTCGTACCGGGGCGTACTCGGGCCGGTCCCCGGTGTGGTCAGCGGGAAGCTGGGCCGCCGAGATACCTGGGTGAACTCCCGGCGGGGGGCACTAGTGGCGTGTCGCCGCTAATGTTGCGCCGGGATGCGGTAGAGCAGCAGCAGTGGTGCTCCCCCTGCTGTGAGGACGTGTCGTGGCGAAGTCGACGTTGCACTCGGTGGTGCTCAGCGCCGAGGAGCGTGAGTGGCTGACCAGGGTGGTCCGCACCGGTGCCCATCCCGCCCAAGAGGTCCGCCGGTCGCGGATCCTGCTGGAGCTCGATGACAGTCGTGGACAGCCCGCGAGTCGTCGGGAGATCGCCGGGCGGGTCGGGGTCGATCCGGAAACCATCAGCAACGTGGCCAAGGTCTATGTCGAGCGTGACGGTGATGTTGTCGCGACGATCCAGCGCAAGAAGCGCCTCACCCCGCCGGTGGAGCCCAAGATCACTGGTGAGGTCGAGGCCCGGTTGATCGCGCTGGCCTGCTCGACCCCGCCACCCGGGCACGCCCGAGCGTGTCAGATGGGCTGTGTAACAAGATCCTCTTCCGCTGAGGAGTACACAGTTGTCCGTGACCGAAGATCACCAGCCGGGGCATCCCCTCGGTGCTGAACCGGCCGCGCAGCGGCCGGGCTCGGCCCGTGAAGCAGTGAACCGGATGATCGACGCGGGCCTGCTCGACGACGTGATGGACCGTGTCGACGCCGGCGGCCTGGAACTGACCGGACAGGGTGGCTTCCTCCCGGAAATGATCAAGGCCGTCCTCGAACGCGGCCTGGCCACCGAGCTGACCGCGCATCTGGGCTACGAACGCGGCGACCCCGCGGGGCGCGGATCAGGCAACTCCCGCAACGGAACCAGCCCGAAGACCGTGGCCAGCGAGGTCGGCGACCTCGACCTCGCCGTGCCAAGAGATCGGGCCGGGTCGTTCGAGCCGCGCCTGGTCCCGAAGGGCGCGCGGCGTACCGGCGGCCTCGACGACATGATCATCTCACTGTATGCGGGCGGGATGACCGTGCGTGACATCGCCCATCATCTGGAGCGCACGCTGGGCACCGAGCTGTCCCACGACACCATCTCGAAGATCACCGACAGCGTGTTGGACGAGGTCAAGGCGTGGCAGGCCCGCCCGCTCGAGGAGATCTACCCGATCATCTACCTCGACGCCCTCGTGGTGAAGGTCCGCGACGGACATCAGGTCCGCAACCGGTCCGCACACATCGCCGTCGGGGTCGACCTCGACGGGATCAAACACGTCCTCGGGATCTGGGTCCAAGCCAGCGAGGGCGCGAAGTTCTGGGCCGGGGTCTGCGCCGAGCTGCGCAACCGCGGGGTCCGCGACGTGCTGATCGTGTGCTGCGACGGCCTCATCGGGTTCCCCGAAGCCGTCGAGGCGACCTGGCCCCAGACCACCGTGCAGACCTGCACGGTGCACCTGATCCGCGCGGCGATGCGGTTCGTGTCCTACCAGGACCGCAAGAAGGTCGCCGCCGCGCTGCGCCCGATCTACACCGCCCCCACCGTCGACATCGCCGAGTCCGAGCTGCTCGCCTTCGCTGAGTCAGACCTCGGCAAGAAGTATCCTGCCGCGGTCGTGACCTGGGAGAACGCGTGGGAGCGGTTCATCCCGTTCCTGGCGTTCCCACCCGAACTCCGCAAGATCATCTACACGACCAACAGCATCGAGTCGTTGAACTTCCAACTCCGCAAGATCATCAAGAACCGCGGACACTTCCCCAACGACGACGCCGCGATCAAGCTCCTCTGGCTGGCCATCCGCGACATCGAAGACAAACGCGCACGTCAGCGAGCCAAGGAGAAAGGCCTCAAGGCCAACGAGCGTCGCGCACCCGGCCGACTCGTCGAGGGCGCCAGTGTGATCGGCTGGAGAGCCGCGCTCGGCGCCCTCGCGTTGGCCTATCCCGAACGACTTAACCCCTACCTGACCTGACCAACCGAGATCGACTTACACAGACAACTTGACAGGCTCGCACGCCCGTTGGTCGTTGCGGCTGCTGGAGCGGCAGGTCGCGTTGGTCGCCGACATCCCGGACATGGACCACTCGACCATCGGTCGGGTCCTAAAAAAACGGCGCTTCGTCCTCATCTGAGAAAGTGCTGGACCATCCCACCGACCGCCAACGGCGAGTTCGTCGCCAGGATGGAAGACGTCCTCACCGTCTACGCCCGCCCCCACAACCCGGCCGTGCCGGTGGTCTGCATGGACGAGAAGCCCTACCAACTCCTCGACCACGCCCGCGCACCGATCCCCGCCACCCCCGCCGGCGACCTCACACCCGGCAGCGACCTCAAGGTCGACTCCGAGTACATCCGCCGCGGGACCTGCTCGATCTTCGTCTGGGTCGAACCCCTCGCCGGCCGGCGCCGGGTCAACGCCCGCACCCGACGCACCCGCCTGGACTGGGCCCACGAAGTCGACCGGCTTCTCAGCGTCGACTACCCCGACGCCGAGAAGATCGTGCTGGTCATGGACAACCTCAACACCCACTCGGTCGGCTCGCTCTACGAGGCCTTCGCCCCGGCCAAGGCCTTCGCCCTGGCCCAACGACTCGACATCCACCACACCCCCCGCCACGGGTCCTGGCTCAACATCGCCGAGATCGAACTCTCCGCCCTGACCCGCCAATGCCTCGACCGCCGCATCGCCGACCTCGACGTCCTCAACACCGAACTCGCCGCCTGGCAGACCGCTACCAACGCCGACCAGCGACAGGTCAACTGGCAGTTCACCACCAGCGACGCACGGATCAGACTTCGACACCTCTACCCCGAACGTTAGAGGCGACGGTCTACTAGCTGTACTGACCGGAGACGTTGGTCGAGATCATGTGACGACACGATCTAGCTGATCTTGATAGGCGAGGACCTCCCGGTGTGGTGTGGAGCTGTCTGACGGCACCCACACACAACCCCAGGAGG
>NZ_JAHDTH010000020.1 GCF_018531445.1 Pseudonocardia lacus
TGGCCGGCCCGCGGCATGCCGTCGTGGGCGGTGCGCTCGGCGTCGGCCAGCAGCTCGCGGGCGGCCCGGCCGGCCTCGGCCGCGGTCTTGCGGCCGGCGGCGGCCGCATCGGCCTCGGCGCCGATCGCCAGCGCGTCGAGCATGATCCGGCCGAGCTGCGGGGCGAGATCGGGGTAGAGCCCGCCCAACCCGTCCAGCGCCCGGCCCAGCAGCTCGGCGGCCCGCTCCGGCTGCCCCTGCCACAGCGCCGCCTCGCCGCTGGCCTGCCCGACGAACAGGATCACCTGCTCGTCGACCGAGTCGAAGTCGCGCAGCTCCGCCAGCCGGCGCTCGGCCTGCTCGAAGCGGCCGCGGGCGACCACCGGCAGCATCCCGGCCGCGGAGAGCCGGGTGGCCACCGCGGCCGACACCGACTCGCCGGCGATCTCGGCCGCCGCCTCGGCGGAGTCCCAGTCGCCGCGCAGGAAGCGGGCGACGACGTGCGCCACGCGCAGGTCGAGGCCCTCGCCGCTCCAGGTGAGTCCGGTGGCGGCGGCGCGCGCCTCCCCCTCGGCGAACTCGTCGCCCGCCTCGGTCAGCCGGCCGGCGTCCAGCAGGGACATCCCGGTGACGTAGTAGACCCGCAGCTCCACCGACAGGTTGCCGGAGCTGCGGGCCAGCGGCTTGGCCCGGCCCAGCCGGGCCCTGGCCCGCTCCGCGTCGCCGCGGAACTCGTCGTAGGAGGCCAGGGTGGTGAGCGCGAACGCCTTGGCCGAGGCCATCGCCGAGGTCGGGTCGGGATCGGGGCCGGTGACCTCGATGGCGGCCCGGGCCGCGTCGTGCGCCTCGCTCAACCGGTCGAGCCGCATCAGCGCCCGGGCGAGCACCGCGTTCGCCCAGGCCGCGTGCTCGCCCGGCGGCTCGTCGGCGATGACCTCCAGGGCCCGCTCGGCCGCGGCCAGCGCCTCCTGCTCGCGGCCGGCCAGCTCCAGCAGCCGCAGGGCGTAGCGGCGCGCGATCGCGGACGTGCGGTACGGGTCGCCCGCCTCCTCGGCCAGCTCCAGCGCGCGCAGGCCCAGCGCGATCCCGCGGTCGGGGTCGCCGGTGGCGCTGGCGCCCCACGCGGCCCAGCGGGTCAGCGTGCCCTCGTCGACGCCGGCGACCCGCTCGGCGTCGGGCACGGCCGACCACAGCTCGATCGCCCGCTCGGCGTGCTGCAACATCTCCGCGGGGGCCTCCCGCTCGTTGGCCTCGCGGGCGGCCTGCACGGACGCGGTGAGCGCGAGCGGCAGGTCGTGGCCGGCCATCGCGTGGTGGGCCAGCTCGGCCGCCCGGTTGCCGGTGCCCGGCGGCAGCTGGGCGAGCAGCGCGGCGTAAGCGGCGTGCAGCCTGCTGCGCTCGCCGGGCAGCAGCTCGTGGTAGATCGCCTCGCGCAGCAGCTCGTGGCGGAAGAGGTAGGTGTCGCCCCTGGTCGGCGAGCTCTCCTCGGCGATCAGGACGTGGTGCGCCGCGGCGTCGCGCAGCGCCTGCTCCAGCTCGTCGACGTCGAGGCCGGACACCGCGGCCAGCTGGTCGTGGCGGACCCGGCGGCCGGCGACCGAGGCGATCCGCAGCACCCGCTGGGTGGCGGTGGGCAGGCCCTCGACGCGGGCCACCAGCACCTCGGCTAGCCCGTGCGGCATGCCGTCGGCGGAGGCGGAGACCAGCTCCTCGGCGAAGAACGCGTTGCCCTCGCTGCGCCGGGCCGCCGTGCGCATCACCTGCTCGGAGAGCGTGCCCGCGGCCAGCTGGCGGACCAGCTGCAGCGCGTCGGCCCGGTCGAGCGGGGGCAGCTCGATCCGCTCGACGGCCGGCAGCCGGATGAGCTCGGACAGCACCGCGCGCAGCGGGTGGCGGCGGTGCAGGTCGTCGGAGCGGTAGGTGGCCAGCACGACCAGCCGCTGCCCGGTCAGCCGGGACAGCAGGAAGACCAGCAGGTCGCGGCTGGAGCGGTCGGCCCAGTGCAGGTCCTCCACGACGACGAGGGCCGGCCCGTCGGCCGTCAGCTCGGCGAGCGCGGACAGCACGGCGTCGAACACCTGCAGCTGGCCCAGCTCGCGGTGCTCGCCGTCCTGCTGCTCGGCGCGCGGGACCCCGCCGGGCAGCAGGTGGCGCAGGGCGACGTGCTCGGCCACCAGCTCCGGGCGGGTGGCCGCCAGCGCCCCGACGATCTCGGTGAACGGCAGGTACGGCAGCGCGGACTCGCCGGTGTCGAGGCAGCGCCCGACCAGGACGCTGAACCCGGCCGCGGCGGCGCGCTCGCTGGCCTCGGCGACCAGCCGCGACTTGCCCACGCCCGCGTCGCCGGACAGCAGCACCCCCGTCGGCCGCCCGGCCGCGGCGCGCTCCAGCGCCGCGGCCAGCGCCTTGATCTCGACGTGCCGCCCGACCAGCTCGATCCCGACCCCCAACCGCCCCACGCCGCTCATCGTGACACGGGTTACCGACGGTTTCCGTCGAGTTCGCCGACGGTGCACATCTTCGCCGCCCCGCCGCTCCGGCCCGCGGGCTCCGACGGCGGGGAGTACCGGTCGTGGCGGCCCTCCCGCGCCGCCATCTGCGCCACAGCCTCGTCGGCGGCGCGCCGCAGGGCCCGGCGCCCGGCGCGCGCGAGCGAGGCGAGGCGGTACTCGCGGGCCTCGGCCATCAGCTTCCCGCGGCGGTGGTCGGTCTCGACGGTGGTCATGGTCATGTCGATGAACATGCTCCGAGGTTCGCCCTGAGGCCGGGGGGTCGGCATCGGACGATCACGTCGGGGTGGTGGGGGGTGCGGGGGGCTGGGGGCTGAGGGGTAAGGGGCTGGGGGGTGGGGGTAAGGCATTGCCGCAGTCGGGTGGGCTCCGAGGTGGGTACGCGATTTGAGGGGCCTCCGGCGGCTCCTACGCGGAGGGCGACCTCTGATCGAGCAGGGGCTTCCGGGGTGTGGTGTGGCCGCTTCGCGGCCGAGCGGGGCGGGCGGGTGTCCTCGCAGCGCCGGGGTGGGTGTCGCAGCGCCGGGTGGGTGTCCTCGCAGCGCCGGGTGGGTGTCGCAGCCCGCCGTGGGTCGTCGCAGCCCGCCGGCGGGCTGCGAGGACACCGCCGGGTCTGCGAGGACCCCGACTCACATGATCGACTCAGCCGGGGAGGGTGACCACGCACCCCGGCTGGCCTCTTCGCAGGGTCCTCGTGATCCGCGCAGGGTCTACGGCACCTGCGAGGACCACGCCGCCCCTGCGAAGACGACCCACCCCCAACCGCGGACCGAACGGGAAGCCCCGATCCGGGCGGCGTGGGCGGTCCACGGCACTGGCGCGGCGCTACCGGAGGCCCGAAGGCGTGTCCGGGGCCACTGCCGGAGCTGCACCGGCTGACAACCGGCCTCCCACAGCCTCGGACCCCTGCCCGCCTGCACCTCCGCCGCCCGACGGCGTTACCGTTGACACGTCCGGCGGTAGCCGGCACCGATGCGACGAGGAGGAGAGCAGATGCCCCCCGCCGGCAAGCCCGTTCGGGCGCCGCGTAAGAAGGTCAACCCGCTGCACGCGAAGCGGATCAAGGAAGTGGACTGGAAGGACGTGACGCTGCTGCGGCAGTTCATCTCCGACCGGGGCAAGATCCGGGCCCGCCGGGTCACCGGGCTGACCCCCCAGCAGCAGCGCCAGGTGGCTGTCGCCATCCGCAACGCGCGGGAGATGGCCCTGTTGCCCTACCCCCGCGCAGGCCGCGGCTGAGGCCGTGTAGAGTTGTCGACGCCGCCCGGGAGTGACCGTCCGAGCGGCCGGCCGCCCCTTTAGCTCAGTCGGCAGAGCGTCTCCATGGTAAGGAGAAGGTCTACGGTTCGATTCCGTAAAGGGGCTCCAGCGGAGTGCATCGTCCACTCCGCGCAGCGGTGTAGCTCAGTTGGTAGAGCAAGCGGCTCATAATCGCTGTGTCGCCGGTTCAAGTCCGGCCACCGCTACCCGGCACCCGCTCCACTCGTTAGTCGTTCACAGGAGGCACCCGCGATGGCGAAGGCCACGGACGTCCGGCCGAAGATCACGCTGGCGTGCGAGGTGTGCAAGCACCGCAACTACATCACCAAGAAGAACCGGCGCAACGACCCCGACCGGCTCGCGCTGAAGAAGTTCTGCCCGAACTGCAGCGTGCACCGCGAGCACCGCGAGACCCGCTGAGGGTGGTCGACCAGTCGCTGGTCGGCCGCACGCTGCCGCCGACCGCGCCGTACCTGGTCGGACGGCAGAAGGTCACGGAGTTCGCCCTCGCCATCGGTGAGGGCGATTCCGTGTGTCTGGACGTCGACGCGGCCCGCGCCGCGGGTCACCCCGATGTCGTCGCGCCCCCCACGTTCACCATCGCGTTCGTGCTGCCGGCGATCGAGGCGTTCCTGCGCGACCCCGAGGTCGGGTGGGACTACGCGCACATGGTCCACGCCGAGCAGTCGATCTCGCTGCACCGCCCGGTGCACGCCGGCGACGAGCTGGCCACCACCATCCACGTCGACGACCTGCGCACCCGCGCCGGCAGCCACATGTTGACGCTGCGCTGTGAGGTCGCCGACACCGCGGGCGCGGCGGTCGCCACCTGCAAGGCCGTCCTCGTCACGCAGGCGGGTGCGGAGTGAGCGCGCAGGCCGGGCCCGGGACGGCCAAGGGCGACGAGATCGCCCCCACCACGGTCCGGGTCACCCGGGCCGACCTCGTCCGCTACGCGGGGGCCTCCGGCGACTTCAACCCCATCCACTGGAGCGACCGCGTCGCCGGTGAGGTCGGGCTGCCCGGGGTCATCGCGCACGGGATGCTCACCATGGCCCTCGCCGGGCGCTTCGTGAGCGCCTGGGCGGGCGGGCCCGCCGCCGTGCGCGGGCTGGGAGTGCGGTTCACGCGGCCCGTCGTCGTCCCGGACGACGACACCGGCGCCGCGATAGAGCTCTCGGGCACCGTCTCGGGGGTCGAGGACGGCGTCGCCACCGTGGTCGTGACCGCGAAGTTCGACGGCCGCACGGTGCTGGGCAAGGCCACCGCTCAGGTGCTGCTCCCGTCCTGACGCGCCCGCCGGGGGTACGCGTTGGAGGTCGCGGATCGGGGTGCCGTACACTCGATCTGCTGGGTGCGTCGCTGAGTGACGCGCTCCGCCGGTGGGCCACTGGCCCGCGGCGGATGGCACAGGGGTGTAGCTCAACTGGCAGAGCAGCGGTCTCCAAAACCGCAGGTTGCAGGTTCAAGTCCTGTCACCCCTGCCATTTACGCACGACCGTCGGGACGAGCTGGAGGATGCGTGGCTGAGGAGCGCGAGGGGGACGAGGCCGGGCGCGAGCGCCCCACCTCGGCCGCCGACCGTCGGGGCCGGCGCTCCGGCTCGGCACCCGACGCGGGAAGGGGTAGGTCCACGGCGGTCCGCGAGGGCAGGCAGGCCAAGCTCTCGCCGCCCGCCCGGCTCGCGCGCTTCATGCGCGAGGTCGTCGCCGAGCTGCGGAAGGTCATCTGGCCGTCCCGCAAGCAGCTGGTCACCTACACCATCGTCGTGCTGGTCTTCGTGTCGTTCATGGTCGCGCTCGTGTGGCTGCTGGACCTCGTGTTCGCCCAGGGTGTGCAGTACCTGTTCGGCACCTGACCGGCCACCACCTCCGGATCCAAGGAAGCGAGACCACAGTGACCTCCCAGGACGGCGGCCAGCGGCCGACCGACGTCGACCGGGTCGACGGCGTGCAGGACGAGGACGCCGCCGCGGAGTCCACGCACGCCGCTGAGGCCGACATCGACGCGGCCGTCGACGCGGAGGCCGCGGGTTCCGCCGAGGCCGCCGACGCCCTCGAGGACGTCGCCGACGACACCGCCGATGAGGCAGTGGACACCGACGAGGTCGTCGAGGCCTCCGACGCGGCGGGCGCCGCCGAGGCGGTCGCCGAGCCCGAGCCCGACGTCGAGGCCGACCCGGTCGAGGAGATGCGCGCGGCCCTACGCCGCGCCCCGGGCGAGTGGTACGTCATCCACTCCTACGCCGGCTACGAGAACAAGGTGAAGACCAACCTCGAGACCCGGGTGCAGACCCTGGACGTCGAGGACTACATCTTCCAGGTCGAGGTGCCCACCGAGGAGGTCACCGAGATCAAGAACGGCCAGCGCAAGCAGGTGCAGCGCAAGGTGCTGCCCGGCTACATCCTGGTCCGGATGGATCTCAACGACCAGTCGTGGGGCGCGGTGCGCAACACACCGGGCGTCACCGGGTTCGTCGGCGCGACCTCGAAGCCCTCGCCGCTCACGATCGACGACGTGCTGAAGTTCCTGATGCCGCGGGTCGAGCAGAAGCAGGCCACCGGCGGGGGCAAGGCCGACGTCGCCGCGTCCCCCGGCAAGCCGACGATCGAGGTCGACTTCGAGGTCGGCGAGTCGGTCACCGTGATGGACGGCCCGTTCGCCACGCTGCCGGCCACCATCAACGAGGTCAACGTGGACGCCCAGAAGCTCAAGGTGCTGGTGTCCATCTTCGGCCGCGAGACGCCCGTCGAGCTGGCGTTCAGCCAGGTCTCGAAGATCTGATCCCACCGCGGTCGCCATGGCCGCGCGCTCAACCACGAACAGGGAATAGCGATGCCCCCCAAGAAGCGGAAGCTCTCCGCGATCATCAAGCTCCAGATCAAGGCCGGGGCGGCCACCCCGGCCCCGCCGGTCGGTCCCGCGCTGGGTCAGCACGGCGTGAACATCATGGAGTTCTGCAAGGCCTACAACGCCGCCACCGAGGCCCAGCGCGGCGACATCGTGCCGGTCGAGATCAAGGTCTACGAGGACCGCTCGTTCGACTTCACCCTCAAGACCCCTCCGGCGGCGCGCCTGCTGCTGAAGGCGGCCGGTGTGGAGAAGGGCAGCGGCGAGCCGCACGTCAAGAAGGTGGCCACGGTCACCATGGAGCAGGTCCGCCAGATCGCGCAGACCAAGCTGGCCGACCTCAACGCCACCGACATCGACCAGGCCACGAAGATCATCGCCGGCACCGCCCGGTCGATGGGAATCACGGTCGCGGGCTGACGCGTTCCCTCCCTGTCACACCCTGATCGCGTGGGAGAGCCGAGCGCGGCTCGCACCACGACCTGACCCGCAGAGGACAGTTCCATGGCACAGCGCAGCAAGGTCTACCGCGAGGCCGCCGAGAAGATCGAGGCCGGACGGCTCTACACCCCGCTGGAGGCGGCCAACCTCGCCCGCGAGACCTCCAGCAGCAAGATGGACGCGACCGTCGAGGTCGCGATGCGCCTCGGCGTCGACCCCCGCAAGGCCGACCAGATGGTCCGCGGCACGGTCAGCCTGCCGCACGGCACCGGCAAGACCGTCCGCGTGATCGTCTTCGCGACCGGCGACAAGGCCGCTGAGGCCGAGGCGGCCGGCGCCGACGCGGTGGGCGCCGAGGACCTGATCGAGCGCATCCAGGGCGGCTGGCTGGAGTTCGACGCCGCCATCGCCACCCCCGACCAGATGGCCAAGGTCGGCCGGATCGCCCGCATCCTGGGCCCGCGCGGCCTGATGCCGAACCCGAAGACCGGCACCGTCACCCCGGACGTCACCAAGGCCGTCCAGGACATCAAGGGCGGCAAGATCAGCTTCCGGGTCGACAAGCAGTCGAACCTGCACCTCATCATCGGCAAGGCCTCCTTCCCCACCGAGAAGCTGGTGGAGAACTACGGCATCGCCCTCGACGAGATCCTGCGGGCCAAGCCGTCGGCGGCCAAGGGCCGGTACATCAAGAAGATCACCATCTCGACCACCACGGGCCCGGGCATCCCGGTCGACCCGAACCGCACCCGCAACCTGCTGGTGGACGAGACCTCGGCCTGACCGAGCGCACGACCCCGCGCCCCGTCACCGCTCAGGTGGCGGGGCGCTGTCGTGCCCGGACCCGCCGGACGACGTCCGCGACCGACGGCCCGCCGGCCAGGCACCACAGCGCGATCACCGGGTCGCAGATCGCGCAGCCCAGCGAGGACTGCTCGGCGAACGGGATGATCGGGGCGGCGTGCAGGTGGTGCAGCACGTCCCAGCCGGTGTGCAGCAGCCAGCCGATCCCGATGAACGTCCACGACTCCAACCCCCGGTACGCGCACCAGGTCACGGCGGCGGTGAAGGCGAACTCCCAGCCGCCGAGCCCGCCGCCGCTCAGGTAGGCCGCGCCCGCGCCCGCGACGACCACCGCGTTCAGCCGCCGCCGCTGGGGTTCGGGCGGCAGCGACGCCAGGACGCAGTAGAGGACACCGATCAGCAGCGGGACGAGCACGGTCATGACCGCGGACGCTAGGGCGCGGTGATCGACCCCGGCAGTGGCCGGACGGACGCGCACCGACGGATCCGCGCCAGGATGGGGACGTGCATCGCGTCGCGGTCCTGGCCTTCGACGGCGTCGTCCCGTTCGACCTGGCCCTCCCGGTCGAGGTGTTCGGCCGCGCCCGGCTCGCCGGCGGGGAGCCCGCCTACGAGGTGCTCGTGTGCGCCGCCGCCCCCGAGGTCGCCGCCGGGCCCGTCTCCCTCCGGGTGCCGCACGGCCTCGACCTGCTGGCCACGGCCGACACGGTCGTCGTACCCGGCGTCGACGACGCCGAGCGCACCGTCCCGGCCGTCGTCATCGACGCGCTGCGGGCGGCCCCCGGCCGCAAGGTGTCGATCTGCGCGGGCGCGTTCGTGCTCGCCGCGGCCGGCGTCCTCGACGGGCGCCGGGCCACCACGCACTGGGCCGCTGCCGCCGAGCTGGCCCGCCGCCACCCCGCCGTGCGCGTCGACCCCGACGTGCTCTACGTCGACGAGGGCGACGTGCTCACCTCGGCAGGCGCGGCCGCGGGCCTCGACCTGTGCCTGCACCTGGTGCGCCGCGACCACGGCGCGGCGGTGGCCGTCGAGGCCGCCAGGGCGTCGGTCATGCCGCTGGAGCGCGCCGGCGGGCAGGCCCAGTTCGTCGCCCACGAGCCGCCGGGCCCGCAGGGCAGCTCGCTGGGGCCCCTGCTGGACTGGCTCGCGCGGAACCTGCACCGCCCGCTCACCCTCGACGACATCGCCGCCAGGGCCGTGATGAGCACCCGGTCGCTGAGCAGGCGCTTCCGCGAGCAGACCGGCAGCACGCCGGCGCTCTGGCTGCGCCGCCACCGCGTGCGCCGGGCCCAGCTGCTGCTGGAGAGCACCGACCGGCCGGTGGAGCGGATCGGCGCCGACGTCGGGTTCGCCTCGCCGACCGCGTTCCGCCAGCGGTTCCGCGAGGTCGTCGGCGTCAGCCCGCGCGACTACCGCCGCGCGTTCCGCGCGTCCTGAGGTCCGATCGTCCTATGTGGTGGATCACGGTATCGGTCACGCCGGGTGACCGGTCTTCTCCTCATGGGGGATGAGGACGGGAACAGCACGAGGTTGGACGCGCTGGTCGGGTACGCGGTGGCGCGCTACGACGAGGGCGACTACGAGCCGGTGCTGGTGGTGGAGAAGCGGGCGGGCCACCCGTCGGTCGTCAGCCGGGGCGCCTGGCCGCTCGACGTCCACCGGCTCACCCGGACGCTGGAGGTCCGGACCAGGTTCCGGAAGTGGTGGGGTGCGCTGGTCTGGAGCGACCGCCCGACGGAGTACGGGTCCGCCCACCCCGTGCGCTACGTCTACTGCACGAACCCCGACCACCGGGCGGGCCTGCTGCTGGCGCAGCGCTACGACGCGTCGGGTCCGGTGGGGGAGCCGGAGCCGGTCGACCGGCACGACGAGCCCATCGGGTGGTCGCTCCCACCCCTGTCGACGGAGCGGTCACCGATCGAGCGGTTCAGATCGCGCGGCATCCTCCTCTTCCCCTTCGTCGCGGCCCTCGTCGGCCTCTTCTTCTCGAACGCCCTCGTCTGGTTCGCCGACCGGCTCGGCGGGACCACCTCGGCCGGCGCGACGGTCGTCCACCACGAGTTCGACCCGAAGCCCCGCGGCGCCGACCACGAGGTCCGACTCGTCACCGACGGCGGCGGTCGGGTGGAGCTGGACGGCGGGGACCTGCGGCACGTCTACGAGCACACCGCCCTCGGCGACCACGTCGAGGTGCTGACGTCCGGGTTCACCGGGCGCACGGTGGGGGTGCGGACCCCGAGCGCCTACCTCGACGTGGCCGGCGGCTGGGGCGAGCCGGTGGCCTGGACGCTCCTGGCGGTGGCCCTCGCCTGGCTGCTGGCCAAGCTGCTCACCTGGCGGACGTACCGCTGGTGGCTGGCGATCTCGACGCCGGTCGGCGTCGTGGCCGGCCTGTGGCTGACCCTGAACGGCCCGGGCTGAGCCCCGGTCAGCGCCAGTCGGCCAGGACCGCCTCGACCGGCTCCGGCTCCCCGGCCCGCTCCGGGACGGTGGTCGCCGTGCGGGAGAAGCGGGGGGCCGGGGCGGCCTGCGCGACGCCGTCGCGTTCGACGATGGTGGCGCGCGCGTCCAGGTGGGGGTGCGCGGCGACCTCGCCGAACGCCAGCACCGGCGTCACGCACGCGTCCGTGCCGGCGAACACCTCGGCCCACTCGTCGCGGCTGCGGGTGGCGAAGACCTCGGCGAGGCGGGCCTTGAGCTCCGGCCAGCGGTCGCGGTCGAGCTGGCCGGGCAGGTCGGCGTCGGTGAGGCCGAGCCCGGCCAGCATCGCGGCGTAGAACTGCGGCTCGATCGCCCCCACGGCCACGTACCGGCCGTCGGCGCAGGTGTAGGTGTCGTAGAACGGGGCGCCGCCGTCGAGCATGTTGACGCCGGGCTGGTCGACCCAGGCCTTCTGGGCCAGCATCCCCCAGAACATCTGCCCGAGCGCCGATGCGCCGTCGACCATCGCCGCGTCGACCACCTGGCCCTGCCCGGAGCGCTGCGCCTCCCACAGCGCCGACAGCACGCCGACCAGCAGGAACATCGAGCCGCCGCCGAAGTCGCCGACGAGGTTCAGCGGGGGGACGGGGCGCTCGCCCGGCCGGCCGATGGCGTGCAGCAGGCCGGTCAGCGAGATGTAGTTGATGTCGTGCCCGGCCCGCTGGGCCAGTGGGCCCTCCTGGCCCCAGCCGGTCATCCGGGCGTAGACGAGCTTCGGGTTGCGGGCGTG
Organism: Pseudonocardia lacus; assembly: GCF_018531445.1. Lineage (GTDB taxonomy): Bacteria > Actinomycetota > Actinomycetes > Mycobacteriales > Pseudonocardiaceae > Pseudonocardia > Pseudonocardia lacus. The sequence continues at coordinate 11,056 of NZ_JAHDTH010000020.1, forward strand.
GCAGTCCCGCGGGCCGAGGCCGAGCCGCTCGGTGACGCCGGGCCGGAAGCCCTCGACCAGCACGTCGGCCTTCTCGACCAGGCCCAGCACGGCGTCGCGCCCGGCCGGGTCCTTGAGGTCGACGGCGATCCGGCGGCGCCCGCGCAGCGACGGGTCCGCGACGGCGCCCGGCCCCGGTCCGGGCCCCTTCGCGGGCCGGTCGACCCGCACGACCTCGGCCCCGAGGTCGGCCAGGATCATCGCGGCGTGCGGGCCCGGACCGATCCCGGCCAGCTCGACGACCTTCAGTCCGGCCAGTGGCCCGCTTCGTTGCACCCGACACCTCCGTGGATCGACCGGTCGTCACCATACGGTCGGTGCTGACCGTTACACCATCGTCGGCGGCCGTGGTCTCAACCACCGAGCGCCCCACCGCGCCTCCCGGCCGGTACCGGGGCCGCGTGCGGGGACGCCGGCGCGGGTGGCGTACCCTGGTCAGCAGTTCCACCGAAGACCGCAGGTCTGCCCACCCGGCCCCGCCGGGAGGGCACGAAGGTCCCGCCGACGGCGGGCGACCCGCGCAGGAGGACGAGGTCAGCCGGGCGCACCGCGCCCGCCACGCCCCGTGCGCTCCTGCGCTCGGGGCGTCCGTCTTCTCCGGGGTCGTCGCGGTGGGTCTTCCCCACGAGCACGACATCCGGAGAGGAGGCAAGGATGGTCAGACCCGACAAGATCACGGCCGTGGAGGACATCTCCAGCCGGTTCCAGGGCTCGACCGCCGCGGTGGTCACCGAGTACCGCGGCCTGACGATGGCCCAGCTGACGACGCTGCGCCGCTCGCTCGGCGACACCGCGACGTACCGCGTCGCGAAGAACACGCTGGTCAAGCGCGCTGCCGACGACGCGGGCGTCACGGGCATCGAGTCACTGCTGGTCGGCCCGACGGCGATCGCGTTCATCACCGGTGAGCCCGTCGACGCCGCCAAGGCGCTGCGCGACTTCGCCAAGGCCAACCAGGGCCTGGTGATCAAGGGCGGCTACATGGACGGTCGCGCCCTGACCGTCGCCGAGGTCAACCAGCTGGCCGACCTCGAGTCCCGCGAGGTGCTGCTGGCCAAGCTGGCCGGCGCGATGAAGGGCACCATGGCCAAGGCCGCCGGGCTGTTCGCCGCCCCGGCCTCCCAGGTCGCCCGCCTGGCCCAGGCGCTCGCCGACAAGCGCGCCGAGGAGGGCGGGGCCGAGGCTCCCGCCGCCACCAGCTCCGACGACGCGGCCCCGGCCGACGCCGAGAGCTGACCCCACCCCCCTTTTTTCTGCAGTAGAGAGGAACGCCACCATGGCGAAGCTGTCCACCGACGAGCTGCTCGACGCCTTCAAGGACCTCACCCTGATCGAGCTCTCCGAGTTCGTGAAGAAGTTCGAGGAGACCTTCGACGTCACCGCGGCCGCCCCCGTCGCCGTCGCCGCCGCCGGCCCCGCCGGCCCGGCCGCCGAGGCCCCCGAGGAGAAGGACGAGTTCAACGTCGTCCTCGAGGCCGCGGGCGACAAGAAGATCCAGGTCATCAAGGTCGTCCGCGAGCTCGTCTCGGGCCTGGGCCTGAAGGAGGCCAAGGACCTCGTCGAGTCCGCCCCGAAGCCGATCCTGGAGGCCGTGGCCAAGGACGCCGCCGACGCCGCCAAGGCCAAGCTCGAGGAGGCCGGCGCCAAGGTCTCCCTGACCTGAGTCGCCGCACCCGCAGCGGGGCCCGTCGCCGTTCCGGCGACGGGCCCCGCTCGCGTTCCGCCCCCAACGGCCCCCTGGGCCGGGGCGCAGGCTTACCGGCCCCGCAGCTCCCGGCGCAGCAGCTTCCCCGTCACCGTCTTCGGGATCTCGTCGAGGAACTCCACCTGGCGCGGGTACTTGTAGGCCGCCATCCGGGCCTTGCAGAACGCGATCAGCTCCGCCTCGTCGGCCGTGCGCCCGGGCCGGAGGCTGACGAAGGCCTTCACCGTCTCGCCGCGGTAGGGGTCGGGCACCCCGACGACCGCGGCTTCGCGGACGGCCGCGTGCTCGTAGAGGACGTCCTCGACCTCGCGCGGCCAGACCTTGTAGCCGCCGGCGTTGATCTGGTCCTTCTTGCGGTCGACGATGTAGAACCAGCCCTGCTCGTCCATGTAGCCGACGTCGCCGGTGTGCAGGGCGCCGCCGGGGATCGCCTTGTCGGTCTCCTCCGGCTTGTTCCAGTAGCCGGCCACGACCTGGGGTCCGGAGGTGACGATCTCGCCGATCTCGCCGACGGGGAGGTCCCGGCCGTCCTCGCCGACGATCCGCACGACGGTGTTGTAGATGGGCACGCCCACCGACAGCGCCCCGGAGGCCTCGTCGACGGGGGCCTCGGCGCCGCCGGGCACGAAGTGCGAGGGCGACGTGGTCTCGGTGAGGCCGTAGGCGTTGTGGATGTACTGGCCGAACGTCTCGGCGAACGCCTTCACCGAGGCCGGGGGGATGGGCGCCCCGCCGGACCAGATCTTGGTCAGCGATGCCAGCGCGTCGCGCTCGGCGTTCGGGGCGTTCATCAGGGCGATGAACACGGTGATCGAGCCGATGGTGAACGTGGGCCGCTCGGTGCGGATGACCTCGATGGCGGCCGCCGGCTCGAAGCGGTGGAACAGCACCAGCGGGGCCCCGGTCAGCAGGGCCACGCCGATGTGGCCGATCAGCCCGGTGATGTGGAAGAGCGGGGCCACGCCGAGGACGACGTCGGAGCCGCCGACGTCGCACCACTCGCGGTAGGCCTGGCTGTTGAACACCACGTTGGCGTGGGTGTTCATGGCGCCCTTCGGCGGGCCGGTGGTGCCCGAGGTGTAGGTCAGGAACGCCGTGTCGCCCGGCCGGAACGACACCGGTGGCGGCTGCTGGCCGCGGAAGCGCTCCAGCAGGCCGGCCATGTCGACGGTGTCGGGCAGGTCGATGCGTTCCGCGCCGCCGACGAGGCGCTCGTCGGGGTCGGTGGCGTACTCCAGTTCGGAGGTGGTGAGCACGGTGCGCACGTCGGTGCCGGCCACGACGGCCGCGGCGACGTCGCGGTGGAGGCTCTGGAGGCACACGAGGACGGTGGCGCCGGAGTCGCGCAGCAGGAGCTCCAGCTCGCGCTCGCGGTTCATCGGGTTGATCGACACCGCGATGCCGCCGGCCTTCCAGGTGCCGAGCAGGCCGATCACGAACTGCGGCACGTTCTGCAGGTAGAGGGCGACCCGCTCACCCGCGGTGAAGCCGCCGTCGAGCAGGCCGGCGGCGAACGCGTCGGAGAGCGCGTCGAGCTCGCGGTAGGTGATGCGCCCGCCCAGGTAGCGGACGGCGTCGGCGTCCGGCGCGCGGGCCGCGGTGGCCGCGAACATGCCGAGGGCGTCCGGGAACTCGGGGCTGATGTCGTGCGGCTGGCCCGCGTCGTAGCGGGGGAGCCACGGGCGTGCGGCGTAGTCGGTCATCGGTGACCCTCCGGCGTGTCGTGGCGGTCGACCGGACGATGATCAGCTAGGGTTCTCCGTCCGATGCCGGGTGATCGTTCGACGGCGCCGCGGGCCAAGTCAAGGAGACCTGACGAGTCGGAGTTCGTGACGAGATACCGCCGGCCGATGTGCGTGCGCCCGGCGGTGGGATGTGGTAGGGCGTCACCGCCGGTGGGCGGTCGTCGGCGTGCGTCGAAACCCGCTTGCTCATCGACGTGCGCAGGAGAAGTGCACGTCGGAGGCCCGGTCGTCCCGCGAAAAGCGCCACTTACCGACGCGTAGCGTCTTGACTGGATGCGGCAGTCAGGTCACTCTTAGGTCTCGGCGGACACCTCTGGTGACCCGCCTCGACAGCAGCTGCGTTTGCAGCTAGACTGCCTCTTTGCGCTGCCTACGTCCAGCTTCGCGTGCGCGCAGGGGGGTTCCTGTCGCAGGGAGTGTTCTCCCTGCGCTCTCGCGAGGACTGGTCGTGGGCCGCGCCATGACAACAGACGGCGTGCACCGCAAGCCCGCATCCGCGCGTTCGCCGACCCGGACCTCCCGCCCGGGTCGAACGGACGCACGGTAGCGCGCGGGACCGGCGCACGCCAGACGAGAGCGCAGTTCTCGGAAGGACGCATCTTGGCTTCGTCCAGCGCCACCACCTCGCCCACGGCACCCCTCGCCGCTGTTTCGGCCAACCCGAACTTCCCGGGAGCGCCCACTCGGGTCACCTTCGCGAAGATCCGCGAGCCTCTCGAGGTGCCGGACCTCCTCGACCTCCAGATCCAGTCCTTCGAGTGGCTGGTCGGGAACGAGGCCTGGTTCCAGCGGCGGATCGACGCCGGGGACGAGAACCCGATGGGCGGGCTGGAGGAGGTCCTCGCGGAGATCTCTCCGATCGAGGACTTCTCCGGCTCGATGTCGCTGTCCTTCTCCGACCCCCGCTTCGACGAGGTCAAGGCCTCCGTCGAGGAGTGCCGGGACAAGGACATGACCTACGGCGCCCCGCTGTTCGTCACCGCGGAGTTCACCAACAACACCACCGGCGAGATCAAGAGCCAGACGGTGTTCATGGGCGACTTCCCGGTGATGACCGACAAGGGCACGTTCATCATCAACGGCACCGAGCGTGTCGTGGTGTCCCAGCTCGTCCGGTCCCCGGGCGTGTACTTCTCCCACGACATCGACAAGACGACCGAGAAGGACGTCTACTCGGTGCGCGTCATCCCCAGCCGCGGCGCCTGGCTGGAGTTCGACGTCGACAAGCGCGACACCGTCGGCGTCCGCATCGACCGCAAGCGCCGCCAGCCGGTGACGGTCCTGCTCAAGGCCCTCGGCTGGACCGCGGAGCAGATCCAGGCCCGGTTCGGCTTCTCCGAGACGATCATGGCGACGCTGGAGAAGGACCACACCGCCGGCCAGGACGAGGCCCTGCTCGACATCTACCGCAAGCTGCGCCCGGGCGAGCCGCCGACGCGGGAGAGCGCGCAGACCCTCCTGGAGAACCTGTTCTTCAAGGACAAGCGCTACGACCTGGCCAAGGTCGGCCGCTACAAGGCCAACAAGAAGCTCGGCCTGAAGATCGACAACTCGGTCGGCATGCTGACCGAGGACGACATCGCCACCACCATCGAGTACCTCGTCCGGCTGCACGCCGGCGAGACCGAGATGACGGTGGGCGCCGACGCCGAGGGCAACGGCGGCATCACGGTGCCGGTCGAGATCGACGACATCGACCACTTCGGCAACCGGCGCCTGCGCACGGTCGGCGAGCTGATCCAGAACCAGGTGCGGGTGGGGCTCTCGCGCATGGAGCGCGTCGTCCGCGAGCGGATGACCACCCAGGACGTCGAGGCGATCACCCCGCAGACCCTGATCAACATCCGGCCGGTCTCGGCCGCGATCCGGGAGTTCTTCGGCACCTCGCAGCTCTCGCAGTTCATGGACCAGCACAACCCGCTGGCCGGGCTGACGCACAAGCGCCGGCTGTCCGCGCTGGGCCCGGGCGGTCTGTCCCGCGAGCGGGCGGGCTTCGAGGTCCGCGACGTGCACACCAGCCACTACGGCCGGATGTGCCCGATCGAGACGCCGGAAGGCCCGAACATCGGCCTGATCGGCTCGCTGTCGACGTTCGCGCAGGTCAACCCGTTCGGTTTCATCCAGACCCCGTACCGCAAGGTCGTCGAGGGCCGGGTCACCGAGCAGATCGACTACCTCACCGCGGACGAGGAGGACCGCTTCGTCATCGCGCAGGCCAACGCGCCGCTGCTGGAGGACGGCTCCTTCTCCGAGGAGCGGGTCATGGTCCGCCGCAAGGCGGGCGAGGTCGACTACATCCCGCCGACGGGCGTCGACTACATCGACGTCTCGCCGCGCCAGATGGTGTCGGTCGCGACCGCGCTGATCCCGTTCCTCGAGCACGACGACGCGAACCGCGCGCTGATGGGCGCCAACATGCAGCGCCAGTCGGTGCCGCTGCTGCGCAGCGAGTCGCCGCTGGTCGGCACGGGCATGGAGCTGCGGGCCGCGGTCGACGCCGGCGACGTGCTGGTGGCCGAGAAGGCCGGTGTGGTCGAGGAGCTCTGCGCCGACTACATCACCGTCATGGCCGACGACGGCACCCGCACCACCTACCGGCTGAACAAGTTCCGCCGCTCCAACCAGGGCACCTGCAACAACCAGAAGCCCATCGTGGACGAGGGCCAGCGGGTCGAGGTCGGGCAGGTCATCGCCGACGGGCCGTGCACCGAGAACGGTGAGATGGCGCTGGGCAAGAACCTGCTCGTGGCGATCATGCCGTGGGAGGGCCACAACTACGAGGACGCGATCATCCTCTCGCAGCGCCTGGTGCAGGACGACGTGCTCACGTCGATCCACATCGAGGAGCACGAGATCGACGCCCGCGACACCAAGCTGGGCGCCGAGGAGATCACCCGGGACATCCCGAACGTCTCCGAGGAGGTGCTGGCCGACCTCGACGAGCGCGGCATCATCCGGATCGGCGCCGAGGTCCAGCCCGGCGACATCCTGGTCGGCAAGGTCACCCCGAAGGGCGAGACCGAGCTGACCCCGGAGGAGCGCCTGCTCCGCGCGATCTTCGGCGAGAAGGCGCGCGAGGTCCGCGACACCTCGCTGAAGGTGCCGCACGGCGAGAACGGCAAGGTCATCGGCATCCGGGTCTTCTCCCGCGACGACGAGGACGAGCTCGCCCCCGGCGTCAACGAGCTGGTGCGGGTCTACGTCGCCCAGAAGCGCAAGATCCAGGACGGCGACAAGCTCGCCGGCCGGCACGGCAACAAGGGCGTCATCGGCAAGATCCTGCCCGCCGAGGACATGCCCTTCCTGGCCGACGGCACCCCGGTCGACATCATCCTCAACACCCACGGCGTGCCCCGCCGGATGAACATCGGCCAGGTCCTGGAGACCCACCTCGGGTGGATCGCCAAGTCCGGCTGGGAGATCGAGGGCCAGCCGGAGTGGGCGTCGAAGATGCCCGAGGACCTCTACGCGGTCCCGCCGGGCACGAAGACGGCGACGCCGGTCTTCGACGGCGCCCGCGAGAACGAGATCACCGGTCTGCTCGGCTCCACCCGCCCCAACCGCGACGGCGACCGCATGGTCGGCCCGGACGGCAAGGCGCTGCTGCTCGACGGGCGTTCCGGGGAGCCGTTCCCGTTCCCGGTCGCGGTCGGCTACATGTACATCCTGAAGCTGGCCCACCTGGTCGACGACAAGATCCACGCACGGTCCACCGGTCCGTACTCGATGATCACGCAGCAGCCGCTGGGCGGTAAGGCCCAGTTCGGTGGCCAGCGGTTCGGCGAGATGGAGTGCTGGGCGATGCAGGCCTACGGCGCGGCCTACACGCTGCAGGAGCTGCTGACGATCAAGTCCGATGACGTCGTGGGCCGCGTGAAGGTCTACGAGGCCATCGTCAAGGGCGAGAACATCCCCGAGCCGGGCATCCCGGAGTCGTTCAAGGTGCTCCTGAAGGAGCTCCAGTCGCTGTGCCTGAACGTCGAGGTGCTCAGCAGCGACGGCGCGGCGATCGAGATGCGCGACACCGACGACGAGGACCTCGAGCGCGCCGCGGCGAACCTGGGCATCAACCTGTCCAGCCGCCCCGGCTCCGACTCGATGACCGTCGACGACGTCGTCAACTGATCCCGCCCGAGCGAGCGACAAGAAGGAACTGAGGACACACGTGCTCGACGTCAACTTCTTCGACGAGCTTCGCATCGGTCTGGCCACCGCGGAGGACATCCGCCAGTGGTCGCACGGCGAGGTGAAGAAGCCCGAGACCATCAACTACCGCACCCTCAAGCCGGAGAAGGACGGGCTCTTCTGCGAGAAGATCTTCGGCCCGACCCGTGACTGGGAGTGCTACTGCGGGAAGTACAAGCGCGTCCGCTTCAAGGGCATCATCTGCGAGCGCTGCGGCGTCGAGGTCACTCGCGCCAAGGTGCGCCGTGAGCGGATGGGCCACATCGAGCTGGCCGCGCCGGTCACCCACATCTGGTACTTCAAGGGCGTCCCGAGCCGGTTGGGCTACCTGCTCGACCTGGCCCCCAAGGACCTCGAGAAGATCATCTACTTCGCCGCGTACGTCATCACGTCGGTGAACAAGGACCTGCGCCACGAGGACATGTCCAATCTCGAGAACGAGATGGTCGTGGAGCGGCGCAAGGTCGAGCAGGAGCGCGACGTCGAGCTGGAGAAGCGCGCCCAGAAGCTCGAGGCCGACATCGCCGAGCTGGAGGCGGAGGGCGCCAAGAGCGACGTCCGCCGCAAGGTCAAGGAGGGTGGCGAGCGCGAGATGCGCCAGCTCCGCGACCGGGCCCAGCGCAAGCTGGACCAGCTCGAGGAGATCTGGAGCACCTTCACCAAGCTCGACGTGCAGCAGCTCATCGCGGACGAGACCCTCTACCGCGAGCTGTACGACCGCTACGGCGACTACTTCACCGGGGCGATGGGCGCCGAGGCGATCCAGACCCTGCTGCAGAACTTCGACATCCCGGCCGAGGCGGAGAACCTCCGCGAGACCATCCGCTCCGGCAAGGGCCAGAAGAAGCTGCGCGCGCTCAAGCGGCTCAAGGTCGTGGCGGCGTTCCAGGTCACCGGCAACAGCCCGATGGGCATGGTGCTGGACTGCGTCCCGGTCATCCCGCCGGACCTGCGCCCGATGGTGCAGCTCGACGGTGGCCGCTTCGCCACGTCCGACCTGAACGACCTGTACCGCCGCGTGATCAACCGGAACAACCGGCTCAAGCGGCTGATCGACCTCGGCGCGCCCGAGATCATCGTCAACAACGAGAAGCGGATGCTGCAGGAGGCCGTCGACGCGCTGTTCGACAACGGCCGCCGCGGCCGGCCGGTCACCGGCCCGGGCAACCGCCCGCTCAAGTCGCTGTCCGACCTGCTCAAGGGCAAGCAGGGCCGGTTCCGGCAGAACCTGCTGGGCAAGCGCGTCGACTACTCCGGCCGTTCGGTCATCGTGGTCGGCCCGCAGCTGAAGCTGCACCAGTGCGGCCTGCCCAAGCAGATGGCGCTGGAGCTGTTCAAGCCGTTCGTGATGAAGCGCCTGGTCGACCTGAACCACGCGCAGAACATCAAGTCCGCCAAGCGGATGGTCGAGCGCGGCCGCTCGCAGGTGTGGGACGTGCTCGAAGAGGTCATCTCCGAGCACCCGGTGCTGCTCAACCGCGCGCCGACCCTGCACCGGCTGGGCATCCAGGCCTTCGAGCCGCAGCTGGTCGAGGGCAAGGCGATCCAGCTGCACCCGCTGGTCTGCGAGGCCTTCAACGCCGACTTCGACGGCGACCAGATGGCCGTGCACCTGCCGCTGTCGGCCGAGGCGCAGTCCGAGGCCCGCGTGCTGATGCTGTCGTCGAACAACATCCTGTCCCCGGCGTCGGGCCGGCCGCTGGCCATGCCCCGCCTGGACATGGTCACCGGCCTGTACCACCTCAGCCGCGAGCGCCCCGGCGCGAACGGCGAGGGCCAGGTCTTCTCCTCGCTCGCCGAGGCGATCATGTCCTACGACCGGCGCGCGCTGCACCTGCAGGCGCCGATCAGGATCCGGCTGCAGGGGGTCACCCCGCCGGCGAACATCGCCGCGGAGCTGGGCTGGGAGCCGGGTCAGCCGTGGCTGGCCCAGACCACCCTGGGTCGGGTGCTGTTCAACGAGCTGCTCCCGGCGGACTACCCGTTCGTCAACGAGCCGCTGCCGAAGAAGCGCCAGGCCGCGATCATCAACGACCTGGCCGAGCGGTACTCGATGACCGAGGTGGCCCAGGTCCTGGACCGCCTCAAGGACGCCGGCTTCTACTGGGCCACCCGGTCCGGTGTCACCATGGCGATCTCCGACGTGGTCGTGCCGCCGAACAAGCAGCAGATCCTCGACGGCTACGAGGCCAAGGCCGACCAGGTCAACAAGCGCTACCAGCGGGGCGCCCTGTCCCACCAGGAGCGCAACGACGAGATGGTCAAGATCTGGAACCAGGCGTCCGAAGAGGTCGCCCGGGCCATGGAGGCGAACTTCCCCGAGGACAACCCGATCCCGACGATCGTGAAGTCGGGCGCGGCGGGCAACATGACCCAGGTCCGGCAGCTGGCCGGTATGCGTGGTCTGGTGGCCAACCCGAAGGGCGAGTACATCCCCCGTCCGATCAAGGCCAACTTCCGCGAGGGCCTGTCGGTGCTGGAGTACTTCATCTCCACGCACGGCACCCGCAAGGGCCTGGCCGACACCGCGCTGCGGACCGCCGACTCGGGCTACCTGACCCGGCGCCTGGTCGACGTCTCCCAGGACGTCATCGTCCGCGAGGTCGACTGCGGCAGCGAGCGCAGCATCACGATGCCGGTCACCGAGGAGACCGCGGACGGGCGCCTCATCCCGCACCGCTTCATCCGGACCAGCATCTACGCCCGCTGCTCCGCCGAGGAGGTGCGCGGCCCGGACGGCGAGGTGATCGTCGCCAAGGGCGGCGACCTGGGCGACCCGGCGCTCGACGCGCTGGTCGCCGCGGGTGTCCGGCAGATCAAGGTGCGCAGCGCCCTGACCTGCCAGTCGTCCACCGGCATCTGCGGCATGTGCTACGGCCGCTCGATGGCGACCGGCAAGCTGGTCGATGTCGGCGAGGCCGTCGGCATCGTGGCCGCGCAGTCCATCGGTGAGCCCGGCACGCAGCTGACGATGCGCACCTTCCACACCGGCGGTGTGGCCGGCGACGACATCACCACCGGTCTGCCGCGCGTCACGGAGCTGTTCGAGGCCCGCGTCCCGAAGGGCAAGGCGCCCATCGCCGACGTCGACGGCCGCATCTCCATCGAGGACGGCGACCGCTTCTGGAAGATCACCCTGACCCCGGACGACGGGGCCGAGGAGATCGTCTACGAGAAGCTGTCGAAGCGGCAGTGGCTGGCGATGACCGTGGTCGACGGCCAGGAGCGCCCGCTCGCGGACGGCGACCACGTGCACGTCGGGCAACTGCTGCTGGAGGGCACCGCCGACCCGCACGAGGTGCTGCGCGTCATGGGTCCGCGCGAGGTGCAGCTGCACCTGGTCCGCGAGGTCCAGAAGGTGTACCGCACCCAGAGCGTGGACATCCACGACAAGCACATCGAGGTGATCGTCCGGCAGATGCTGCGCCGGGTCACGATCATCGACTCGGGCGCCACGGAGTTCCTGCCGGGCGCGCTGGCCGAGCGGGGCGACTTCGAGGCGCAGAACCGCCGCGTCGTCGCCGAGGGCGGCGAGCCCGCCTCCGGCCGCCCGGTCCTGATGGGGATCACGAAGGCCTCGCTGGCCACGGAGTCGTGGCTGTCCGCGGCCTCGTTCCAGGAGACCACCCGGATCCTCACCGATGCCGCGATCAACGGGAAGCGCGACAAGCTCGTCGGGCTGAAGGAGAACGTGATCATCGGCAAGCTGATCCCGGCCGGCACCGGGATCAACCGCTACCGCAACATCCAGGTCCAGCCCACGGAGGACGCCCGCACGGCGGCCTACGCGCTGCCGAGCTACGACGACGGCTACTACAGCCCCGACGTGTTCGGCACGGGCACCGGCGCCGCGGTGCCGCTGGACGACTACGACTTCGGCCGCGACTACCGCTGAGGTAGCCGCCCGGAGGTCCCTCGACGGGGCCGGTCACCGCTCTCCCGTGGCGGTGGCCGGCCCCGTCGGCGTGTCCGGACACGAGCGAACGGCGCGTTGAGCCAACGTGCGTGGCCGGCCGCGCCGCTCGGTCCCGAACAGCACTGACGCCGAGCGAGCGGCGCGTCGGGCCAACCTGGTTGAGCTAGTGCACCGTTCGCTCAGGGCGGTGGGTTGTCCACATTCGCGGAGTTGTCCACAGGAGCGCGGATGACGGGGGTGCGGTCAGGCGGCCCCGCTCACCATCGCGGGCATGACTCCTCCACGGATCGATGACGTCGCCGCCTTCTTCGGCAGCCACGTGGTGAGGGCGAGGGCGCTGCACCAGTGCGGCTTCGCCCGCAGCACCGTCACCTACCGGTGCCGCAGCGGCGGCCCGTGGCAGTTGCTGCTGCCCGGGATCGTCCTGCTCCACAACGGGCCGCCCACTCGCGCCGACCGGCGTCGCGCAGCTCTGCTGTACTGCGGCGAGCGGGAGGGTGGGCCGCCGGGGCGGGGGTGCCGGGCGGTGCTCACCGGGCTGGACGCGCTCGAGCTGCACGGGATGCGTCGCATGCCCAGCCCGTCGGGGCCGGTGCACGTCCTGGTCCTCGCCGAAGTGCGACGAGCGGGTTGCGGGCGGTTGCTCGTCGAGCGCACCGAGCGGCTGCCCGATCCCGGGAGCGCGCGGTGGCCGATCGCCCCGGTGGCGCGGGCGGCGCTGGACTTCTCGCGCCGCAGCCGCGACCGGAGTGTCGTGCGGGCGCTGCTGGCGGAAGCCGTGCAGCGCGGGCTGTGCGACGTGCCGGAGTTGGTCGCGGAGCTCGAAGCCGGGAGCGGTCGGGGGAGCGCGCTGCCGCGGGAGGTCCTCGCGGAGGTGGGTGCGGGCGTGCGGTCGCCCGCCGAGGCGGAGGCCCGGGCGCTGGTGCTGCGCAGCGGGTTGCCCGAGCCGTTGTGGAACCCGCGCCTGCACGACGAGCGTGGCCGCTTCCTGGCGATGCCCGACGCCTGGTTCGGCGACGTGGGCCTGGCGTGGGAGATCGACTCGCTGGAGTGGCACCTCGGGCCGAGCGACTACGCCGCCACCGTCGACCGCCGCAACCGGTTGATGACCGCCGGCGCGGTTGTGGTGCACCACCTGCCCCGCGATGTGCGGCACCATCCGGCCCGGGTACTCGCCGATCTCCGCGCGAACTACGCTCGCGCGGCTCAGCGGCCCCTCCCCGTACTGCATGCCGTCTGACCGGATGCCTGCGAGCGAACGGCGCGTTGGGCCAATGCGGTTGGCCGGACGCGCCGTCCGCTCAACGCGGTGGGGCGCGGGCGGCTCACCCGGCGGCGAAGGCGGCCCAGCGGCCGCACATCTCGTCGGGGCTGGGGAGGTCGAGCGTCACCAGGGCCGTGTGCCGATCATGCGCGGCGGCTCGGCCGTCCCGTCGAAGGGGCGGGGTCGTCGGTGCGGGGGTAGGCGTCGAGGGTGACGGCGTTGGCCGCGCCGCCGACGATGCGGCGGAACAGGCCCTCCATGGGCCGGCTCGACAGCACCTTGTAGGTGCGGTTGCGGCGGCGGATCTTCCGGTCCGTCGGCGGGGCGAGGAACTCGCCGGCGCCCTTGGCCTGCCACCGCCCCTTCGCCGCCGCCTTGGCCAGGACGTCCTGGTAGCGGGCGAAGGCGGTGGTGTGGTCGCCGCCGGCGGCGTCGAGCTCCGCGGCCAGGACGTAGGCGCCCATCATGGCCAGCCCGGTCCCGGAGCCGCCCGGGCCGGCGCACCAGGCGGCGTCGCCGAGCAGGGCCACGCGGCCGGACGACCAGCGTTCGAGGTTGATCTGCTCCAGCGGGTCGAAGTACAGGTCGGTGGCGTCGTCGCGCAGCGACTCGAGCAGCCGCTGGGTCTCCCAGCCGACGCCGGCGAAGTGCGTGGCCACGACCTCGCGCACCTGGGCGGTGTCGTGGCGGTCGTGGTCGAGGCGGTCGGCCTTGAACACCAGCCCCACGTCGAGCACCGACCGGTCGCGTCCGCTGCTGACCATGACGGCCCGGCCGGGCTCGTTGTAGAGCAGCCCGGCGTGGTCCAGCCCGAGGTGGTTCGGTGCCCGGAAGCCCGCCGAGTAGTAGCCGTTGAAGGTGGCGAACCGCGACTCGGGGCCGAAGGCGAGCGCGCGCACTCCCGAGTGCATCCCGTCGGCCCCGACCACCAGGTCGAAGCGGCGGGCGGGGGAGCGCCGGAACTCGACGTCGACGGCGTCGCCGGTGTCGGACAGGGCGGTGACGGCGTCGCCGAACACGTACTCGACGTCGTCGCGGGTGCCGTCGTGGAGGATCCGGGCCAGGTCGCCGCGGGCGATCTCGACCTCGCCGCTGAAGAACACCGACGGCATCTCGACGACCGGGCGCCCGGCGGCGTCGACGATCGTCTGGGTGCCCATCCCGGTCTCGCGGGCCCGGACCTCGTCGGTGATGCCCATCCGGTCCAGCAGCTCCATCTGCGCGCCCCGGAAGTCGACGCCGTGCCCGCCGTCGCGCAGCGCGGGCGCCTGCTCGACGACGGTGACCTCGGTGCCGCGGCGGGCCAGCCAGTGGGCGAGCGTCGGGCCGGCGATGCTCGCGCCGGAGACCAGGACCTTCGTGCCGTTCATGCGGACCCCCTCGATTCGGTGGGGTCGACGATGGCACGGGCTTGCACGCTTGGTCAATCCAAATGGTCAAACCAAGCGGCTCAACCATCTGGTCAAGCCGTCGGCTAGGGTGGGGCGCATGGGCAACCGGGAGGACCTGCTGGCCGGAGCGGCGCAGTGCCTGCGCGAGCGCGGCTGGGCCCGCACGACCGTGCGCGACATCGCCGCCGCGGCGGGCGTCAGCCACGCCGCCATCGGCTACCACTTCGGCTCGCGCGACGCCCTGCTGATCGCGGCGTTCGTGCGCGCGATGGAGGAGTGGGGCGACGAGGTCGCCCGGGCGATGACCGCCGCCGGCGCGCACGGGTCCGACGACCCCGCGGTGGCCGGCTGGGTCGAGATGGTCACGTCGTTCCGCGAGCAGCGGCACCTGTGGATGGCGTCGATCGACGCGTTCGTGCAGGCCGAGCACACCCCCGAGCTGCGCGAGCGGCTGGCCGACGCCCAGCAGGAGGGCAGGCGCGGCTCGGCGGCAGGCCTGATCGGGGTGCCCGAGTCCGAGGTTCCCGACGACGTGGTCCGCTCGGTCGGCTCGGTGCAGATGGCCCTGATCTCCGGCGTGGCGATGCAGTGGCTCATCGACCCGGAGCGCGCGCCGTCGGGTGCGGACGTCGTCGCCGGGCTGCGGGCGCTGGCCGCCGCGGTGGGTCCGGCGCCGTCCGACATCGCTTGATCCACAGCCCTGCGCGGGGGTCCGCACCGCCCTGCGGGTGCGGGGCGGTTGCCCGGCGTGACGCGCCG
Organism: Pseudonocardia lacus; assembly: GCF_018531445.1. Taxonomy (GTDB): domain Bacteria; phylum Actinomycetota; class Actinomycetes; order Mycobacteriales; family Pseudonocardiaceae; genus Pseudonocardia; species Pseudonocardia lacus. The sequence goes on from NZ_JAHDTH010000020.1 coordinate 26,060, forward strand.
GAATGCCAGCGGTCACACCGGTGTTGTACCGGTGGATCACCGAGGAGTCCGCGACGAGCGGGCGCCCCGGAGCGCTGAACGGGCGGGTCCCCTTGCGGAGCGCACGTCCTTGCGGCACCCTGCCCGTACCGGCAGGCGCCGACCGAGGACCCGTTTTGACCCCCTTTCGGAGGGCCGGGTACTCTGTGGTCTTGCGCTCGACTACGGTCGGGCCGATCCGCGTGCCTACGCGCCTGTGGATGCCCGCACCGTGGTGCGTGCCCACCGGCGCCTGGGGCCCGCGGGCCCCCAGGCCCTCCGCGAGGTTTCGACATCGTGTGGTGCCCACGGCGGCGACACGCCCGACCTCGGGTACCGAGCACGACCCCCAGTACGAGACCCACAGCAGTTCCGATAGAGCACACCGACGGGAAGAAGTAGACGGTTCATGCCCACGATCCAGCAGCTGGTCCGCAAGGGCCGTCAGGACAAGGTCGGCAAGACCAAGACCGCCGCGCTGAAGGGGAGCCCCCAGCGCCGAGGGGTGTGCACCCGCGTGTACACCACGACGCCCAAGAAGCCGAACTCGGCGCTGCGCAAGGTCGCCCGCGTCCGGCTCAGCAGCGAGATCGAGGTCACCGCCTACATCCCCGGTGAGGGCCACAACCTGCAGGAGCACTCGATCGTTCTGGTCCGTGGCGGCCGGGTGAAGGACCTGCCGGGCGTCCGGTACAAGATCATCCGCGGTTCGCTGGACACCCAGGGCGTCCGCAACCGCAAGCAGTCGCGCAGCCGCTACGGCGCCAAGAAGGAGAAGAGCTAATGCCTCGCAAGGGCCCTGCGCCGAAGCGGCCGCTGGTCAGCGACCCGGTGTACAGCTCGCCGCTGGTCACCCAGCTGGTGAACAAGGTCCTCAAGGACGGCAAGCGCTCGCTGGCCGAGCGCATCGTCTACGCGGCGCTCGAGGGCACGCGCGACAAGACCGGCACCGACCCGGTGGTCACGCTCAAGCGCGCCATGGACAACGTGAAGCCGGCCCTCGAGGTCAAGAGCCGCCGCGTCGGTGGCGCGACCTACCAGGTCCCGGTCGAGGTCCGCACGGTCCGGCAGACCACGCTGGCGCTGCGCTGGCTGGTGTCGTTCGCGGCCGCACGCCGCGAGAAGACCATGGTCGACCGGCTCATGAACGAGATCCTCGACGCCAGCAACGGGCTGGGCGCCAGCGTCAAGCGGCGCGAGGACATGCACAAGATGGCGGAGTCGAACAAGGCCTTCGCCCACTACCGCTGGTGACGGGCCGATCGTCCGCGCCAACTTGTTGAGGGAGATCTGAAGTGGCACGGGACGTGCTGACGGACCTGACCAAGGTCCGCAACATCGGCATCATGGCCCACATCGACGCCGGCAAGACCACCACCACCGAGCGGATCCTGTACTACACCGGGATCAACTACAAGATCGGTGAGGTGCACGACGGCGCCGCCACGATGGACTGGATGGAGGAGGAGCAGAAGCGCGGCATCACGATCACGTCCGCCGCGACGACCTGCTTCTGGAAAGACCACCAGATCAACATCATCGACACCCCGGGGCACGTCGACTTCACCGTCGAGGTGGAGCGCAACCTGCGGGTGCTCGACGGCGCTGTCGCGGTCTTCGACGGCAAGGAGGGGGTCGAGCCGCAGTCCGAGCAGGTCTGGCGGCAGGCCACCAAGTACGACGTCCCCCGCATCTGCTTCGTCAACAAGATGGACAAGCTGGGCGCGGACTTCTACTTCACCGTCCGCACCATCCAGGACCGGCTCGCGGCCAAGCCGCTGCCGATCCAGCTGCCGATCGGCTCCGAGAACGACTTCATCGGCGTCATCGACCTGGTCGAGATGCGCGCGCTCACGTGGCGCGGCGAGGTGGCCAAGGGCGAGGACTACACCGTCGAGGAGATCCCGGCCGACCTGGCCGACCGCGCCGCGGAGTACCGCACGGCGCTGGTCGAGGCCGTGGCCGAGACCGACGACGAGATGATGGAGCTCTACCTCGGTGGCGGGGAGCTGTCGGTCGACCAGATCAAGCACGGCATCCGGGAGATCGTGCGCACGCGCGCGGCCTACCCGGTCCTGTGCGGGTCCGCGTTCAAGAACAAGGGCGTCCAGCCCATGCTCGACGCGGTCATCGACTACCTGCCGGCGCCGTACGACCTGCCGCCGGTCGAGGGCACGCTGACCGACGGGGAGACCCCGGCGGTCCGCAAGCCCAGCAAGGACGAGCCGTTCTCGGCGCTCGCGTTCAAGATCGCCGCGCACCCGTTCTTCGGCAAGCTCACCTACATCCGGGTCTACTCGGGTCGGGTGGCCGCCGGTTCCCAGGTCATCAACTCGACCAAGGACCGCAAGGAGCGCATCGGGAAGATCTTCCAGATGCACGCCAACAAGGAGAACCCGGTCGATGAGGCCCTCGTCGGTCACATCTACGCGGTCATCGGGCTGAAGGACACCACGACCGGCGACACGCTCAGCGACCCGCAGGCGCCGATCGTGCTCGAGTCGATGACCTTCCCGGAGCCGGTGATCCAGGTCGCGGTCGAGCCGAAGACCAAGGCGGACCAGGAGAAGCTCTCCACGGCGATCCAGAAGCTCGCCGAGGAGGACCCGACCTTCCAGGTCTCCACCGACGAGGACTCCGGCCAGACCATCCTCGCCGGCATGGGCGAGCTGCACCTCGAGGTGCTGGTCAACCGGATGAAGAGCGACTACAAGGTCGAGGCGAACATCGGTAAGCCGCAGGTGGCCTACCGCGAGACGATCCGCAGGACCGTCGAGAAGTACAGCTACACGCACAAGAAGCAGACCGGTGGCTCCGGCCAGTTCGCCAAGGTGATCATCACCCTGGAGCCGCTGGACACCGCCGACGGTGCGCTGTACGAGTTCGAGAACAAGGTCACCGGCGGTCGCATCCCGCGGGAGTACATCCCGTCGGTCGACGCGGGTGCGCAGGACGCCATGCAGTACGGCGTGCTCGCCGGCTACCCGCTCGTCGGGGTCAAGCTGACCCTGGTCGACGGCGCCTACCACGAGGTCGACTCGTCCGAGATGGCGTTCAAGGTCGCCGGATCGATCGCCTTCAAGGAGGCCGCCCGCCAGGCCAGCCCGGCCCTGCTGGAGCCGATGATGGCCGTCGAGGTCACCACGCCCGAGGACTACATGGGCGACGTGATCGGCGACCTCAACTCTCGCCGTGGTCAGATCCAGGCCATGGAGGAGCGGGCCGGGGCGCGCGTCATCAAGGCGCTCGTGCCGCTGTCCGAGATGTTCGGCTACGTCGGCGACCTCCGGTCGCGGACCCAGGGCCGGGCGAACTACACCATGGTCTTCGACTCCTACGCGGAGGTCCCGACCAACGTGGCCAAGGAGATCATCGCCAAGGCCACCGGCGAGTAAGAGTCGCCGCCCCGCGGGCCCGGACCACCCGGGCCCGCGGTGGTACCCATCACCACAGACCTGCCGTCAGCACGGCGGAGAAGTCACAGTTCCAGGAGGATCCCCCAGTGGCGAAGGCGAAGTTCGAGCGGACCAAGCCGCACGTCAACATCGGCACGATCGGTCACATCGACCACGGCAAGACCACGCTGACGGCGGCCATCACCAAGGTCCTGCACGACAAGTACCCGACCCTGAACAAGGCGTCGGCGTTCGACCAGATCGACAAGGCTCCCGAGGAGCGCCAGCGCGGCATCACGATCTCGATCGCGCACGTCGAGTACGAGACCGAGAAGCGCCACTACGCGCACGTCGACTGCCCCGGGCACGCCGACTACATCAAGAACATGATCACCGGTGCGGCGCAGATGGACGGCGCCATCCTGGTGGTCGCGGCCACCGACGGCCCGATGCCGCAGACCCGCGAGCACGTGCTGCTGGCCCGCCAGGTCGGTGTGCCCTACATCGTGGTCGCGCTGAACAAGGCCGACATGGTCGACGACGAGGAGATCCTCGAGCTCGTCGAGCTGGAGGTCCGCGAGCTGCTGTCGTCGCAGAAGTACCCGGGCGACGACCTGCCGATCGTGCGCGTCTCCGCGCTGAAGGCGCTCGAGGGCGACGCCGAGTGGAGCGAGAAGCTGCTCGGCCTGATGGACGCGGTCGACGAGTCCATCCCGGAGCCGGAGCGCGACATCGAGAAGCCGTTCCTCATGCCCGTCGAGGACGTCTTCACCATCTCCGGCCGCGGCACCGTGGTCACCGGTCGCATCGAGCGCGGCATCGTGAAGGTCAACGAGGAGGTGGAGATCGTGGGTATCCGCGAGCCCTCCTTCAAGACCGTCACGACCTCGATCGAGATGTTCAAGAAGTTCCTGGACCAGGGCCAGGCCGGCGACAACGCCGCCCTGCTGCTGCGCGGCGTCAAGCGCGAGCAGGTCGAGCGCGGCATGGTCGTCACCAAGCCGGGCACGACCACCCCGCACACCGAGTTCGAGGCGCAGGTCTACATCCTGTCCAAGGACGAGGGCGGCCGCCACACGCCGTTCTTCAACAACTACCGCCCGCAGTTCTACTTCCGCACCACGGACGTGACGGGCGTCGTGACCCTGCCCAGCGGCACCGAGATGGTCATGCCGGGCGACAACACCAAGATGAGCGTGAAGCTGATCCAGCCCATCGCCATGGAGGAGGGCCTGCAGCTGGCCATCCGCGAGGGTGGTCGGACCGTGGGCGCCGGCCAGGTCACCAAGATCATCAAGTAGGACCCCCCGGGTCGAGGCTGCCCACCGCGGTGTGGCATCCTTGACGGGTTGCGCGTACAGGTGGGCGCACGCGGATGTTTCGTGTGCGCCCACCTGGGCGCCAGCCCCCGAGCACAGTGACCCCCCAGGGGGCACGGGTGATCCGGGGAGGGGTCTGAGGGTCGGTTGCGACACGCCCGACCTCGTGGACCGGCGCCACCTTGGACGGTACGGCCGAGCACAGCTCGGTGGCGACCACCTGTGCGCGTCACCCGGAGCATCCGTCAACGAGCGGCAGGAAGAGAAGGACGACCGACGACCATGGCGGGACAGAAGATCCGCATCAGGCTGAAGGCCTATGACCACGAGGCCATCGACGCCTCCGCGCGCAAGATCGTCGAGACGGTCACCCGCACGGGTGCGCGGGTCGTCGGGCCCGTGCCGCTGCCGACGGAGAAGAACGTCTACTGCGTCATCCGCTCGCCGCACAAGTACAAGGACTCGCGCGAGCACTTCGAGATGCGCACCCACAAGCGGCTGATCGACATCCTCGACCCGACGCCGAAGACGGTCGACGCGCTCATGCGCATCGACCTGCCGGCCTCGGTCGACGTGAACATCCAGTAGGGCTTGGACTGATGACCGAGAGGCAGATCACCGGGATCCTGGGCACCAAGCTCGGGATGACCCAGGTCTTCGACGAGAACAACCGGGTGGTTCCCGTCACCGTGGTCCAGGCGGGCCCGAACGTGGTGACGCAGGTCCGCACCCCCGAGAAGGACGGCTACCGCGCCGTCCAGCTCGCCTTCGGCGCGATCGACCCGCGCAAGGTGAACAAGCCGCGCACCGGCCACTTCGCGAAGGCCGGCACCACGCCGCGCCGCCACGTCGTCGAGCTGCGCACCTCCGACGCCGGCGAGTACGAGGTCGGCCAGGAGATCGGCGCCGACGTCTTCGCCGCCGGCGCGCTGGTCGACATCGTCGGCACCAGCAAGGGCAAGGGCACCGCGGGTGTCATGAAGCGCCACGGCTTCAAGGGCCTCGGCGCCAGCCACGGCACCCAGCGCAAGCACCGCTCGCCGGGTTCCATCGGCGGCTGCGCCACCCCGGGCCGGGTCTTCAAGGGCCTGCGCATGGCCGGTCGGATGGGCAACGCCCGCACGACCACCCAGAACCTCACCGTGCACGGCGTCGACTCCAGCAACGGGCTGCTGCTCATCAAGGGTGCCGTCCCCGGCCCCAAGGGCGGCCTGCTGCTGGTCAAGAGTGCCGCGAAGGGTGGTGCCTGAGCATGACCACCAGCCTGGAGAAGAAGAGCTCCGTCGAGCTCCCCGAGCACGTCTTCGACGTGCCCGCGAACATCCCGCTGATGCACCAGGTCGTCACCGCCCAGCTGGCGGCGGCCCGCCAGGGCACGCACTCCACCAAGACCCGCGGTGACGTCCGCGGCGGTGGCAAGAAGCCCTACCGGCAGAAGGGCACCGGACGCGCCCGCCAGGGCTCGACCCGCGCGCCGCAGTTCACCGGTGGTGGCGTGGTCCACGGGCCGCAGCCCCGCGACTACTCGCAGAAGACCCCCAAGAAGATGAAGGCCGCCGCCCTCCGCGGCGCGCTGTCCGACCGCGCCCGCCACGGCCTCGTGCACGTGGTCCCGGGCCTGGTCGACGGCGAGACCCCGTCGACCAAGAAGGCGCGCACCGCCCTGGTCGACCTGGTCGGTGCCGACGTCCGCGCGCTGGTCGTGCTGGGTCGCGAGGACGTGGTCAGCTGGCTGAGCCTGCGCAACCTGCCCACCGTGCACCTCATCGAGCCGGGCCAGCTCAACACCTACGACGTGCTCGTCAACGACGTCGTCGTGTTCACCGAGGACGCGCTGAACGACTTCCTCGAGGGCCCCATCGGGACCCCGGGCAAGCGGTCGGCGAAGGCCTCCGCCCGCGAGGGTGAGGTCGTCGAGGGCACGGAGACCAAGTACGGCTCGCAGAGCCACGCGCCGCTGGCCGACGGTTCGCAGCCGGAGGGCTTCCCGGTCAAGGGCAACGAGGACTCGATGCTCTACCACGTGCCGGGCAGCTCGTTCTACGCGCGCACCGTCGCCGAGGTGTGGTTCACCGACGCCGAGGCGGCCGAAGCGGCGGGGTTCTCCCTGCCGCCGTCCCAGCGCGCCGAGAAGAAGGCCGCTGACCAGATCACGGAGGAGGAGGAATGATCCCGGATCCGCGGGACATCCTGCTCGCGCCGGTGGTCTCGGAGAAGAGCTACGGCCTGCTCGAGGAGCGGCAGTACACCTTCGTCGTGCACCCCGACGCGAACAAGACCCAGATCAAGATCGCGGTCGAGAAGGTGTTCGGCGTCAAGGTGCTCAGCGTGAACACCCTGAACCGCCCCGGGAAGCGCAAGCGCTCCCGCACCGGCTACGGGAAGCGCAAGGACACCAAGCGCGCGATCGTCACGCTCTCCCAGGAGAGCCGGACGATCGACGTGTTCGGCGGCCGGGCGAGCTGAGGGGCTGACCAATGGGCATCCGCAAGTACAAGCCGACGACGCCGGGCCGCCGCGGCTCCAGCGTCTCCGACTTCGCCGAGATCACCCGGTCCACGCCGGAGAAGTCGCTGATCCGCCCCCTGCACAGCAAGGGCGGTCGCAACGTGCACGGGCGGGTCACCACCCGGCACCAGGGCGGTGGGCACAAGCGCGCCTACCGGCTGATCGACTTCCGGCGCAACGACAAGGACGGGGTGCCGGCCAAGGTCGCGCACATCGAGTACGACCCGAACCGCACCTCGCGGATCGCGCTGCTGCACTACGCCGACGGCGAGAAGCGCTACATCATCGCGCCGGCCCGGCTCAAGCAGGGCGACCGCGTCGAGTCGGGGCCGCGCGCGGACATCAAGGTGGGCAACAACCTGCCGCTGCGCAACATCCCGACCGGCACCGTGGTGCACGCGATCGAGCTCCGCCCCGGTGGCGGCGCCAAGATCGCCCGCTCGGCGGGCGCCGGCGTCCAGCTGGTCGCCAAGGACGGGCCGTACGCGCAGCTGCGCATGCCGTCCGGCGAGATCCGCAACGTCGACGTGCGCTGCCGCGCCACCGTCGGCGAGGTCGGCAACGCCGAGCACTCCAACATCAACTGGGGCAAGGCGGGCCGCATGCGGTGGAAGGGCAAGCGCCCGACCGTCCGCGGTGTCGCCATGAACCCGGTCGACCACCCGCACGGTGGTGGTGAGGGCAAGACCTCCGGTGGTCGCCACCCGGTCAACCCCGCGGGCAAGCCAGAGGGCCGCACCCGCCGCACCAAGCCGTCCGACAAGTTGATCGTCCGCCGCCGGCGTACCGGCAAGAAGCGCTGAGCAGGGAGGTAACCAATGCCGCGCAGCCTGAAGAAGGGCCCGTTCGTGGACGACCACCTGCTCAAGAAGGTGGACGCCCTCAACGAGTCGGGCAAGAAGACCGTCATCCGGACCTGGTCCCGTCGGTCCACCATCATCCCCGACATGATCGGCCACACGATCGCGGTGCACGACGGCCGCAAGCACGTGCCGGTCTTCGTGTCGGACTCGATGGTCGGCCACAAGCTGGGGGAGTTCGCCCCCACGCGGACCTTCCGGGGCCACATCAAGGACGACCGCAAGGCACGTAGGCGCTAGAGCGGGTCGGAAGAGCAGAGGAGAGATTCATGGCTGTCACAGCCGAGAGCTCTGCCGCCGCGCCCGTTCGGGCGCGCGCGGTGGCGCGGTACGTGCGCATGTCGCCGACGAAGGTGCGGCGGGTACTGGCCCTGGTGAAGGGCCGCCCGCTGCAGGAGGCTCTGGACATCCTGCGGTTCTCGCCGCAGGCCGCCGCCGAGCCGGTCTACAAGGTCATCGCCAGTGCCGCGGCGAATGCCGAGAACAACCTCGACATCGACCGCGACACGCTGGTGGTGTCGATGGTGACCGCCGACGAGGGCCCGACGCTCAAGCGCATCCGGCCGCGCGCCCAGGGGCGCGCCTACCGGATCCGCAAGCGGACGAGCCACATCACCGCAGAGGTCGAGTCCGTCCCGGAGAAGTCCGGCGGCCGGGGCGCCCGCGGTGCGAAGGGGAGGGCCCGCTAATGGGTCAGAAGATCAACCCGCACGGTTTCCGGCTCGGGATCACCACCGACTGGAAGTCGCGCTGGTACGCCGACAAGCAGTACTCCGAGTACGTCAAGGAGGACGTCGAGATCCGCCGCATGCTCTCCAAGGGCATGGAGCGGGCCGGCATCTCCAAGGTCGAGATCGAGCGCACCCGCGACCGGGTGCGGGTCGACATCCACACCGCCCGGCCGGGCATCGTCATCGGCCGCCGCGGCGCGGAGGCCGACCGGATCCGCGGCAATCTCGAGAAGCTGACCAAGAAGCAGGTCCAGCTGAACATCCTCGAGGTCAAGAACGCCGAGTCCGACGCCCAGCTGGTGGCGCAGGGCGTGGCCGAGCAGCTGTCCAACCGGGTGGCGTTCCGCCGCGCGATGCGCAAGGCCATCCAGTCGGCCATGCGCTCGCCGCAGGTCAAGGGCATCCGGGTGCAGTGCTCCGGTCGCCTCGGCGGCGCCGAGATGTCCCGCTCGGAGTTCTACCGCGAGGGTCGCGTCCCGCTGCACACGCTGCGCGCCGACATCGACTACGGCCTGTTCGAGGCCCGCACCTCCTTCGGCCGCATCGGCGTGAAGGTGTGGATCTACAAGGGCGACGTGGTCGGCGGCCGCCGCGAGGGTGCGCCGGCTTCGGCCCCCAGCGCGGACCGCGCGCCGCGGCGCGAGCGTCCGCAGCGCCGCCGCTCGGGCTCCTCGGGCACCACCGGCAGCGGCACCACCGAGGCCGGTCGGGCCGCCGCCGAGAACTCCGGGGCGAACCAGGGCGGGATCGCCACCATCGAGGCCGACCAGGCCGCGCAGGGCGGGGAGAGCTGAGCCGTGTTCATCCCGCGCAAGGTCAAGCACCGCAAGCAGCACCGGCCGCACCGCACCGGTGCGTCCACCGGCGGCACGCGCGTCACCTTCGGCGAGTTCGGCATCCAGGCGCTGGAGCCGGCCTACGTGACGAACCGGCAGATCGAGTCCGCCCGTATCGCCATCAACCGGCACATCCGCCGCGGTGGCAAGGTCTGGATCAACGTCTTCCCGGACCGCCCGCTGACCAAGAAGCCGGCCGAGACCCGCATGGGGTCCGGCAAGGGTTCGCCCGAGAAGTGGATCGCGAACGTGAAGCCGGGTCGGGTGCTGTTCGAGATGAGCTACCCGAACGAGCAGACCGCCCGCGAGGCGCTGCGCCGGGCGATCCACAAGCTGCCCATGAAGTGCCGGATCGTGACCCGTGAGGGTGGTGACATCTGATGGCCACGACGACCGCGGCCGAGCTGCGCGAGCTCACCGACGAGGAGCTCACGCTCCGGGTCCGGGAGGCCAAGGAGGAGCTGTTCAACCTCCGCTTCCAGATGGCGACCGGGCAGCTGGACAACAACCGGCGGCTGCGTACCGTCCGGCACGACATCGCGCGGATCTACACGATCATGCGCGAGCGCGAGCTGGGCCTCTCGGCCGCCCCCGACGACAACGACGAGGGTGCGGCATGAGTGAGAACGCGACCCGCGGGGAGCGGAAGGTCCGCGAGGGCTACGTCGTGTCCGACAAGATGGACAAGACGATCGTGGTCACACTCGAGGACCGCGTGAAGCACCCGCTGTACGGCAAGGTCATCCGCCGGACGAGCAAGGTCAAGGCGCACGACGAGGCCAACACGGCCGGCGTCGGCGACCGCGTCCGGCTGATGGAGACCCGCCCGCTGTCGGCCAGCAAGCGCTGGCGGCTGGTGGAGATCCTGGAGAAGGCGAAGTGATCCAGCAGGAGTCGCGGCTGCGCGTCGCCGACAACACCGGTGCCAAGGAGATCCTGTGCATCCGGGTGCTGGGCGGTTCGGCGCGTCGGTACGCGGGCATCGGCGACACCATCGTCGCCACCGTGAAGGACGCCATCCCGGCTGCCGGGGTGAAGCGCGGTGACGTGGTCAAGGCCGTCATCGTGCGCACGGTCAAGGAGCGGCGCCGTCCCGACGGCAGCTACATCCGGTTCGACGAGAACGCCGCTGTGCTGATCAAGGACAACGGTGAGCCGCGGGGTACCCGCATCTTCGGCCCGGTCGGTCGCGAACTCCGCGACCGCCGGTTCATGAAGATCATCTCGCTGGCCCCGGAGGTGCTCTGACATGAAGATCAAGAAGGGCGACACCGTGCAGGTGATCGCCGGCAAGGACAAGGGCGCGAAGGGCAAGGTCATCCACGCCTACCCCGACCGCGACCGGGTCCTGGTCGAGGGCGTGAACCGGATCAAGAAGCACACCCGGGTCAGCCAGAACCAGCGCGGCGCGCAGTCCGGCGGCATCGTCACGCAGGAGGCCGCGATCCACGTCTCCAACGTGATGCTGGTCGACGGCGACGGCAAGCCGACCCGCGTCGGCAAGAAGGTCGGCGAGGACGGCAAGCGCGTGCGGGTCTCCAAGCGTTCCGGGAAGGAGATCTGAGCATGACCACCACGGAGAAGGTGGCGCCGCGCCTCAAGCAGCGCTACCGCGACGAGATCGCGGGTGAGCTGCGCGAGCAGTTCAAGTACGCGAACGTCATGCAGATCCCGGGCGTCACCAAGGTCGTCGTCAACATGGGTGTCGGCGACGCCGCCCGCGACGCCAAGCTCATCGACGGCGCCGTGCGCGACCTGGCCACCATCACCGGCCAGAAGCCGCAGGTCCGCCGGGCCACCAAGTCCATCGCGCAGTTCAAGCTGCGCGAGGGCATGCCGATCGGCGCGAAGGTCACCCTGCGCAACGACCGGATGTGGGAGTTCCTCGACCGGCTCCTGACCATCGCCCTGCCCCGCATCCGCGACTTCCGCGGCCTGTCGCCGAACCAGTTCGACGGCCGGGGCAACTACACGTTCGGCCTCAACGAGCAGTCCATGTTCCACGAGATCGACCCGGACACCATCGACCGTCCGCGCGGCATGGACATCACGGTCGTCACCACCGCCACGACCGACGAGGAGGGCCGGGCTCTGCTGCGCAAGCTCGGCTTCCCGTTCAGGGAGGCGTGAGTAATGGCCAAGAAGGCTCTGATCATCAAGGCCGCGGCCAAGCCGAAGTTCAAGGTCCGCGGCTACACCCGGTGCCAGAAGTGCGGCCGCCCGCGCGCCGTGCTGCGCAAGTTCGGCCTGTGCCGGATCTGCGTCCGCGAGATGGCGCACGCGGGCGAGCTGCCCGGCGTCAGCAAGAGCAGCTGGTAGCTCTCACCAGCACGCCCTCAATCGCCGAAGGCCCCTCCGGGGAACCACGGCGGGAAAGCAGTGACGTCACATGACGATGACCGATCCCATCGCAGACATGCTCACGCGTCTGCGCAACGCCAACTCGGCGTACCACGACCAGGTGGTCATGCCGCATTCCAAGCTCAAGGTCGCGATCGCTGAGATCCTGCAGCGCGAGGGCTACATCGCGGGCCACCGCACCGAGGACGCCGAGGTCGGCAAGTCCCTGGTCATCGAGCTCAAGTACGGGCGCAACCGCGAGCGCAGCATCGCCGGTCTGAAGCGGATCTCGAAGCCGGGCCTGCGGGTCTACGCGAAGTCCACCAGCCTGCCCCGGGTCCTCGGCGGCCTCGGCATCGCGATCATCTCGACGTCGGGCGGCCTGCAGACCGAGCGCCAGGCGTACAAGAACGGCGTGGGCGGGGAAGTCCTCGCCTACGTCTGGTGAGGGGTTAAAACATGTCCCGCATCGGGAAGCTGCCCATCACCGTGCCGTCCGGGGTCGACGTGGCCATCGACGGCCGCACGGTGACCATCAAGGGACCCAAGGGCACCCTTTCGCACACCGTGATCGAGCCGATCACCGTGGAGCGCGACGACGCCGGCGCCGTCCTGGTCAAGCGACCGGACGACGAGCGCAAGACGAAGGCCTACCACGGCCTGTCGCGCACGCTGCTCAACAACCTCGTCGTCGGCGTCACCGCCGGCTACGAGAAGAAGCTGGAGATCCACGGGGTCGGCTACCGCGTGGCGCTGAAGGGCTCCTCGCTGGAGTTCGCGCTCGGGTTCAGCCACCCGGTCGTGATCGAGGCGCCGGAGGGCATCACCTTCACGGTCGAGACCCCGACCCGGTTCTCGGTCTCCGGCATCGACAAGCAGTTGGTCGGCGAGGTCGCCGCCAACATCCGCAAGCTGCGCAAGCCCGACCCCTACAAGGGCAAGGGCGTGCGGTACGCCGGCGAGGTCATCCGCCGCAAGGTCGGGAAGACGGGTAAGTGATCATGGCAGACACCACTTCTTCGATCTCGAACGCGGCCCGCAAGCGGCAGGCCTCCCAGGTCGGGCGCAAGCGCCGGGCCTCGGTCAGCCGCCGCCACGCGCGGCTGCGCAAGAAGGTCGTCGGCTCCGCGGCCCGCCCGCGGCTGGCGGTCAAGCGCAGCTCGCGCCACATCGTGGTCCAGCTCATCGACGACACCCTCGGCACGACGCTGGCCGCGGCCTCCAGCCTGGAGGCCGACGTCGCGGCGGTCGACGGCGACAAGAAGGCCCGCGCGGCCAAGGTCGGCGAACTGATCGCCGCCCGCGCCCGCGAGGCGGGCGTCACCGCGGTCGTGTTCGACCGCGGCGGCAACGACTACCACGGGCGGATCGCGGCGCTGGCCGACGCCGCCCGTGAGGGCGGCCTGGAGTTCTGATGAGCGGCCGCATGTTCCAGATCAAGCACAGTGAAGGGATCGTCTGATGCCGGGACGTACACGGCGTGACGGCGGGGGCCCGGGTGGCGGCGACAACCGCGACCGCCGGGACCGCCGGGACGGAGGCCGTGGCGGGGCGGCCCAGGACAAGACCCCGTACATCGAGCGGCTGGTCACGATCAACCGCGTGGCCAAGGTCGTCAAGGGCGGTCGGCGCTTCAGCTTCACCGCCCTGATGATCGTGGGCGACGGCGACGGCCTGGTCGGCGTCGGCTACGGCAAGGCCAAGGAGGTGCCCGCGGCGATCGCCAAGGGTGTGGAGGAGGCGAAGAAGAACTTCTTCCGCGTCCCCCGCATCGGCGGCACGATCGTCCACCGGGTGCAGGGCGAGGCCGCCGCCGGCGTGGTGCTGCTGCGCCCGGCGAGCCCCGGTACCGGTGTCATCGCCGGTGGTCCGGTGCGCGCGGTCCTGGAGTGCGCCGGCGTGCACGACGTGCTCTCCAAGAGCCTCGGCAGCGACAACGCGATCAACATCGTGCAGGCGACCATCGCCGCGCTGAAGATGATCCAGCGCCCCGAGGAGGTGGCGGCCCGTCGCGGGCTGCCGCTGGAGGACGTCGCCCCGGCCTCGATGCTGCGCGCCCGTGCGGCCGCGGCGCAGGGGGCGCGTTCGTGATGGCCACCAAGACCAAGGGCGACGCGAACGACGCCACCGCGCAGTCCACGCCGGTCAGCGGCACCGTGCTGCGGGTCACCCAGCTGCGCAGCAGCATCGGGTGCAAGCAGAACCAGCGCCAGACGCTGCTCGCGCTGGGCCTGCGCAAGATCCGGCAGACCCGTGACTGGCCCGACACGCCGCAGGTCCGCGGCATGATCCACACCGTCCGGCACCTCGTGGCGGTGGAGGAGGTCGAGTCGAAGTGAGCGAGAACGACGAGAAGGCGACCACCAAGGTCCGCCCGATCAAGATCCACCACCTGCGTCCGGCCCCCGGCGCGAAGACCGCCAAGACGCGGGTCGGTCGCGGTGAGGGCGGCAAGGGCGGCAAGACCGCCGGCCGCGGCACCAAGGGCACCAAGGCCCGCAAGACCGTGTCGGCCGCCTTCGAGGGCGGGCAGATGCCGCTGCACATGCGGCTGCCCAAGCTCAAGGGCTTCAAGAACCGGTTCCGCGTCGAGTACCAGGTCGTCAACATCGGCGACCTGGCCCAGCTGTTCCCGTCCGGCGGTACCGTCGGACCGGACGAGCTGGTGGCCGCGGGTGCCGTCCGCCCGCGCAAGCCGGTCAAGGTCCTCGGCGACGGCGACCTCGACGGCATCGCGCTGACGGTGTCGGCGCACGCCTTCTCCGGCTCCGCCCGCGACAAGATCGCGGCGGCTGGCGGGACCACCACCGAGCTGTAGTCGGGCCCGTTCGGTGCGGGCCGGCGCCATCGCGCCGGCCCGTGCCGTGCGGGTCGCGCTACCGCGTAGAGTCGTTCGGGGCCGCAGCGTTGTGCCAACAGCGCTGGTGAAGCCCATCAGTACAGGAGGATCACCGAGTGCTCAGCGCTTTCCGTTCGGCACTGACCACCCCGGATCTCCGGAAGAAGATCCTCTTCACGCTCGGGATCGTGGCGGTCTACCGGCTGGGGGCGGCCATCCCGTCGCCCGGGGTGTCGTACCCCAACGTGCAGCAGTGCATCCGCCAGGTCGAGGGCGGCGAGAACTCCAGCGTCTACTCGCTGATCAACCTGTTCTCCGGTGGCGCGCTGCTGCAGCTGTCGATCTTCGCGCTGGGCATCATGCCCTACATCACGGCGAGCATCATCGTCCAGTTGCTCACGGTCGTGATCCCGCGGTTCGAGCAGCTGAAGAAGGAAGGGCAGTCGGGTCAGAACAAGCTGACCCAGTACACCCGCTACCTGACGATCGCGCTGGCCATCCTGCAGGCCACCGGCATCATCGCGCTGGCCGACCGGGGCCAGCTGTTCGGCGAGTGCAGCCTGCCGGTCATCCCGGACTCCAGCGTCTACAACCTGCTGATCATCATCATCGTGATGACCGCGGGCACCGCGGTGATCATGTGGCTGGGCGAGCAGGTCACCGAGCGCGGCATCGGCAACGGCATGTCCCTGCTGATCTTCGCCTCGATCGCGGCCCGGATCCCCATCGAGGGCGAGAACATCCTGACCAACGGCGGCCCGCTGGTGTTCGGCGGCGTCTGCCTGTTCGGCCTGGCGATCATCGCCAGCGTGGTGTTCGTCGAGCAGGGCCAGCGCCGCATCCCGGTCCAGTACGCCAAGCGCATGGTCGGCCGCCGCATGTACGGCGGCACCTCGACCTACCTGCCGCTGAAGGTCAACCAGGCCGGCGTCATCCCGGTCATCTTCGGCTCGTCGCTGCTCTACCTGCCCGACCTGATCTCGCGCCTCGCCGGCGCCGCGGACAGCGGCTTCAGCCAGTTCGTCCAGACCTACCTGGTCGACCAGTCGAACTGGGTGCACATCACCCTGTACTTCGCGCTGATCATCTTCTTCACGTACTTCTACGTCGGCATCACCTTCAACCCGGAGGAGCGCGCCGACGAGATGAAGAAGTTCGGCGGCTTCATCCCGGGCATCCGCCCGGGGCGGCCCACCGCCGAGTACCTGAACTTCGTGCTCTCCCGCATCACCCTGCCCGGCTCGCTGTACCTGGGCCTGATCGCCGTCCTGCCGAACTTCTTCCTCGGCATCACCGGCAGCGGCCAGAACCAGAACTTCCCGTTCGGCGGCACCGCGGTGCTGATCATGGTCGGTGTGGGGCTGGACACGGTCAAGCAGATCGAGAGCCAGCTCATGCAGCGGAAATACGACGGTTTCCTGCGCTAACGTCAGGCGTCGGGGGTGGGAACGGTCGGGGTCGTGGAGTTCAGGAGGATCTGTGGTGCGTCTGGTTCTGGTCGGTCCGCCGGGGGCGGGTAAGGGTACGCAGGCTGCTCGGCTCGCCGAGGAGCTCGACGTCCCGCACATCTCGACGGGCGACCTGTTCCGGGCGAACCTGCAGCAGCGCACGCCCCTCGGCGTCGAGGCCAAGCGCTACATGGACGCCGGCGACCTGGTGCCCGACTCGGTCACCGTCGAGATGGTGCGCGACCGGCTCACCGCCGACGACGCCACCAAGGGCTTCATCCTCGACGGCTTCCCGCGCACGGTGAGCCAGGCCGAGGCGCTGGCCGACATGCTCACCGACCGCGGCGAGGCGCTCGACTCGGTCGTCGAGTTCCGGGTCCCGGAGGAGGAGCTGGTCACGCGCCTGCTCGGCCGCGGCCGCTCCGACGACACCGAGGCGGTCATCCGCAACCGCCAGCAGGTCTACCGCGACGAGACCAGCCCGCTGCTGGAGTTCTACGCCGACCGGCTGGTCAGCGTCGACGCCGTCGGCTCCGTCGACGAGATCACCGCCCGCGTGCTGGCGGCCCTGCGGTCCAGCTGAGGGACGAGTGATGGGACGCGGCGGGGTGCGCACCATGCTGGCCAAGTGGCGGGGGCGCGACATCGAGCTCAAGACGCCCGGCGAGCTGGACGCGATGCGCGCGGCCGGCGCCGTGGTCGCCGACGCGCTGGCCGCGGTGACGGCCGCGACGCGGGCCGGGGTCAGCACGAAGGAGCTCGACGCCGTCGCGGAGGAGGTCATCCGCGCGGCCGGCGCGGTGCCGTCGTTCCTGGGCTACCACGGCTTCCCGGCCACCATCTGCGCATCGGTCAACGAGCAGATCGTGCACGGCATCCCGTCGGCGACGGCCGTCCTGTCGGACGGCGACCTCATCTCGGTCGACTGCGGGGCCATCCTGGAGGGCTGGCACGGCGACGCCGCGGTGACGCTCCCCGTCGGCGAGGTGTCGGCGGCCGACCTGGCGCTCTCGGCGGCCTGCGAGGCGGCCCTGCACGCGGGCATCGCCGCGATCGGGCCGGACGTGCGCCTGTCGGACATCTCGCACGCCGTGCAGCGCTCGTGCGAGGAGTCGGCGCGCCGCGACGGGGCCGACTACGGGATCGTTGCCGAGTACGGCGGGCACGGCATCGGCACGTCGATGCACATGGACCCGTTCCTGCCGAACTACGGCGAGCCGGGCCAGGGCCCGCGGCTGCGCCCGGGCATGGCCCTCGCGGTCGAGCCGATGCTCACCGCGGGCGACCCGGAGACCCGCGAGCTGGACGACGGCTGGACGGTCGTCACCGCCGACGGCGCGCGGGCGGTGCACTGGGAGCACTCGGTGGCGGTCACCGAGGACGGCCCGCGCATCCTCACGCTCCCCGCCGGTTCCTAGCGCTCTCGGCGCCCACTCGACGATCGTCGTCGCAGCGCGCTGGTGCTGTGACCATGTGTCCGAGTGGTCGTCGCAGCGCCGGGTGTGTCCTCGCAGCCCGCCGGCGCGGCGAGCTCGACGCTGGTGCTGCGAGACGTGCAGACCTCCGGGATCAAGCGCTCCACGCTGTGTCCGGGCGAGTGCGCTGCGTCGGACGCCGACTCTGAATCGGTTCCGACGTGCGGCGGCCCCCCGGACCGGTCACAAGAACGGCGTGCCCGCGCGTCCGCTGCTCTATCTTCCCCAACATGAGTTCCGAAGGCGCGGCTCGACCGCCCGCTGTCCTGGGGGTTCCCCGTGAGACGGGGAACCAGGAGCGGCGGGTGGCCCTGGTTCCCAAGATCGTCGAGAGGCTGCGGACGAAGGGGGTCGAGGTCGTCGTCGAGTCCGGCGCCGGGCTCGGCGCGCTGATCCCCGACGAGCTCTACACCGCGGCCGGCGCGACGATCGGCGACCCGTGGTCCGCCGACGTCGTGGCGAAGGTGAACCCACCGACCGCCGACGAGATCGGCAAGCTGCGGCGGGGTTCGACGCTGATCGGGTTCCTGGCCCCGCGGACCTCCCCGCAGACCATCGAGGCGCTGCGCGCGGCCGGCGTGCGGGCGTTCGCGATGGAGGCGATCCCGCGGATCTCCCGGGCCCAGTCGATGGACGCGCTGTCCTCGCAGGCCAACGTGGCCGGCTACAAGGCCGTCCTGCTCGCCGCCGAGAAGTCCACCCGGTTCTTCCCGATGCTCACCACCGCCGCCGGCACCGTGAAACCGGCCAGCGCGCTCGTGCTCGGCGTCGGGGTGGCCGGGCTGCAGGCGCTGGCCACGGCCAAGCGGCTGGGCGCCCGCACCACCGGCTACGACGTGCGCCCCGAGGTCGCCGACCAGGTCCGCTCCCTCGGCGCGCAGTGGCTCGATCTGGGCATCGACGCCGCAGGCGAGGGCGGCTACGCCCGCGAGCTCACCGACGACGAGCAGGCCCAGCAGCAGAAGCGGCTGGAGGAAGCGATCACCGGCTTCGACGTGGTCATCACGACCGCGCTGGTGCCCGGCCGCAAGGCGCCGACGCTGGTCACCGCGACCGCCGTCGAGGGCATGCGCCCGGGCAGCGTCGTCGTCGACCTGGCCGGCGAGGCCGGCGGCAACTGCGAGCTCACCGAGCCCGGCGAGGTCGTCGTGAAGCACGACGTCACCATCGCCTCGCCGCTCAACCTGCCGGCGACCATGCCCGAGCACGCCTCGGAGCTGTACGCGCGCAACGTGTCCGCGCTGCTGGAGCTGATGCTCGACAAGTCCGGCGCGCTCGCGCCGGACTGGGACGACGAGGTCCTCGCGAAGTCCTGCGTGACCCGGTCGGAAGGGGAGGGGGCCTGATGGAGAGCGGTCTGCTGGCGAACATCGCGATCCTGGTGCTGGCCGGGTTCGTCGGGTTCGCGGTCATCTCGAAGGTGCCCAACACGCTGCACACGCCACTGATGTCGGGCACCAACGCGATCCACGGGATCGTGCTGCTCGGCGGGCTGATCGTGCTCGGCCACCTGGAGGACCCGTCGGTGGTCGACGCCATCATCCTGGTCGTGGCCATCGCCTTCGGCATGATCAACGTGATCGGCGGGTTCCTGGTGACCGACCGGATGCTCGGGATGTTCAAGCCGCGCCCGGAGCCGGTCGAGCGCGACACCGACGGGCGGGGCTGAGCCGGTGGACGTCGCCGCGTTGGACGTCATCGTCCCGATCCTCTACATCATCTCCTTCGGCCTGTTCATCTACGGCCTGATGGGCCTGACCGGTCCCAAGACCGCGGTGCGCGGCAACTGGATCGCCGCCGTCGGCATGACGATCGCCGTCGTCGCGACGCTGCTGCAGGTCCGGCACAACTGGCTGCTGATCATCGTCGGGCTCGTCGTCGGCGCCGCGCTCGGGATCCCGTCGGCCCGCCAGGTCAAGATGACCGCGATGCCGCAGATGGTGGCGCTGTTCAACGGCGTCGGCGGCGGCGCGGTCGCGCTGATCGCCTGGTCGGAGTTCCGCACCAGCGACGGCTTCGCCACCGAGGCCGGCTACGTCGTCGTGGCGTCGATGTTCGCCGCGATCGTCGGCTCGATCTCGTTCTGGGGCTCGCTGATCGCGTTCGGCAAGCTGCAGGAGATCCTGCCCGGGCGCCCCATCGGGCTGGGCGCGGCCCAGCAGTTCGTCAACGGCCTGCTGCTGCTCGCCGCGATCGCCTGCGCGGTCGTGGCCGGCCTCGGCGGCGCCCCGGAGATCTGGATCGTGGCGCTGCTCGTGCTGGCCGCCGTGCTGGGCGTGCTGGTCGTGCTGCCGATCGGCGGCGCCGACATGCCGGTCGTCATCTCGCTGCTCAACGCCATGACGGGCCTGTCGGCCGCGGCCGCCGGCCTGGCGCTGGACAACACCGCGATGATCGTCGCCGGCATGATCGTCGGCGCGTCCGGCTCGATCCTGACCAACCTCATGGCCAAGGCCATGAACCGCTCGATCCCGGCCATCGTGGCCGGCGGCTTCGGCGGCACGACCACGCTCCCCGGCGCCGACGACGGCGTCGACCGCACGGTCACCTCCACCTCGGCCGCCGACGCCGCCGTGCAGATGGCCTACGCGTCCCAGGTGATCGTGGTGCCCGGCTACGGCATGGCCGTCGCCCAGGCCCAGCACGCCGTCAAGGACATGGCGAAGCTGCTGGAGAGCAAGGGCGTCGAGGTCAAGTACGCGATCCACCCCGTGGCCGGGCGCATGCCGGGGCACATGAACGTCCTGCTGGCCGAGGCCGACGTCTCCTACGACGCGCTCAAGGAGATGGACGAGATCAACGACGAGTTCGCCCGCACCGACGTCACCCTGGTGATCGGCGCGAACGACGTCACCAACCCCGCCGCCCGCACCGACCCCAGCTCGCCCATCCACGGCATGCCGATCCTCAACGTCGACGAGAGCCGCTCGGTGATCGTGCTCAAGCGCTCGATGAGCAGCGGGTTCGCCGGCATCGACAACCCCCTCTTCTACGCCGAGAACACCTCGATGCTCTTCGGCGACGCGAAGAAGTCGGTCACCGAGGTGACCGAAGAACTCAAAGCCCTCTGACCCCCTCCCGTCGAGAACGAAGTTGTCGTGATTCACAAGCCCTGTCGATCACCACAACTTCGTTCTCGACGGTCTGGTGGGGACGGCGTTCGGCGACACCGGGGCCCGGGTGCACGCCGGCCGGCAGGCCCTGGCCGGCTGCTACTCCGCCCCGGAGGCCCCGGCTTCGGCCCTGGAAGCGGCGGGGGCCGGCATGGTCGGAGTCGAGCTCGACCCCGATCCGCGGTTCGCCGACGCCCGGACGCTGACCGTCGGGCAGGCGGCCGGGGTCGGGGCTGCGCTGGGGCGGGCGACCCTGGTCGCGGCCCTCGACGTGGCCGGCGACCCGGCACGGGTCGTGCAGACGATCGCGGCGGTCGGGGCAGCGCTGGTCCAGCCCATCGGGGGCGCGCTTCCCGCGCCCGTGCTGCGGACCGCGCTCGACGACGCCGGCATCGGCGTCGTGCACGCCGGCATCGAGATCGCCACGACGACGACCCGTCGTGGGTGTTCAGCCGGTACGGCGAGGGCGGGGCGTTCTTCCAGTGGATGTGCTGACCGAGTACCGCGATGCCTGGGCGTTCCTGCGGGACCGGGCGCCCGAGTACGACGAGGAGTTCCAGATCGCCGACCTCGTCGAGCTGGGCCGGCAGCGCCCGCTCGTGGTGGGGCTGGACTTCAGGCCCGACAACGTCAGCGGGATCGTCGCCGCCCTTCCGGGGGTGCGCGGTATCGCGCTCACCCTCGCCGACGGCGTACGCCGCGAGGACGTGCACGTCCACTCCTACGCCGAGGCCCTGCGCGTCGTGCGCGCCGTCGGCCGGTAGGCGCCCGTCGAGAACGACGTTGTCGTGATCAACAGGGCCAAACGATCACGACAACGTCGTTCTCGACGGGGCGGGTCAGCAGCAGCGGGACTGGGGGTGCTCCTGGGCCCGGTCCATCCGCCGCTTCTCGAACTCGCGCCGGGTGATCGGCGGGGCGTCGGGGTGCTCGCGCGCGTGGCGGGCGAGGTAGCGGTCGTAGTCCGCCTCCCCGCTCACCTCGCGCAGGTACCAGAGCACTCCGGCCCCGGCCCGCCGCAGCGCCGCGATCATTCGCGGCTCCCGGCCGCGGCCATGGCCCGCTTCTCCGCCGGGGTGGCGATGAGCCCGGCCGGGGCCACGATCCTCGACTCGACGGCGGGTGCCTCGCTGCTGCCCAGCGGTTCGTCCGAGGTCAGGGCGCGGTACCAGACGAACATCGCGTTCACCACCACGATGATCACCAGCAGCGCGAACACGATGGACAGCACGCCGTCGACCGTCGAGTTCACCACCACCGTGCCCATCTGGTCGATGTCCTTGGCCGGGGCGAGCACCTCGCCCCGCTCCAGGGCCGCGGAGTAGCGGGCCCGCTGGGCGAAGAAGCCGAGGGTCGGGTCGGACGAGAACACCTTCTGCCAGCTCGCGGTCAGGGTCACCGCGACGTCCCAGGCCAGCGGGACGGCCGTCACCCAGGCGTAGCGCGCCCGCCCCGTCTTGATCAGCAGCGTGGTGCAGACGGTCAGCGCGATCGCCGCGAGCAGCTGGTTCGCGATGCCGAACAGCGGGAACAGCTGGTTGATGCCGCCCAGCGGGTCGTTGACGCCGGCCCACAGGAAGTAGCCCCACGCCCCGACGACGACGGCGCTGGTGATCCACAGGCCGGGCTTCCAGTTCACGTCCCGGAAGGGCTTGTGCACGTTGCCCAGGGTGTCCTGCAGCATGTAGCGCCCGACCCGGGTGCCCGCGTCCACCGTGGTCAGGATGAACAGGGCCTCGAACATGATCGCGAAGTGGTACCAGAACGCCTTGAGCGCGGCCCCACCGAAGACGCCGGCGAAGATCTCCGACATGCCGACGGCCAGCGTCGGGGCGCCGCCGGTGCGGGCGACGAGCGTGCTCTCCTGCACGGCGGCGGCCGCGGCCGTCAGCGCCTCCGGCGTGATGGTGAACCCGAAGTTGGCCACCGCCGCGGAGGCCGTCTCCACCGTCGGGCCGAGCACCCCGGCCGGGGCGTTCATGGCGAAGTACAGGCCGGGGTCGAGCACCGAGGCCGCGATCAGCGCCATCACGGCGACGAACGACTCGGTGAGCATCGCCCCGTAGCCCACCATGCGGACCTGGGACTCCTTCTGGATCAGCTTCGGGGTGGTGCCCGAGGCGATCAGCGCGTGGAAGCCGGACAGCGCACCGCAGGCGATCGTGATGAACACGAACGGGAACAGCGCGCCGGCGAACACCGGGCCCTTGCCGCTGGAGGCGAACTCGGTCAGCGCCGGGGTCTTCATCATCGGTGCGGACAGGATCACGCCCAGCGCCAGCAGCACGATCGTGCCGACCTTCATGAACGTCGACAGGTAGTCGCGCGGGGCCAGCAGCATCCACACCGGCAGCACCGAGGCCGCGAACCCGTAGATGACCAGGGCGATGACCAGCGCCTGCGGCGACAGGGTGAACGCCGGGGCCCAGGACGACTCCTGCACCCAGCCGCCCGCCACGATGGCCAGCAGCAGCAGCGCGACGCCGATGAGGCTGGTCTCCATGACCCGGCCGGGTCTGATCATCCGCAGGTAGAAGCCCATGAAGATGGCGATGGGGATGGTCATCGCGATGGAGAACGTGCCCCACGGCGACTTGGCCAGCGCGTTCACCACGACCAGCGCGAGCACCGCCAGCAGGATGATCATGATGGTGAACACGCCGATGAGGGCGGCCACCCCGCCCACCGGGCCGATCTCGTCGCGGGCCATCTGGCCGAGGCTGCGCCCGTCGCGGCGCATCGAGAAGAACAGGACCACCATGTCCTGCACGGCGCCGGCGAAGATGACCCCGACGATGATCCAGATCGTGCCGGGCAGGTAGCCCATCTGGGCGGCCAGTACCGGCCCGACCAGTGGGCCCGCTCCGGCGATGGCCGCGAAGTGGTGGCCGAACAGCACCCGGCGGTCCATCGGCTGGAAGTCGGTGCCGTTGTCGAGCCGCTCCGCCGGGGTGGCGCGGGTGTCGTCGACCTCCAGCACCTTCTTCGCGATGAACCGCGCGTAGAACCGGTAGGCGATGGCGTACGAGCCGAGGGCCGCGACGACCAGCCAGATCGCCGAGATGCTCTCGCCGCGCGACAGCGCGATGACGCCCCACGCCACCGCGCCGACGACCGCGACGGCGCCCCAGACGAGCGCGGAGCGCACGGTGAAGCGGGAGCCGCGGTCCGGTGTCGGGCTGCTCGGCGGGCTGTCCGGGGCCTCGGGGGTCTCGGTGCTCATGATGGTGCTCCCCGTCCGGTTCCGAGTAACGGTCGGTCGGCTGGTCTGGTCGACATCGGCTCTCCTCGCTCCCGCCCACGGCGCCTTCGCCGCGGTCCCCGTACCCCGGTCCCCGGTGGTCACCGGGTTCGCACCGGGGGGTTTACCTGCGTCACGGATCAAGCGCATCCGCTGACCGAGTGCTCTCGGTCCACGCATGGTGCGCAACCGGCGCCGCCGGGTCCAGGGTGTTGCGGTGGAGCGACCGGTCAGGGCGCGGCGGGCGCGTCGAGCGGGTGGGCGATCTCGTCGCGCGGCAGCCGCCAGGCGACCAGGGCGATCACCGCCAGGAACACCGGGACGACCCCGATGACCAGGAGGACGAGCGGGATGCCCACGACCTCGCCGACCGGCCCGGCGATCGCCATCGACACCGGCATGAAGGCCAGCGAGACGAAGAAGTCGAGGCTGGAGACCCGCCCGAGCAGGCGGGTCGGTACCCGCCGCTGCAGCAGGGTGCCCCAGATGACCGTGGCCGCGGCGTCGGTGATCCCGACGACGGCGCTCGCCGCGACCATCAGCCACAGCTGGTCGGTGGCGCCGATGACGGCCAGCGGCAGCACGCCCGCGCCCCAGCACAGCAGCATGACCGTCAGGTAGCGCCGGGGCAGGCGCATGGTCGAGACCAGGATCGAGCCGACCGCCCCGCCGATCCCGTAGCCCGCGACGACGACGGCGAACTCGGTCGGCCCGCCACCGGCCTGATCGCGCACCGCGAACGGCAGCAGCACCTCGATCGGACCGATGATCAGCAGGACGTAGACGGTGGCGAAGGCGAGGGTGGCGAACAGCCAGCCGGTGCGCACCAGGTAGGCGAAGCCCTCCGTGAGGTCGCGCAGCGGGGAGGAACCGCCGCCGGGCTCGACCGCCACCGGAGGCATCCGCAGCAGGGCGAGCATCGCCAGCAGGTAGCTGCCGGCGGCGACGAGCACGGCGACGGCCGGCAGCAGCGCCCCGACCACGAGGCCGGCCAGGGCGGGGCCGGCCGCCCGCTGCGCGATCGGGCGCAGCGCCCCCTCCACGCCGTTGGCGGCCAACAGGTCGTCGGCCGGGAGCAGTCGGGGCAGCAGCGCCGAGTACGCGGGGTAGAAGAACGCGTCGGCGGCCCCGAGGACCAGCGAGATCGCCGCCAGCTGCCACAGCTGCAGCGCGCCGGTCAGCCCGAGCACGGCCACCGCGCCCGCGCCGACGGTCTTGACCGCCTCGACGCCGATCATCAGCGCGCGCTTGGGCAGCCGGTCGGCGGCCACCCCGCCGATCAGGACGCTGCTGAGCAGCCCGACGCTGAACGCGGTGGCCACCGTGGACAGCTCGGTGGGGCCGCCGCCGAGCGCGATGACCTGGTAGACGACCGCGACCATCCACACCCCGCTGCCCAGCAGCGAGAGGGCCATCGAGGCCACGAGCAGCCGGTACCCCCGGCTGCGGAACGGGCGCAGCGGACGGGGGAGCGCGCGGACCGCGGTCGTGCCGTCGTCGGGCCTCACCGCCGGACGGTAACCCGCGCGGGCGCGGTGGCGCGTCGGGTTTAGCCGGTCCCGGCGGACCGCCGGCTCACCGCCGGAACGCCGGGTCGGTGAGCGCCCGCACGGTCAGCCGCTGCTCGGCGGGCGTGCCCACCGGGGCGGCCAGGAACTCGGTGGCGCCGGCGTCGCGCAGCCGGTGCAGCTGCCGCAGGACGGCGTCCTCGTCGCCGACGACGGCGACCCCGCCCGGGCCGTCGACGCCCTCGCGGTCGAGCACCGCGCGGTACTCGGGCACCTGCCCGGCCGGCGCGAACCGCTCGGCGATGCGGGCGCGCGCCGCGTCCGCATCGGCGGTGACGCAGACGGGCAGGCCGGCGACCACCCGCGGGGCGGGCCGGCCGGCGGCCGCGCGCGCCAGCCGCGGCACGACGTGCTCGTGCAGGGTCCGGGGCCCGGCCATCCAGGTGACGGCGCCGTCGGCGAGCTCCCCGGCCACCCGGAGCATGGCCGGCCCGAGCGCGGCGAGCAGGACCGGTGGCGGGGTGGTGCCCGGTACGTCGACGGCCCCGACGGCGGTGAGCGTGGGGCCGTGGTGGTCGACGGCCTCGCCGCGCAGCAGCGGGCGCAGCACGCCGAGGTACTCCCGCATGCGCAGGGCGGGCCGGTCGTGGGGCACGCCGTACATCGCCCCCAGCATCGCCCCGATGCCGGCGCCGACGCCCAGCCGCAGCCGGCCGCCGACCGCGGCCTGGGTGCTCAGTGCCTGCCCGGCGAGCACCAGCGGGTGGCGCTGCAGGACGGGCACCACGGCCGTGCCCAGGCCGACGCGGGGGACCCGCCCGGCGGTCGTGAGGGCGGTGAGCGCGTCCCACCCGAGTGCCTGGCTCACCCACACGGTGCCGAACAGGTCGGCCGCCTCGGTCACCTGCTCCACCAGGAGGTCGGCGGTGGTGGGTCCGCGCAGGTCGCCGACGGCTATTCCGATGTCCACGCTGCTCCGTCCATAAGTGGGGCGGTACCCCGTTTCGGTCGCCGTACGATACGGGGGGCAACCCCACTTACGCAAAGGAGCACGTCGTGACCGGTCCCCGGGACGGACGCCCGCGGCGCGCGGACGCCCGGCGCAACCGTGAGCGCATCGTCGCCGTCGCCGCCGCCGTCGTCGCCGAGCAGGGGGCCGACGCGTCGCTGGAGGAGATCGCGCGGCGGGCCGGGGTGGGGTCGGCGACCCTGCACCGGCACTTCGCCGGCCGGCAGGAGCTCCTGCGCGCCGTGTTCGCCGGCCACGTCGACGCGCTGTGCGCGAGGGCCGAGGAGCTGGTGGGCGCCGCGGATCCCGGCGAGGCCCTGGTCGTCTGGCTGCGGGCGGTCCTGGCGCACGCCACGACCCACCGCGGCCTCGGCGCGGCCCTGCTGGCCGGCCTCGACGACCCGACCCCGGTCGCCGCCTTCCACGGTCGCATCGTGGCGGCGGGAGACGCGCTGCTCGACCGCGCGCGGAGCGCGGGAGCGGTGCGCGACGGGATCCTGGTCACCGAGTTGCTGCAGCTGGCCAACGCCGTCTCGGCGGCGACCGAGGGTCGCCCCGGCGGCCCGCGCCGCGCCGAGCGGCTGCTCGACATCGCGCTCGACGGCATCCGCCCCCGCGGCTGACGCCCCGGGCGCCGTCTCGGCCTGTGCGCTCCGGGCCGCGGTGGCGCATCATGGTGAAGGTGGACGGCGAACCCGACGGAGCCGAGTGGCCCGTCGTGCGCCCGGAGGATCTGCGCGCCGGCGACGCCGACCGCGAGCGCGTGCTCGACAGGCTCCGCGCGGCGCACGTCGAGGGCCGGCTGGACGTCGAGGAGTTCGACGAGCGCATCCGGGCCACCCTGGCCGCCCGCACCTACGGCGAGCTCGCCGCGCTGACCTCCGACCTGCCGCCCGCCGCCGCCCCGCCCGCGGTCCCGGTAGCCATGTCGCCGGAGGACGACGCGGCCGGCGAGTTCCGCTCCGGGGTCGCCGCCTGGGCCGCCGCCAGCGTCACGACGATGGCCATCTGGGCCATCAGCTGCGTCGCGTCCGGGCTGTTCATCTACCCGTGGTTCCTGTGGGTCGCCGGCCCGTGGGGCACCGTGCTGCTGGTGGCCTGGCTCGGGATGCGGCTGCAGGGGCGCTGATCAGGACCCGGCGGCGGGCGCGCGGGCGAGCGACGTACACTGGTATTTCGGCGCGTTCTGTGGCGCCGGTTCCGTCGTGCCTCCCGCAGGTCCCGGTCCCGGAGCTGCGATGCGCCTGACGTACGGAACCGAGAGTACGCACACCTGTCACGGAACGCGGAGGACATGGCCAAGAAGGACGGGGCGATCGAGGTCGAGGGCCGGGTCGTGGAGCCCTTGCCGAACGCGATGTTCCGCGTGGAACTGGAGAACGGACACCGGGTCCTCGCGCACATCAGCGGCAAGATGCGTCAGCACTACATCCGGATCCTGCCCGAGGACCGGGTCGTGGTCGAGCTGTCGCCGTACGACCTGACCCGCGGCCGCATCGTCTACCGCTACAAGTGACGTAACCACCAGCGAAGAGAAGAGCGACGGACGTGAAGGTCCAGCCGAGCGTCAAGAAGATCTGCGACAAGTGCCGGGTGATCCGCCGGCACGGTCGCGTGATGGTGATCTGCGAGAACCTGCGCCACAAGCAGCGCCAGGGCTGATCACCCGGACGCAGCGACACCAGAGGACCCCCGCGCACCAACCGGGCCACACGGGCCCGGTCGACCCCCGGAACCAGGCCGGGGCCCGGACAGCGGACCGGGACGGGCGTGGGGAAGACCTGGCACACCGAACAAGGAGAACACCGACCGCATGGCACGTCTTGCCGGCGTAGACCTCCCCCGCGACAAGCGGATGGAGATCGCGCTCACCTACATCTTCGGGATCGGCCGCACCCGGTCCAAGGAGATCCTCGAGGCCACCGGGATCGACCGCGACCTGCGGTCGAAGGACCTGACCGACGAGGACCTCACCAAGCTCCGCGAGTACATCGAGTCGAACCTGCGCGTCGAGGGCGACCTGCGCCGCGAGGTCCAGGCCGACATCCGTCGCAAGATCGAGATCGGCTGCTACCAGGGCATCCGCCACCGCCGCGGGCTGCCGGTGCGCGGCCAGCGGACCAAGACCAACGCCCGCGGCCGCAAGGGTCCCAAGAAGACCGTCGCCGGCAAGAAGAAGGCAGGTAAGAAGTAATGCCGCCCCGCGGACGCACCGCGGCCGGGCCCAAGAAGGTCCGCCGCAGCGAGAAGAAGAACGTCGCGCACGGTCACGCGCACATCAAGAGCACCTTCAACAACACCATCGTGTCGATCACCGACCCGACCGGTGCCGTCATCGCCTGGGCCTCGGCCGGGCACGTCGGGTTCAAGGGCTCGCGCAAGTCCACGCCGTTCGCCGCCCAGATGGCCGCGGAGAGCGCGGCCCGCAAGGCCGCCGAGCACGGCATGAAGAAGGTCGACGTGTTCGTGAAGGGGCCGGGCTCCGGTCGCGAGACCGCGATCCGCTCGCTGCAGGCCGCCGGTCTCGAGGTCGGCACCATCTCGGACGTCACCCCGCAGCCGCACAACGGCTGCCGCCCGCCCAAGCGGCGCCGGGTCTAGGGGAGAGGGAGTAACCAGACATGGCTCGTTACACCGGCCCCATGACCCGCAAGTCCCGCCGGCTGAAGGTCGACCTCGTCGGCGGCGACCAGGCGTTCGAGCGTCGCCCCTACCCGCCCGGCCAGCACGGCCGGATCCGGATCAAGGAGACCGAGTACCTCCTGCAGATGCAGGAGAAGCAGAAGGCCAAGTTCGCCTACGGCGTGCTGGAGAAGCAGTTCTCCCGGTACTACGAGGAGGCGAACCGGCGCGCCGGCAAGACCGGTGACAACCTGCTGCAGATCCTCGAGTCGCGGCTCGACAACGTCGTGTACCGGGCGGGCCTGGCCCGCACCCGGCGGATGGCCCGCCAGCTGGTGAACCACGGGCACTTCCTGGTCAACGGCCAGAAGGTGGACATCCCCAGCTACCGGGTCTCGCGCTACGACATCATCGACGTCCGCGACAAGTCGCGGAACATGGACCCGTTCATCATCGCCAAGGAGCTCCAGGGCGACCGTCCGATCCCGGCGTGGCTGCAGGTCGTCCCGTCGACCCTGCGCATCCTGGTCCACCAGCTGCCCGAGCGTGCGCAGATCGACACGCAGGTCACCGAGCAGCTGATCGTCGAGCTCTACTCCAAGTAGTAGCGCTCCCACCCCCGCCGCAGCAGGGATGCGGCGGGGGTCGGCCGGCCCCTCGGGGTCGGCCTTCCGCGGCATCAAATAGCGGTTGCCGCGGCGCCTAAGGAGGGCACCACACCATGCTGATCTCTCAGCGCCCCACCCTGACCGAGGAGCCGGTGGTCGACACCCGCTCCCGGTTCGTCATCGAGCCGCTCGAGCCGGGCTTCGGCTACACGCTGGGCAACTCGCTGCGCCGCACGCTGCTCTCGTCCATCCCCGGCGCGGCTGTCACCAGCATCCGCATCGACGGCGTCCTGCACGAGTTCACCACCGTGCCGGGCGTCAAGGAGGACGTCACCGACATCATCCTCAACCTCAAGGAGCTGGTCGTCAGCTCCGAGGAGGACGAGCCGGTGACCATGTACCTGCGCAAGCAGGGCCCCGGTGCGGTCACCGCGGGCGACATCGTGCCCCCGGCGGGCGTCACGGTGCACAACCCCGACCTGCACATCGCCACCCTGAACGACAAGGGCCGCCTCGAGGTCGAGCTGGTCGTCGAGCGGGGCCGCGGCTACGTGCCGGCCATGCAGAACAAGGCCACCGGCGCCGAGATCGGCCGCATCCCGGTCGACTCGATCTACTCGCCGGTCATGAAGGTGACCTACAAGGTCGAGGCCACCCGCGTCGAGCAGCGCACCGACTTCGACAAGCTGGTGCTGGACGTGGAGACCAAGCCGTCGCTCGCCCCGCGCGACGCGCTGGCCTCGGCCGGCAAGACCCTCGTCGAGCTCTTCGGGCTGGCCCGCGAGCTCAACGTGGACGCCGACGCGATCGAGATCGGGCCGTCGCCGCAGGAGGCCGACACCATCGCCGCCTTCGCGATGCCGATCGAGGAGCTGGACCTCACCGTGCGGTCCTACAACTGCCTCAAGCGCGAGGGCATCCACACCGTGGGCGAGCTGGTCGGGCGCAGCGAGGCCGACCTGCTCGACATCCGCAACTTCGGGGCCAAGTCCATCGACGAGGTCAAGATGAAGCTCGTCGGCCTGGGCCTGGCCCTCAAGGACAGCCCGCCCGGGTTCGACCCGTCCGCGGCCGCGGGCGAGTACGGCGTCGCCGACACCGCCGGCGCCGGCGGCTTCGAGCACGACCCGTTCCACGACGACGGCCAGGACTACGCAGAAACGGAGCAGTTGTAGCCATGCCTCAGCCCACCAAGGGGCCCCGCCTCGGCGGGTCTCCCGCGCACCAGCGGCTGATCCTGGCCAACCTGGCCACGTCGCTGTTCGAGCACCGCCGGATCACCACGACGGAGGCCAAGGCCCGCAGGCTGCGGCCCTACGCCGAGAAGCTGATCACCAAGGCCAAGCGCGGCGACCTGCACAACATCCGCGAGATCGCCAAGGTGATCCGCGACAAGGACGTCGTGCACGCACTGGTCACCGAGATCGGCCCGTTCTTCGCCGACCGGCAGGGTGGCTACACCCGGATCACCAAGACGCTGCCGCGCAAGGGCGACAACGCCCCCATGGCCGTGATCGAGCTGGTGTCGCAGAAGACCGTCACCGACGAGGCCGACCGGGCCCGCCGGGTCGCGTCCTCGCGCCAGTCGGAGTCCACGCCGAACCCGACCGCGCAGGTCCCGGCGACCGAGGAGCCGGCCGTCGCCGACGCCACCGGTCCCGTGGGCGAGAGCACCGAGGTCGAGGAGTCGGCCGCCACCGACACGGCGCCGTACGGCGAGGGCAGCCACGCCCCGCTGGACGACCCGCAGGAGGCGCCGGCCGGGTTCCCGATCAAGGGCAACGCCGACTCGATGCTGTACCACGTCCCCGGTTCGTCCCACTACGGGCAGACCGTGGCCGAGGTGTGGTTCGCCTCGGAGGAGGCCGCCGAGGCCGCGGGCTTCGCCGCCCCGGCGTCGCAGAAGTCGGCCGAGGCCGAGGCCGCCGACGAGGGCCAGGAGCCCTGATCGAGCGGCAGTACCGCGACACCGGGCCCGCCCCCCGCGAGGGGGACGGGCCCGGTGCCGTTCCCGCCCGGCACCCCGACAGCCCCGCACCCCCGGAACCGGGCCCGACCCGCCGGTTCCGCCTCGACATCGCCTACGACGGCACCGACTTCTCCGGCTGGGCCCGCCAGCCCGAGCGGCGGACGGTGTGCGGGGTCCTCGAGGGCGCGCTGGGCACGATCCTGCGCGGCGCGGTGCCGATCGCGCTGACCGTGGCCGGGCGCACCGACGCCGGCGTGCACGCCACCGGGCAGGTCGCGCACGCCGACCTCCCCGACGACCTCGATCCGACGTGGCTGGTCCGCAGGCTGGCCCGGCTGCTGCCCCCCGACGTCCGCGTCCGGGCCGTGACCCCGGTCCCCGACGCCTTCGACGCCCGCTTCTCCGCGCTGCGCCGCCACTACCGCTACCGGATCGCCACCGCCCCGCACGGCGCCGATCCGCTGCGCGCCCGCGACACCGTCTCCTGGCCGCACCCGATCGACCTCGTCGCCGTCGCGGTCGCGTCCCGGGGCCTGCTCGGCGAGCACGACTTCGCCGCCTACTGCAAGCACCGCGAAGGCGCGACGACCGTCCGCGCCCTGCAGGACCTCTCCTGGACGCGCGACGCCGACGGCGTGGTCACCGCGGCCCTCTCGGCCGACGCGTTCTGCCACTCGATGGTCCGCAGCCTCGTCGGCGCCCTGCTCGACGTCGGCCGCGGCCGCCGCCCCACCGACTGGCCCGCCGCGCTCCTGGCCCGCGACACCCGCGCCAACGAGGTCGCCGTCGCCCCCGCCCACGGCCTGACGCTGGTCGCCGTCGACTACCCGCCCGACGCCGACCTCGCCGCCCGAGCCGACACCACCCGCCGCCTCCGCACCCCCACCCCCACCCCACCCACCTGACCCGCCCCCCGCCCGCCCCCACACACCCGTCCCGGAGTTCAGGAAAGCCACGATGCTGCCCTGTGCGTTCCGGAACGTGGCTTTCCTGAACTTCGGGACGGGCCGGAGGGGTGGCGGGTTTCGCGCGGGTTACTAGTGGCGCCGGGCGATTGTGCGGCGGTCGCGTCGGACGCACAGTGGTGGTCATGACCGTCTCCCGCTCCGCGGACCGCGACTACGGCGGCAAGGTCGTGGCCGTCGAGCCGGGGGGCAACGAGCCGATCCCCGACGCCGAGCGGCACGGCCGGCCCAGCCAACTGTTCTGGACCTGGACCTCGCCGAACCTCGAGTTCGCGACGATCTTCGTCGGGGTGCTCGCGGTGCAGGCGTTCGGGTTGACGTTCTGGCAGGCCGTGGCCGCGATCGTGGTCGGCAACGGGCTGGCGGCCGTGGCGCACGGCGCGCTGTCGGCGCGGGGGCCCTCGGCGGGCGTGCCGCAGATGGTGCTGGGGCGGCTGGCCTTCGGCTACCGGGGCAACGTGCTCCCGGCCGGGCTGATGACGATCACCTCGGGGTTCGGCTGGTTCGCGGTGAACAGCGTCAGCGCGGCCTTCGCGCTGAGCTCGCTGACCGGGTGGCCGGCGCCGGTGTGGCTGGTGGTCGTGGTCGTCGTGCAGATCGGGGTGGCCTTCTTCGGGCACAACCTGGTCCAGGTCTTCGAGCGGTTCGCGTTCCCGGTGCTGGCGGTGGTGTTCGCCGTCGGGGCGGTCATCGTGCTGGGCGCGTCCGACCCGTCGGCGGTGCCGGAGGGCGGCGGGACGGGCGGCGTGGGCGGGTTCCTGCTGATGCTGGGCGCGGTGTTCGGCTACACGGCCGGCTGGTCGCCCTACGCCGCCGACTACACCCGCTACCTGCCGGCCGACTCGCCGCCGCGCAAGGTCGGCCTGGCCGCGGGCACCGGGTTGTTCGCCTCGACGACCCTGCTGATGGTCGTCGGCGCGGCGTCGGTGAGCGCGGCGGCCGCCGCCGGCGCCACCTCGGACAACCCGACCACGTCCTTCGTCGGCGTGCTGCCGGGCTTCCTGGCCGCGCTGACGCTGCTGTGCATCGCGCTGGGCGCGGTCGCGGCCAACATCCTCAACGTCTACTCGGGCGCCATGGCCTTCCTGAGCATGGGCATCGACGTGCCGCTGCGCTGGGCCCGGGCGACCGTGG
This sequence comes from Pseudonocardia lacus, assembly GCF_018531445.1. Classification (GTDB taxonomy): domain Bacteria; phylum Actinomycetota; class Actinomycetes; order Mycobacteriales; family Pseudonocardiaceae; genus Pseudonocardia; species Pseudonocardia lacus. The sequence continues at coordinate 59,998 of NZ_JAHDTH010000020.1, forward strand.
CGCTCGCGTTCGGGGTGGTCGGGTTCGTCATCGCGGTGATCGCGCTGGCCGATGCCGCGCACAGCTACGAGGCGTTCCTGCTGGTCATCGTGTACTGGATCGGGCCATGGCTGGGGGTGGTGCTGGTCGACCAGTACCTGCGCCGCGCCGCGCTGCCCACCGACCTGCTCTACGACCGCTCCTACACCAACCACGCCGGGTTGATCGCGATGCTGGTCGGCATCGTGGTGTCGGTGCCGCTGTTCTCCAACCAGGAGCTGTTCACCGGGGTGGTGCCGGCCGCGTACCCCGACATCGGCGACGTCACGTTCCTGGTCGGCTTCGCCCTCTCGGCGGGCCTGTACGCGCTGCTGTTCCCGCGGCTGGCCCGCCGGTGAGAGGCTGACCGGGTGGACACGAGCGCACTGCTGGACGTCGCCGTCGAGGAGGCGAGGGCCGGGCTCGCCGAGGGCGGCATCCCCATCGGAGCGGCGCTGTTCGCCGCCGACGGCACCCTGCTCGGGCGCGGGCACAACCGCCGCGTCCAGGACGACGACCCGTCCATGCACGCCGAGACGTCGGCGTTCCGGGCCGCGGGCCGCCAGCGCGACTACCGCTCCACGATCATGGTGACCACGCTGTCGCCCTGCTGGTACTGCTCGGGGCTGGTCCGCCAGTTCGGCATCGGCACCGTCGTCATCGGCGAGGCCCGCACCTTCCACGGCGGCCACGACTGGCTCGCCGAGCACGGTGTGGCGATCCACCTGGTCGACGACGAGCGCTGCGCGGCGATGATGACCGATTTCATCGCCGCCAACCCCGCGCTGTGGAACGAGGACATCGGGGAGGCCGAGTGAGCGCGGGTGTGGTCCCGGGCGAGATCCCCACCGTCGACCTGGGCGCCTGGCGCGCCGGCGACCACGACGTCGGCCCCGCGGTCGACTCCGCCCTGCAGCGGGCGGGGTTCCTGCTGGTCACCGGGCACGGCATCGACGCCGACCTGCGCGCCGAGGTGCGCGCCGCGGCCCGCCGGTTCTTCGCGCTGCCCGCGGAGGTCAAGCAGCGGTACGCGGTGCGGATCGGCGGGCGGGGCTGGCTCGCGCCGGGCGTCGAGGCCAACGGGTGGGTGGAGGGCGAGCCGACCCCGCCGGACCTGAAGGAGTCGTTCGCGGCCGGGGCCGACACCGCCACCGGCGATCCCGCCGTCGACGACGTGTGGTTCCCGCCGAACGTGTGGCCGGCCGAGGTGCCCGAGCTCGCCGACGCCGTCGGGCGCTGGACGGCGGCCATGCGCACCGTCGCCGACGACCTCCTGGAGCTGTGCGCGGCCGCGCTCGGCCTGCCCGCCGACGCGCTCACCCGGCTCGCCCACCGGCCCACCTGGACGTTCAACATCAACCGGTACCCGCCGCTCACCGAGGTCGGCGAGCCGGCGCCCAACCAGTTCCGCATCGGCCCGCACACCGACTTCGGCACGGTCACCGTCCTCGACCGCGAGCCCGGGGCCGGTGGTCTGCAGGTCGACCTCGGGGAGGACGGCGGCGACGAGCAGTGGGTCGACGCCCCTTACGAGCCGGACGCGCTGACCGTCAACATCGGCGACCTGCTGGCCCACTGGACCGGCCTGCGCTGGCGCTCCGGCCGCCACCGGGTGCTGCCGCCGCAGGCCGGTGCCCCGCAGGAGGAGCTGGTCTCGCTCGTCTACTTCTACGAGCTCGACCACGACGCGCTGGTCACCCCGCTCGCCCCGCCGATCGGCCGGCGCGCCGACCTCGACCCGGTCGTCTGCGCGCCGTTCATCAAGCAGCGGCTGGACGCCATCTCGGTGCCCTGACCGCGTCCCGGTGGCGGCTCCCCGCCACCGGGCGCCGGCGTCCGGGTCCAGTTGCGCCAAACGCCCACGGCAGGGCGATCCCCCTGGTTACCGTCCTGACGTGCCCAGACCGACCGCCGTGCGGGCGCCCGCCACCCGCGACCAGGCCGACGCGTACCGCTTCGGACTGCGCAGGCTGGAGGCCGCGCTGGTGCGCGGCGACGCGGTGCTGCTGCACGAGCAGATCCGCTCCCAGCGCCGCGCGGCGATGGCCGGCGTCGCGCTCGGCCTGCTGGGGCTGTGCGCCGCCGCCCTGTACGCGGTGATCGGCCCCAAGCCCGACTGGCGCCAGCAGGCGGTCGTCTCGGTGGCGGGCACGCAGGCGCTCTACGCCGTCGACACCGGACGCGAGGGGCGGCTGGTCCCGGTCAGGGACCTCGCGGCCGCCCGGCTCGTGCTCGCCGCGCTCGGCCGCACCGACGCCGCCACAGCCGACCCCCGGGAGCTGCCCGAACGGGCGCTGGCGGACGCGAAGAAGACGGCGGCGGCCCCGGTCGGCGGCGCCGACGGCGCCCGCCCGGAGGCGACCATCGCCCCGTCATGGGCGGTGTGCGACAGGGTCTCGGCCGACGGCGTCCCCGCCGGCACCACCGTCATCGGCGGCGCCGCCCCGGTCAGCGCGCCCGACCCCGGGCAGGCCGTCCTGCTGGCCGGCCCCGACGAGGAGACCTGGCTGGTCACCGGGGGCCGCCGCTTCCGCGTCGACGTCGGCGACGGCGGCCTCCTCGCCGCCTACGGCCTCACCCGCGAGGTGCCCCGCCCGGTGAACCCGACCGTGCTGGCGATGCTGCCCGAGGGCCCCGAGCTGGCCACCCCCGTCGTCCCCGGCCGGGGCGACCCCGCCCCCGACGGCCTGCCCGGCCGCGTCGGCGACGTGCTGGTCACCGACGACGCCGAGTACTTCGTCGTGCTGTCCAACGGGGTGCAGCGGGTGCCCGAGGTCGCCGCCGACCTGCTGCGGGTGGCGTCCGGGGCCAGGGCAGCGCGCGAGGTCGACGCCGAGGTGGTGGCCGACGCCCGCGTCCGCCGCACGCTCGACGTCGCCGACTGGCCCGCCGCCCGCCCCCGCCTCGACGACCCCGCCGACGCCCCGGTGACCTGCTGGACGTGGACGCCGGCCGGGGAACCGACCGGCGAGGTCTGGACCGGCGCCGCGCTACCCCTGCCCCCCGGTGCCCGGCCCGTCGAACTCGTCCAGGCGGACGGACCCGGGGCCCGCGTGGACGCCGTGTGGACGGGCGAGGGTGGCGCGGTGCGGATCGACCTCGACCCTTCTCCTCCCGACGACGAGAAGCCCGGCTCCGGCGGCTCCTCCGCGGACCGGTCGGAACCCGAGACCGACGAGCCGGACTCGATCGCCCGCAACCCCGCCCTCGACCGCATCGACACGCTCGACGCCGGCGGGCAGGTGCTGTTGGTGGCGCCGAACGGGGTCGTGCACCGGGTCGCCGACGACGCCACCGCGGCCGCGCTCGGGATCGGCGCGGTGGAACTCGCCCCCGATGTCGTCGTGGAGCTTCTGCCGGCCGGCGCGCCGCTGGACCTGGCCGACGCGACGGTCGCGGTGCAGACCCTGCGCTGACCCCGCCGAGCGAACGCAAGCACCGTGCGTTCAGCGGCCGGCCGGTTCGATCACGACATCCGGCCACCTCGCAGACCCAGCGATGTCGTCGCAGCCCGCCGGCGGGCTGCGACGACCCACCCGAGGCTGCGACACCCACCCGGCGCTGCGAGGACGCCCCGGGCCGGGCCCTCGCTCGGCCCCGTGACCAGCCGGTGGGCACAGGGAGCGGGGCGCCGAGCCGCCGACAGGCGACCGCCCGCCCCCGCCCGGCCCACGTCGCAGAGTCCCCATGGTCTTCGCAATGTCTACGGCACCTGCGAAGACCACGCCGCCCCTGCGAAGACGGCCCCCCGACCGCGCGACGTCAGATGCCGCTGGCGAGCGCGAACAGGTCCATCGCCGCCAGCGCCACGGGGACGGCGGCGACGGTGAGGCCGTACTCGAGGAAGTCGACCGCGCGCCGGGCCACCGGGGAACCGGCGGGGCGGGTGCGGTGCAGCGCGGCCGCGGCCGCGGCGGCGGCGAGCAGGAGGGCGGTGGCGCCGAGGGGGGCGGCGAGGACCTGGTCGGCCGCGGCGAGCAGCGCGACGAGGCCGATGGCGGTGGCCGCGGCG
>NZ_JAHDTH010000201.1 GCF_018531445.1 Pseudonocardia lacus
TGCGCTCGGGACCGCCGTCGACGCGGCCGCGGCCGCGGGCACCCGCTGGCCCGAGCGCGAGGCCGCGGAGAACCGGCTCGGCCGGGCGCTGGCCGCGCTGGACCGCTCGGGCCTGCCCCCGGCGGTGGCCGTCGAGCTGGTCGAGGCCGAGCAGTTGCTGGCCCTGGCCCGCCGGGTGCACAACGACGCCGTACGCGACACCCTCGGCCTGCGCTCGCGGTGGCTGGTGCGCCGGCTCCACCTGGCCGGGCGGGCCCCCCTGCCGCGCTACTTCGAGATCGCCGACCCGGCGGGCGGTGTGACCACGACCGCCCCCACGATCGCCGATTGGTCCTGACGGTCGGGGTTGTATCGGCACGATCTGTCGTACCATCAACGGCGTTCCCGAGCCTCTGAGAGGTAGCGCCGTGTCCTCGTCTGCGCCGTCGTCGTCCACCCCGTCCGCCGCTCCCGCCGACGCGGGCACCGAGCAGCGCGGCACCGCGCGCGTCAAGCGCGGCATGGCCGAGATGCTCAAGGGCGGCGTCATCATGGACGTCGTCACCCCCGACCAGGCCAAGATCGCCGAGGATGCCGGCGCGGTGGCCGTGATGGCCCTCGAACGCGTCCCGGCCGACATCCGCGCGCAGGGCGGCGTGGCCCGGATGAGCGACCCCGACATGATCGACGGGATCGTCTCCGCGGTGTCCATCCCGGTGATGGCCAAGGCCCGGATCGGGCACTTCGTCGAGGCCAGGGTCCTGCAGTCGCTCGGCGTCGACTACATCGACGAGTCCGAGGTGCTCACCCCGGCCGATGAGGCCCACCACATCGACAAGTGGGCGTTCACCGTGCCGTTCGTGTGCGGCGCCACCAACCTGGGCGAGGCGCTGCGGCGCATCGCCGAGGGCGCGGCGATGATCCGGTCCAAGGGCGAGGCCGGCACCGGCAACGTCGTCGAGGCCACCCGCCACATGCGCTCGATCCGGGGCGAGATCCGCCGCCTGGGCGGTCTCGACGAGACCGAGCTCTACGCCGCGGCCAAGGAGCTGCGCGCCCCGGTGGAGCTGGTCACCGAGGTCGCGCGGGCGGGCAAGCTGCCGGTCGTGCTGTTCACCGCGGGCGGCATCGCCACCCCGGCCGACGCGGCGATGATGATGCAGCTGGGCGCCGAGGGCGTGTTCGTCGGATCGGGAATCTTCAAGTCCGGCGACCCGGCCCGCCGCGCGGAGGCCATCGTCAAGGCCACCACCTTCCACGACGACCCCGACGTCATCGCGAAGGTCTCGCGGGGGCTGGGCGAGGCCATGGTGGGCATCAACGTCTCCGAGCTGCCCGCCGAGCAGCGCTACGCCGACCGCGGCTGGTAGCCCGCCGACTCACTGGTACTCCATCACCAGCACCGCGCTGCTGCCCGCGGCGAGCGCGGCGTAATGGTGCGGTTGGTCACCCGCGAAGCGCACGTAGTCGCCGGGGTCGAGCTCGACCTCGACCCCGATCGGGCCGACCCGCCACCGCCCGGCCAGCACGACGAGGTGCTCGGTCGTGCCGCGGATGTGGGCGTGCGCCTCGCGGACCGCGCCGGGCTCGGCCGTGATGACGTGCAGGTCACGGCGCGCGCCGGGCGGGCAGGAGGACAGCAGGGCGCCGGAGTAGGCGGCGTGCTCGGAGTGCACCACCGGCGCCTCGCCGGCCCGGATCACCTGCACCGGCTCGGCCGGCGGGTCGACCAGCCGGCTGAACGGCACGTCCAGGGCGACGGCGAGGGCCCAGAGCGTCTCGATGCTCGGGTTGCCGGTCGCCGCCTCCAGCTGGGAGAGCGTCGACTTCGCCACGCCGGCGCGGCGGGCCAGCTCGGCCAGCGACACGCCGAGGCGCTCGCGCTCGCGGCGCAGCGCCGCGGCGATCGTCTCGCGCGGCTCCGTTCGTTTCATCGGACTCTCCGTTCGGGTTGACGAACGCCCTCGTGCTGTTCATTCTGGCGTACGTGCGTTCGACAGATCGAACAATAGGGCGTCGCGACCTCCGCGACGCCGCGGCGCTGGGCGCCGCGATCGTCGTGATCGGGATGTCCTTCGGCGCACTGGCCGCCGCGGCCGCCGTCCCCGTCCCCATCGCGATGGCCCTGTCGCTGCTCGTCTTCGCCGGCGGCTCGCAGTTCCTCGTGGTCGCCGTCGTGGCCGCCGGGGGTAGCCCGTTCGCCGCGGTGCTGGCCGGGCTGCTGCTCAACGCCCGCCACCTCCCGTTCGGCCTGGCGATCGGCGACGTCGTCGGGTCGAGCTGGCCGGCCCGGCTGATCGGCGCGCACCTGCTGATCGACGAGTCGGTGGCCTTCGCCACGGCGCGCGGCGGCGGACCGGCGGCGCGGCCGGTGTACTTCCTGGTCGGCGCCACGGCGTTCGTCTGCTGGAACACCGGCACCGCGATCGGGCTGCTGGCCGGGGCGGCCGTCCCGGACCCGTCCGCGTTCGGCGTCGACGCCGCGTTCCCGGCGGGGCTGCTGACCCTGCTGCTGCCCACCTTGCGCCGGCCCGACGCCCGCCGGGTGGGGGTGGCCGCCGGTGGGGTGGCGTTGCTGGCGACGCCGCTGCTGCCGGCGGGGTTGCCGGTGCTGGCCGGGCTGGCCGGGTTGTTCGCCGCAGGCCGCGGAGCGGGGCGGGAGTCGTGACCCTGCCCGCTGTGCTCTGCCTGGCCGCGGGGACCTACCTGCTGCGGCTGGCCGGGTTGGTGCTGCGCGAGCGGGTTGCGTTGCCCGAGCGCGTGCAGCGCTACGTCGATCTGGGGGCCACCGCGCTGCTGGTGGCGTTGGTCGCCACCGCTGCGCTCACCGAGGACGGCGGGTCGGCGGGGTGGGCGCGGCCGGCCGGGGTCGCGGTCGGGGCCGTCACGGCGTGGCGGCGGGCGCCGTTCGTCGTGGTCGTCGTGGTGGCCGCGGGGACCACGGCGGGGTTGCGGGCCGTCGGAGTGCCGTGATCGTGGCGCGAGAGCGGCTCTCGTTGCCTGCGGTGGGACGAGAGTCGCTTTCGCTCGACGGGCGCGCGGTGCCGGACTGGGGCAGGCTCCAGCGGTGCGCTGTCTGGTGATCGGAGCGACCGGCTACGTCGGCGCGCGGCTCGTGCCGCGGCTGCTCGACTCGGGTCACGCCGTGCGTTGCCTCGTCCGCGACCCCGACAAGCTCGCCCGGCTGGGCCGCGACGACCGCGTGGACGTGCGGATCGGGGATCTGGGCGACGCGGCCGCCGTCGCCGACGCCTGCTCCGGGGTCGAGGCGGTGTTCTACCTCGTGCACTCGATGGACGGGCCGGCCTTCGCCGAGCGCGACCGGGAGGCCGCGTCCGGATTGGCCCGCGCCGCCCGGGCCGCGGGCGTCGGGAGGGTGGTCTACCTGGGCGGGCTGCAGCCGTCGGGGCCCGCGTCGGCGCACCTGGCCTCGCGGCACGAGGTCGGCGAGGTGCTGGTGGCCGAGGGGCCGCCGACGGCCGTCCTGCAGGCGGGGATCGTGGTCGGGTCCGGTTCGGCCAGCTACGAGATGATCCGGCAGCTGGCCTCGCTCGCCCGCCTCGGCCCCGTGCTGCCGCTGCCCGACCGGGCCTGGAACCGGGTGCAGCCGATCGGCATCGACGACGTGCTGCACCACCTGGTGGCCGCGCTGCGGTTGGCGCCGGAGGTCAGCCGCGCCTTCGACATCGGCGGTCCGGACGTGCTCACCTACCGGGAACTGGTGACCGACTACGCCGAGGAGGCCGGTCTGGGTCGGCCGCTGGGCCTGCCGGTGCCGGTGTCGCTGCCCCGGCTGACCGCCCGGGCGGCCGAGGCGTTCACGCCGGTCGGCCGGTACCTGGCCGGGCCGCTGCTGGAGTCGATGGCCCACGACCTGGTCTGCCACGGCGCGCCCCCGGACGGGCCGCCGCCGGGCGGCCCGACGCCGTACCGGGAGGCGGTCCGGCGGGCCCTCGACGGCGTCGGGGCGGCCGGGCGACTGCCCACCGACCCGGGCGAGCCGGAGCTGGTCGAGGAGCACGTCGAGCGGGTCGACGCCCCGGTCGAGGAGCTGTGGGCGGTGATCGAGGGCCTCGGCGGCGACCAGGGCTGGCACACCCTGCCGGGCGTGTGGGAGCTGCGCGGTGCGCTCGACCGCCTCGTCGGCGGGATCGGGGCCCGCCGCACGCGGCCCGAGCGGCTGCGCCCGGGCGCCGCGCTGGACTGGTGGCGGGTGGAGGAGGTGCGGCCCGGACGGCTGCTGCGGCTGCGCGCCGAGATGCGCCTTCCCGGCACCGCCCGCCTGGAGCTGCGGGCCGAGCCCGACGGCGCCGGCAGCCGGTACCTGCAGCGCACGACGTTCCGCCCGCACGGCCTGCCCGGCCGCGCGTACTGGCTGGCCCAGCTGCCCGCGCGCCGGCTCGTGTTCGCGGTGATGGCGCGCGGTGTGCCCGCCGCGGCGCTCAGCCGGGCGGCCGCTCGACGGGGGTGACCTCCCGCGGGGTCACGAGCCGGCGGGCCGCCGGGAGGGCCAGCGCCAGCGCGACCACCGCGACCACCCCGGCGAGCCAGGCCAGCGGGGTGGCGAAGCCCTCGACCCCGCGCCGGGCCGTCCCGCCCAGCACCGACAGCACCAGCGGCACCCCGAACCCCAGGTAGGCGCAGGCGTAGAAGGTGCCGGTCAGCGCACCGCGGGCGGTCGGGCTGGCCAGCTGGGCCACCATCACCAGCCCGGCGGCCAGGCAGAGCCCGTAGGCCACGCCGAGCAGCAGCGCCACCGGCACCAGCAGCGGCCAGGCCTCGTGGCCCGCGCCGAGCAGGCTCAGCGCGATCCCCACCGCCCCGACCAGCAGGCCGGCCGGCCCGGACCGCACCGCGCCCAGGCGGCGCCCGATGGGCTGGGCGAACACCCCGGTCAGCAGCGTCACCCCGGCGACCAGGCCGGTGATCGCCACGGCCAGCTCCGGCAGGGTCGGGGTCAGCAGCAGCGGCAGCACCGTCACCGCGGTGGAGGGGAAGGTGAACACGCCGAGCGCGATGGGCAGCACGACCAGCACGAACGCCCGTCCCGCCCCGGTCGGCACGCCCAGGGCGATCAGCGCCCCGCGCCGGCGCTCGTGCGGTCCGAGCGTCTCGGGCACGCCGGGCAACAGCGCGAGGCCGACCACCATGAGCGCCACGTGCAGCAGGTAGGGCAGCGCGGTCGGCGCCGGGGCCCACTGCCCGAGCAGCCCGGACACCAGCGGCCCGATCGCCCAGCCGCCGCCCAGCGCCGCCGTGGTGAGCCGGGCCGAGCGGCCCGGCTCGCCGATCAGCTCGCCCAGCCACGCCGTGCCCACGCTGAACACCACGCCGGAGACCGCGCCCTGCAGGAACCGGCACACGAACAGCAGCCACGTCGCCGAGCCCGCCCCCAGGAACAGCAGGGACGTGGCCGCCGCGAGCAGCACGAACGGCACCACCACCGGCCGGCGGCCGAAGCGGTCCGACGCCGGACCGGCCAGCAGCAGCGCCGGCACCAGCCCGGCGGCGTAGACGCCGAAGGCCCCGGTCAGCTGGTCCGGGGTCAGCCCGAGGGAGTCGCGGTAGACCAGCAGCAGCGGTGTCGGGACGTTGGTCCCGTAGGCGACGACGAAGATCGCCGTCCAGAGGGCCGCCACCGGGCCGACGCGTCGTCGCACCGGGCGAAGGTACCTCCGCGGCCGTTCGGCCGACCCCGAACGTTCCCCCGATCAGCCCGGCGCGACGTCGTAGCGCGCGAACCGGCGGGTGAACGCGGCCGCTCCCGCGGTCATCGCCTTCAGGTCGATCGCGTAGCGCAGCAGCTCCGTGCACGGCACCTCGGCGCGCACCGCCGACCGCCCCGGACCGGCGGAATCGGTGCCCAGCACCCGACCCCGCCGTCCGGACAGGTCGCCGAGCACCGCACCGAGGTGGTCGTCGGGGACGCGCACGACCACCTCGTCGAACGGCTCCAGCCGCACGGTGCCGCACGCCGCCGCGGCCTCGCGGAGCGCGAGCGCCCCCGCCGTCTGGAAGGCGGCGTCGGAGGAGTCGACGCTGTGCGCCTTGCCGTCGACCAGGGTGGCCCGCAGGTCGACCACGGGGTGGCGCTCGTCGGTGACGCCGCGTTCGAGCTGGGCCCGGATGCCCTTCTCCACGCTCGGGATGAACTGGGTGGGCACCGACCCGCCGACGACCTTCGACACGAACTCGAACCCGCCGCCGCGGGGCAGCGGCTCGAACTCCACGTGGCACACCGCGAACTGGCCGTGCCCGCCGGACTGCTTGACGTGGCGGCCGGTGACCCGGGCCGGGCGGGCGATGGTCTCGCGCAGCGGCACCCGCACCTCCTCGGTGTCGACCTCGGCGCCGCCCGCCCGCAGCCGCGACAGCACGACGTCGGCGTGCGCCTCGCCCATGCACCACAGCACGGTCTGGTGGGTCTCCCGGTTGCGCTCCAGGCGCAGCGTCGGGTCGGCGGCCACGATCCGGGCCAGGGTCTTGACCAGCGCGTCCTCGTCGCCGCGGGTGCGCGCGACCACGGCGACGGGCAGCAGCGGCTCGGGGAGGTCCCAGCAGGACAGCAGCAGCGGGTCATCGGCGGCCGAGACGGTGTCGCCGGTCTCGGCGGTGCCGAGCTTGGTCAGCGCGCAGATGTCGCCGGCGGCGCAGGCGTCGACCTCGCGCAGCGTCGAGCCCAGCGGGCTGTAGAGGTGGGCCAGCCGCTCGTCGTTGTCGTGCCCGTCGTCCTCGGCGGTCGGCCCGTCGTCGGCGGGTCCGCGGGGGCCGGGCACGGTGGCGTGGTGCCCGCTGACGTGCACGGTCGACTCGGCGCGCAGCGTCCCGGAGAACACCCGCACCAGCGAGACGCGCCCGACGTAGGGGTCGGCGGTGGTGCGCACGACCTCGGCGGCCAGCGGCCCGTCCGGGTCGGCGGTCAGCGCGGGGCGGGGCGAGCCGTCCACCCCCGACACCCGCGGCAGCGGGTGCTCCAGCGGCGACGGGAACCCGCCGACCAGCAGCTCCAGCAGCGCGTCGAGCCCGATGCCGCTGCTCGCGCAGACCGGCACGACCGGGTGGAACGCGCCCCGGGCGACCGCGGTCTCCAGGTCGTCGATCAGGGTGGCGACGTCGAGGTCCTCGCCGCCGAGGTAGCGCTCCATGAGCGTCTCGTCCTCGGACTGCTCGATGATGCCCTCGATGAGCGCGTCGCGGGCCTCGTCGGCGCCGTCGGGCGCCTGGTCGGCCGGGGTGCGGGTGAGCAGGCCGTAGAGCCCGGTCAGCCCGCCTGCGCCGTCGCGGATCGGCAGGTAGAGCGGCGCGACGCCGGTGCCGAAGGCCTCCTGGCAGGCCGCGGTCGTCGCCTCCAGGTCGGCGCGGGCGTGGTCGCAGCGCGCCACCACCACCGCGCGCGGGGTGCCGACCGCGGCGCACTCCTCCCACTGCGTGACGGTCGCGGCGTCGATGCTGCCTTCGCGTCCGGCGTCGGCCGGGATGACGAACAGGGCGGCGTCGGCGGCGCGCAGCCCGGCGCGCAGCTCACCGACGAAGTCGCCGTAGCCGGGGGTGTCGATCAGGTTGATCTTGATGTCGTCGTGGACCAGGGGGGCGACCGCCAGCGCCACCGAGCGCTGCTGGCGCACGGCGGCGGGGTCGTGGTCGCACACGGTGCTGCCGTCGGTCACGGCACCGGCCCGGGGGATCGTCGAGGTGTGCGCGAGCAGCGCCTCCACCAGCGACGTCTTGCCCGCGCCCGACGGTCCGACCAGCGCAACGTTGCGCACGCGGGCGGGGTCGGTGGCCATCAGCCGCCCGCCGTCCACCCCGGTCGATCCCGCCCTGACCGATCCCGCTGCTCTGCCCGACATTGGTGGACCACCTCCGCACCGGTGCGACGTGTGCGCCATCTCACACCCGCGTCGGGCAAGGTCACAACCCCGCGCCGGGCCCCGGCACCCCGTCGGGGAGCGGATTTCCTCGCGCGTGCGAACGTTCCCTGGCGGCCGCGACGCCGTTCCCGAGGGGGTCGGGGCCCGTCGGTAGGGTCGTGCGGTGCCAGTTCCCGGACCCGGATACGCCATCACCGCCCGGCTCGAGGTACCCGCGTCGGCGAGTGCCGCGGGCGATCTGACCGTCGCCGTCGGCAGCGTCGGTGGCGTGGTCACCGCGTTCGACGTCGTCGAGGGCCACAGCGCGACGCTCGTGGTCGACATGAGCTGCAACGCCCGCAACGAGCAGCACGCCGAGGAGATCACCCGCGCGCTCGAGGCCCTGCCCGGCGTGCACGTGCGCAAGGTGTCCGACCGGACCTTCCTGATGCACCTGGGCGGCAAGCTCGAGGTGCAGTCCAAGGTCAGCCTCCGCAACCGCGACGACCTCTCGCGCGCCTACACGCCCGGCGTCGCCCGCGTCTGCCAGGCGATCGCGGCCAACCCGGCCGACGCCCGCCGCCTGACGATCAAGCGCAACACCGTCGCCGTGGTGACCGACGGCTCGGCCGTGCTCGGGCTGGGCAACCTCGGCGCGGCCGCCGCGATGCCGGTCATGGAGGGCAAGGCGGCGCTGTTCAAGCGGTTCGCCAACGTCGACGCGTGGCCGGTCTGCCTCGACACCCAGGACACCGAGGAGATCATCCGGACGGTGCAGATCCTGGCCCCGGCCTACGGCGGCATCAACCTGGAGGACATCGCCGCGCCGCGCTGCTTCGAGATCGAGGCCCGGCTGCGGGAGATGCTCGACATCCCCGTCTTCCACGACGACCAGCACGGCACCGCGGTCGTCGTGCTCGGGGCGCTGCGCAACGCGCTGCGCGTGGTGGGCAAGCAGTTGGCCGACTGCAAGATCGTGGTGTGCGGAGTGGGCGCGGCCGGCTCGGCGATCATCCGCCTGCTCGGCTCGCAGTCGCCCGGCGAGCTGCTGGCCGTCGACATCGACGGCATCGTCCACGGCGACCGCCCGGGCATGGACCCCAACCTCTGCTCGATCGCGGAGCTGACCAACCCGTCCGGCCAGAGCGGCACCCTCGCCGACGCGATGGTCGGCGCGGACGTGTTCATCGGGGTGTCGGCGCCCAACCTGCTGGGCGCCGACGAGCTGGCCGGCATGGCCGACGACGCCATCGTCTTCGCGCTGGCCAACCCCGACCCGGAGGTCGACCCCGCGCTGGCGCTGCAGCACGCGGCGGTCGTCGCGACCGGGCGCTCGGACTACCCGAACCAGATCAACAACGTGCTGGCGTTCCCGGGCGTGTTCCGCGGCCTGCTCGACGCCCAGGCCCGCGACATCACCGACGCCATGCTGCTGGCCGCCTCCGCGGCGATCGCCGACGTCGTCGCCGAGCCCAACCCGTCGTTCATCGTGCCCAGCGTCTTCGACGCCACCGTCGCCCCGGCCGTCGCCGAGGCCGTCCGGGAGGCCACCCGGCGCAAGGACGTCGCCCCGGTCTGACCAGGACGCCCAGCTGCCCTCGCAGCCCCGGCTGTGTCCTGGCAGCGCGGGGTGTGTCGTCGCAGCCCGCCGGCGCGCTGCGACGCCCCTGCCGGCGCTGCGAGGAGCTGCGCTCTGGGGAGCCGCCGGGCTGCCCCGGGTGTCGTCGCAGACCTGGGCATGCGCTCGCAGCCCGCCGGCGCGCTGCGGCGACTCAGCCAGCGCTGCGAGGCCTCTGCGGGGCTGCGAGGATTCGCCCCTCTCGGGGAGTTGCCGGCCGACCGGGGTGTCCTCGCAGCTCTGAGTGTGTCTAGGCAGGCCTGGGTGTGCCCTCGCAGCCCGCCGGCGCGCTGCGACGTCCCCGCCAGTGCTGCGATGTCCCGCCAGTGCTGCGACGTCCCCGCCGGCGCTGCGAGGATCGCGCAGCGCGACGCCACCTATCCTGGTGGTCGTGCCTTCGACGACCCCCGTGCTGATCGGTGTGCTGGCCCTGCAGGGCGACGTGCGCGAGCACCTCGCCGCGCTCCGGGCCTTCCCCGGCGTGCGGGCCGTGGCCGTGCGCCGCCCCGAGGAGTTGGCCGCGGTCGACGCGATCGTGCTCCCCGGGGGCGAGTCGACCACGATGAGCCGGCTGCTGGTCACGTTCGACCTGCTGGAGCCGGTGACCGAGCGGATCGCCGGGGGGATGCCGGCGTACGGCTCCTGCGCCGGGATGATCCTGCTGGCCGACGAGGTGCTCGACGGGCGGCCGGACCAGCGCCAGATCGGCGGGCTCGACGTCGTGGTCCGGCGCAACGCCTTCGGTCGCCAGGTCGACTCCTTCGAGACCGACCTGGACGTCGAGGGCGTCGGCGACGGCCCCGTGCGGGCCGTGTTCATCCGGGCGCCGTGGGTCGAGAAGGTGGGCGCCGACGTCGAGGTGCTGGCCACCGTCCCCGCGCTGACCGCGGCGGGGCGCGACGCGGGGGAGGCGGCCGGGCGGGTCGTGGCGGTGCGCCGCGGCGGCGTCCTGGCCACGGCGTTCCACCCGGAGCTCACCGGCGACCTGCGGGTGCACGGGCTGTTCTGCCGGATGGTGCGCGAGGCCGTCGCCGGGCGCCGGTAGGATCGGCCGCCGGTTCGGCTGCGGAAGAGGGAGACATGAGCGGGCATTCCAAGTGGGCGACGACCAAGCACAAGAAGGCCGTCATCGACGCCCGCCGCGGCAAGATGTTCGCCAAGCTCATCAAGAACATCGAGGTGGCCGCGCGCACCGGCGGCGGCGACCCGGACGGCAACCCGACGCTCTACGACGCCATCCAGAAGGCGAAGAAGAGCTCGGTGCCCAACGACAACATCGACCGCGCGGTCAAGCGCGGCTCGGGCGCGGACGCCGGCGGCGCCGACTACCAGACCATCACCTACGAGGGCTACGCCGCGGGCGGGGTCGCGGTGCTCATCGAGTGCCTCACCGACAACCGCAACCGGGCCGCCACCGAGGTCCGGCTGGCGATGACCCGCAACGGTGGCGCGATGGCCGACCCGGGCTCGGTGGCCTACCTGTTCACCCGCAAGGGCGTGGTGATCGTGCCGAAGTCCGGCGACCTCACCGAGGACGACGTGCTCATGGCGGTTCTCGACGCCGGCGCCGAGGAGGTCAACGACCTCGGCGAGAGCTTCGAGGTCATCACCGAGGCGACCGACCTGGTGCCGGTGCGCACCGCGCTGGTCGAGGCCGGGATCGACTACGACTCGGCCGACCCGACGTTCCTGCCGTCGATGTCGGTGCCGCTGGACGCCGAGGTCGCCCGGAAGGTCTTCAAGCTCATCGAGGCCCTCGAGGACAGCGACGAGGTGCAGAACGTCTACGCCAACTTCGAGGTCAGCGACGAGACGCTGGCGCTGCTGGACGCCTGACCCCGGCGCGGCGAACGGACCGGCGGGCCCGGTCGGCTCCGGCCGACCGGGCCCGCGCGCGTCCGCGGCCCCGCTGGTGCGGCGCGGTCAGTGGACCCGGCGGCTCCAGCGCGGCCCCACCCGGGCCCACTCCCGCTCCCAGTGGCGGTCGTTGCTGCGCGCGACGAGTGCCCGCACGCCTAGCCAGCCGCCGCCCAGCACGGTCAGCCCAGCCAGGACCAGGGCCACCGCGGCGATCACGCCGGCCTGCGCGGCCTGCGCGGCCGTGGCCGGTGGCCGGGTCGGACGACCCTCGCCGTCGACCCAGATCGGGACGTGCCGGCCCGGCTCCACCAGCGGCGGCCGGACCAGGGCCCCGGCCCGCCCCGCCGGCAGCGCCGGGTCGAGCGTGATCCGCCCGGTGATCGGCACCCCGTCCGGGCCGGCCCAGCGGGCCGTGGCCGAGCGCATGCGGCTACCGGCCGCGCGCTGGTCGGCGAGGACCTCCGCGGGCACCCGGTGGCGCTGCACCGACTCGGTCGCGGCGCGGGCGAGCCCGTCGCGGTGCACCCCGCCGCCGACGCCGCCGGCCACGACGACCAGCAGCAGCGCCGCGGCGATGAACACCCAGGCCGCGAGGTCCTCGACCCGGTCGGACACCCTGCGCGGCATGTGGTCGGCGCGTCGCCCGCGCCGCCTCGCCCGACCCGCGCGTCCCCACCCCGACCTCGAGTCCACGGACTCCGAACCCACGCTGACACCTCCGAACCCGACGACGGTCCTGAGTCAGCTCGCTACGGGGGGTAGTTGCGTTACCGCTCTCCGCAATCGAATTGGGCGAAGTGGCGTATCGCCGGGTTAGGCAGGTCGGTAGCGGTGCACTGCGACGCGGGCCGGGCGCACGGACCGCCCGCCGGCCAGCAGGCCCGGTTCGAGCAGCTCGGCGACCGTGCGGTCGCGGTCGGCCTCCTCGGTCGGCACGACCTCGGCGGCCTCCATCGACGAGCCGCTGAAGGGCTCGCCCACCCGCGGCGCGACGACCGACCCACCGCGCCCGGTCAGCAACCGCTCCAGCCCGCCGGCCACCGCTTCGAACCCGGCCCGCTCACGGCGCGAGCGCGCGGTGGCCGCGCACCGCAGTGCGTCGACGCGCAGCGCGTGCAGCTCCACGAGCAGCGGCACGTCGGGGCCGGAGCCGCTCGCCCTGGCGTCGGCGATGGCGCCCAGGGTGCTCGCCTGCCGGGCCAGCAGCCGGGCCACGTCGTCGACCTTGTCCGCGATGTCGCCGAGGGTGGGTTCCGCCACGTCGGGAGCCTAGCCATCGGCGTGGGCCGACCCGCGCCCATGTGGGTGACCACCGCCACGGGCCACTGGTTAGGCTCCGATCGTGGCCGTCCACGGTATCGATCTCGGGACCACCAACTCCGCCATCGCGCGCACCGGCGCGGACGGCCGTCCGCAGGTCCTCGCCGGTATGTCGGGGGAGCTGACCACGCCGTCGGTGGTGCTGTTCGCCTCGCCCGGGGAGCACGTCGTGGGCGAGGGTGCGCGCCGCGAGGCCCGCCTCGACCCCGAGCACGTGTGCGCACTGGTCAAGCGGCGCATGGGCGACGCGGAGTGGCGGTTCGTCGCGCACGGCAAGGGCTGGTCGGCGCCCGCGGTGTCGGCGCTGATCCTCAAGAGCCTGGTCGCCGACGCGGGCTTCAGCGGCGGGGAGACCCCGACCTCGGCGGTCATCACCGTGCCGGCCTACTTCGGCGACGAGGAGCGCCGGGCCACCGTGCTCGCCGGCACCTACGCCGGCCTCGACGTCGTCGACGTGCTGTCCGAGCCCATCGCGGCCGCGCTGGCCTACGGTTTCGGCCGCCTCGACGGCGGCCCCGACCTGGCCAAGCAGCCCGGGACCGGGCACGAGACGGTGCTGGTCTACGACCTGGGCGGCGGTACCTTCGACGCCACCGTGATCGAGTTGGCCGACCGGCGCATCTCGGTGCTCGCCGTCGAGGGCGACCACCAGCTCGGCGGGGCCGACTGGGACGAGCGGATCGCGCTGCACCTGTCGCGCCGGTTCTGCGCCGACAACCCCGACGCCGAGGACCCGCTCGACGACTCCGCGGGCGCGCAGGCGCTCGTGCTGGCCGCCGAGCGCGCCAAGCACCAGCTCAGCGAGACCGACAAGACCGAGGTCCTGGTCTCCCACGACGGCGCCCGCTCCACGGTCGCGCTCAGCCGGGCCGAGCTGGAGTCGATGTCGGCGCCGCTGCTGCGCCGCACCCTGGACCTCACCAAGGCGTGCCTGGCCGAGGCGGCCCGCCGCGGCGTCGCGCGCGTCGACCGCGTCCTGCTGGTCGGCGGGTCCTCGCGGATGCCCGCGGTCGCCCGGGCGCTGCGCGACGAGCTGGGCCTGGACCCGCAGCTGCACGACCCGGACCTGGCTGTGGCCCGCGGCGCGGCGCTGTTCGGGGAGAAGAAGGAGCTGGAGCGCATGGTCGCCGCCGACCTGCGCACCCGCGGGCGGCTGCGCGACGGCGCCAGCCTGGAGGACGCCGCCGCCACCGACCTCGACGACGCCTGCCGCCGCGTCGCCGACGCCTACAACGTGGCACTGGCCCAGGTCCGGCGGGCCGTGGAGATCCAGGTCGACACGGTGGTCTCGCGCGGGTTCGGGGTGCTGGCGGTCAACGCGCTGGCCGGGCGCCTGGAGCCGTCCTGGCTGGTGCACCGCAACGACCGGCTGCCCATCCGCACCAGCCGCTCCTACGGCACCATCCGCCCCGACCAGACCGAGATCCAGCTGACCGTCGTCGAGCAGCAGGGCCAGGCCGAGTCGACCCGCCCCGAGGACGCCAAGGTGCTCATCGTCGGGGAGATCTCCGGGATCCCGCCGGGCTTCGGCGAGGGCAGCGAGGTGCGGGTGACCTTCGAGATGGGCTTCGACGGCGTGCTGCACGTGACGGCGTTCCACGTCGACGCCGGCATCCCGCTCACCCTCACCGCCACCACCGGGGCCACGCTCTCGCAGGCCGAGGTGGCCCGCGAGCGCGAGCAGCTGGGCAGGATGCGCCGCCGTGACTGAGTCGAGCCGAGCGCAGGCGATCCCGCCGTTCGACCCGAACGACTACCGCAAGCGCGTGCTGGCCACCGTCGAGAAGCGGGGCGGACCGGACGCGTCGGACCCGTTCGAGCTCTACGACCTGCCGGTGGCCGACGACCTCGACGACGCGGCGGTGCTGGCCCGGATCGAGGAGGTCTGGGGCTTCTGGCAGCGCCAGCGCGACCACCCCAAGTACCGGGTGCTGGTCGGGCTGCTGGTCGCCGCGCACGAGCAGCGCAGCGCCGAGCTGCGCGACGCCGGCCGGCGCCGGATGGCCGCGATCCGCGTGCGCCACCAGCGCGAGCAGCGCGAGTCCGAGCGGTTCGCGCTGCTGGACGCGGCCATCTCGCGGCTGGTGGGCCGGCACGGCGGGGTGCCGCGCGACAAGGTCGAGGGGCTGCACGACGTCGGGAAGCTGGCCGGGCTGGAGCGTGCGGAGGTGGAGGTGCGGCTGCGCCGCCACCGGCTGCTGGCGCCCGTCGCCGCGCCGGCGGCACCGGAGCCCGACCGGATCAGCCCGGACCGCCGCCGTCAGATCCGGTCCCTGCTCGACGAGCTGGGCCGGCTCACCGACGGCGCGCCGCCGCCCACCCTGCTGGCGATGCTCGGGGTCGGCCCGGACGCCGGCGCGGCCGAGGTGCGCACCCTGGCCGCCGCGTGGCGGGCCCGGGCCCGGGAGCTGCCCCCCGACCGGCTGCGCGCCGTGGTCGACGAGCTGATGGTGCACGTGGCCGAGCTGATCGAGCCCGGCGACGAGGCCGTCTCGGCCTACCTGGACGCGGTGACCGCCGACGTCACCGAGCACCTGCGCCCGCGGGTGCGGGCCGCGGTGCTGGTGGAGGACCGGCTGGTCGACGAGGACCACGCCCACCTGCTGGACGAGGCGGTCGAGCTCGGGCTGGACCGGGAGCGGGCGCGCGCGGTGCTGGTCGCGCTGGCCGCCGAGCTGGGCGCGCCCATCGGCAGCGACCCCACCCCGGCCGCTCCCACCCGGGCTCCGGCCGGTCCGGGGGTCGAGGAGCCGCGCCCGCCGCGTCGCCCCGACTGGGAGGACCGGCTCAAGCGGGCCCGCCGCGCCCTGCGCTCCGGGCGGGCCGGGGAGGCGCAGCGCCTCG
>NZ_JAHDTH010000202.1 GCF_018531445.1 Pseudonocardia lacus
GGCCGGGGCCCGCGTCCGCGCCGGCTGCCTCGCCGCGCTGCGCACAGCCGGGCCCGGGCTGCTGGCCGCCGGCCCGACCGCCGGTGAGCGGGTGTCGATGCTGCCCCGCCCGCGCGAACGGCCACCGGGCGCGACGCGGCCGCCGGACGTCTCGCGCACCCTGCGCCCACCTCGGCTGTGGGAGGGCCAGGTGGCCCGCAGGCTGCGGCAGGAGATGCGCGACCCGACGGACCCGACGCCCGGGCAGGACCGGCTCGACCCGCTGCTCGAGCAGCTCTACGCGGCGTACAACATGTGGTCGCTGGCCAGGGCGCTGGTCAGCTCCCGGCTGTGCCACGAGCTCGACGGCGCCCCGGGGCGAGCCGCCGACGAGCCGCTGGCCGCGGCCGTCGCCGCCACCGGCTGGCTGTGGCCGCTGCGCGGCGCCGCCGTGCTCACCGACCGCCCCACCGACCTGCACCTCGACCACGACCAGCGCCTGCACCGCGCCGATGGGCCCGCCCTGACCTGGGCCGACGGCTGGACCCTGCACTCGTGGCACGGCACGAACGTGCCACCCGACCTCGTCGCCGGCGCCGGCTGGGACGTGGGCCGGATCCTCACCGAACCCAACGCCGAGGTCCGCCGCTGCGCGATCGAGCGCATGGGCTGGGCCCGGTTCGTGGCCGCGACCGGGATGGCCCAGGTCGGCGCCGACCAGCCCGACCCCGGCAACCCCGGCCGCGTGCTGCGCCTCTACGACCTGCCCGACCGGCTGCGCGACCTCTACCCGCGACCGGCCAGGGTGCTGCTGGTCGTCAACGCCAGCCCCGACCGCGACGGCACCCACCGCGCCTTCGGCCTGCCCGTGCCGGCCGACGTCCCCGACGCGCTCGGCGCCGCCGCCGCGACGTTCGGGGTGAGCCGGGCGGAGTACGCATCGCTGGACCGCGCGACGTAACCCGAACAGCGGATAGCCCAGCGCCGGTCGGCGACGCATCGTGGCGTCTCGCCCGGAACCCCGTCGCCGTGTGATGATCACCGTGACACGCTGGGTGGCGGGCAGCGCCCACCGCACGGCAGCCCACCCCGACGACGGAGGAACCGCCTGTGGCCATCCTGCGAACCGTGCTCGACCGCGCCGGCGTCGGCACCCTGGGCGTCCTGGACTCCGAGATCGACGTGCCGATCCTCACCGGCGCCCAGCGGCAGGGCGACGTGATCGTGCTGAGCCGCCCCCAGCGCGCCCCGGCCACCACCCCGATCCCGCCGTCGGGCGTGCAGGTCGTGAAGGCGGAGGCCTCCTCCAACACCCACACCCTGCACTCGTGGGACGGCGCCTGCTCCTTCGACGCCGACCCCACCGGCGGCGACACCGGCCTCACCCTCGGCACGCTCACCGTGCCCGAAGGCGCCTCGGCGTACCTGGTGCACACCGAGGAGCACGGGGCCAACGGCATCGGCCCCGGCACGTACGAACTGCGCCGCCAGCGCGAGTTCGCCGGCGAGTGGCGCCGGGTGGCCGACTGACCCGCGGCGCCTTTCTTGAGGGGCCTCCGGCGTCGCCTTCGCGGCGGGCGACCTCTGATCTGCAGGGGCTTCCGGGGGCGGAGTGCCGCAGCGCGGCCGGGCGGGGCGTTCTCGCAGCACCAGGTGAGCGCCCGGGCCGCGTCTTCGCAGCGCCGGGTGGGTGTCGCCGCGCCGGGTGGGTGTCGCAGCGCCGGGTGGGCGTCGCAGCGCCGGCCGGGGCCTCGCAGCGCCGGGTGGGTGTCGCAGCGCCGGCCGGGGCCTCGCAGCGCGCCGGCGGGCTGCGAGGACCCCGCTGAGTCTGCGAGTCGACCCCAGAACACGCCCCCGGCCACCCCCGGCGCGGCCCGCCGGTGATCCACATCGTGGTCGCAGACTTTGTGTACTCGTCGCACACCCCCGGGCGCCTGCGACGGGTACAGAACCTCTGCGACGTGGGCCGGGCGCCCGGCCGGGCCGCTGACACCACCCCGACGAGCCGAACCTCCGCGCATGCGCCCTGTCGGGTTTCTGGAGTGGCCGCCGGGGCGGCGGTCCTCGCAGCGTCGGGTGCGTGCCGCAGCGCGAGGTGGGTCCTCGCAGCGGGCCGGCGGGCTGCGAGAGCACGGCTAGGTCTGCGAGGTGACCGAATCATGCACAGCTGAGCGCGCCGATCTGCGACCGCGACCCGGTCGGCCCACTTCGCAGAGTCCGCACGGTCTTCGCAGGGGCCACAGCACCTGCGATGACCCCCCCACCCCTGCGAAGACGACCGCGAGCCCGGCGCCGGGTGCGCGGGCCGGCGAGGGGCGGTGGGGATCCTCGCCTCAAACCGGTCGAGGTTGTCGGGGGCACGAGGCAGCATGGCTGTCGTGGCGGTAGCGGTGCCGAAGGCGGCGGGGAAATCGGGGGGACGGCTCGGCCCGTACCGGGACGTGCTGCGGCTGCCGGGGCTGCCGGCGCTGATGGTCCTGTCGCTGCTCTCGCGGGTGCCGGCGTCGGCGTCGGCCATCGTGCTCACCCTGCACGTCGTGCTCACCCTCGACCACGGCTACGCCGCCGCCGGCACGGTCGGCGCGGCCAGCACGATCGGCATGGCCGTGGGCGCGCCGCTGCTCGGGCGCCTCATCGACCGCTTCGGCCTGCGCCCGGTGCTGGCACTGGGGGCGTGCACGGAGATCCTGTTCTGGTCGGCGGCGCCCGTGCTGCCCTACGGGGCGCTGGTGGTCTGCGCGCTGGCCGCGGGGGCGCTCGGGGTGCCGCTGTTCTCCGTCGTCCGCCAGTCGATCGCGGCGATCGTGCCCGAGGCGCAGCGGCGCCCGGCGTTCGCCGTGGACTCGATGGCCGTCGAGCTGTCCTACATCATCGGGCCCGCGCTGGGCACGCTGCTCGTGCTGCAGGCGTCCTCGCCCGTCGCGGTGTGGGTCGTGGGTGCGGGGCGGGTGCTGTCCGGCATCGGGTTGTGGCTGCTCGACCCGCCCACCAAGACGGCCGGCACGGGCGACGAGCCCGCCCCGCCGATCCGCCAGTGGCTCGACCGCCGGCTGCTGGCGGCGCTGCTGGCCACGTCGGCCGCGGTCGTCGTGGTCTTCGGCACCGAGCTGTCCATGATCGCCGGGCTGCAGACCACCGGGCAGGCCGCGTGGATCCCGGTGGTCAACGGCGTGTGGTGCCTGGCCTCGCTGATCGGTGGCTTCGTCTACGGGGCGATGACCAGGGCGCCGTCGCTGCCGGTGATCACCGCCGCGGTCGGGGTGGCCGCGCTGCCGGTCGCGCTCGGCGGGGTGTGGTGGTCCTACGCGCTGCTGCTGCTCCCCTGCGGCCTGCTGCTCGCCCCGTCGCTGGCCGCCAGCTCGGAGGCGGTCAGCCGGCTCGCCCCCGAGCCCGCCCGCGGCGTCGTCACCGGCCTGCACGCCTCGGCCATCACCCTGGGCGCGGCCGCCGGCACCCCGCTGGCCGGCCTGCTCATCGACCTGGCCTCGCCGTCGGCCGCGGTGCTCACCGTCGGCGCCGCCGGCGTCGGGGTCGCGGTGCTCGCCGGGCTCCTCGGCGGCGTTACCGCGGGTCGCCGACCGGCCTCAGCAAGCTCTCACCCCCACTAGGGCACACTCGAACGGATGACCGCGCCGCCCGGGCAGCTCGACCCGATCACGCCCCCACCCCCGCCCGCCCGGCGCGGACACGGCCGCGTGGTCGTCCGCTACCTTGCCGCGCTGCTGTTCACCGCCGCCGCGGCGTTCACCGCGATCCCCGACCTCGTCGGCGTCGACCACCGCGGCCCGTTCGCCCGCGCCATCGCCTTCCGGCCGTGGGTGCTGCTGTTCGGGCTGATCGTGGTCGTGGTGCTGCTGGTGCTGGTCGTGGCCTGGCGCCGGGCCCGCGCCACGCTGCTGCCGTTCGCGGTCGGCGCGCTGGTCGTGCTGCTCGCCGGCGGCGCGACGATCATGCCCCGGGTGATCGCCGACCCGCTGCCCACCGCGGGCGAGCCGCTGTCCGTGCTCGCCTTCAACACCTTCGAGGGCAACGCCGACCCCGCCGAGCTGGCCGCGCTGATCACCGCCCAGCGCCCCGACCTGGTGTCGATCTCCGAGGCCGGCGAGCGCTTCGCGGGCGAGCTGATGCCGCTGATCGAGCCGCTGGGCTACCGCTGGGCGGTCTCCTCGAAGGCCAGCGCCGACATCGACGGCGTCGTCGCGCTGGTGTCCGAGCGGCTGGGCGAGGTGCGCTTCGACATCGGCACCGACTCGGCCAGCTTCCCCTACCTGCAGGTCACCGGCGGCGGGCTGGGCGAGCTCACCTTCGTCGCCTACCACGCCGCCGCCCCGACCTACTTCCGCTTCCCCCGCTGGCGCGACGACATGGCCCTGCTGGCGAAGTGGTGCGCCGGCGGCTCACCCGCGATCATCGCCGGCGACCTCAACGCCACCCTCGACCACTCGCTGCTGCGCAAGGGCATGACCGGCTGCACCGACGCCGCCGAGCAGCGCGGCCAGGGCCTGCTGTCGACGTGGAGCCCGACGGAGTCGACCGAGCTGTTCGGCCCGCAGATCGACCACGTGCTGTCCACCGCGGGCATCGACGCGGAGTCGTTCTCCGTGCACGAGATCGCCGGCAGCGACCACCGCGCCATCCTCACCACCGTCCGCGTCCCCTGACGGGGTCCCACGGCCGGCCGTGGGACCCGTCAGGCCGTCAGGACGCCGCGGCCCGTTCGGGCGCGTCGGGCAGGTGCACCTCGTCGAGCACGAAGCGCTCGATGTCCAGCACGAACCCGCGGACCCGGGTGCCGGGCAGCAGGAACGGGTCGTGGCGCAGCTGGGCCAGGTCGCGCCGGACGCTGATCGCCGGGTCGCGGAAGGCGTGGGTGCGCCACGGCGGGCGCATGCCCACCTCGTGGGCCAGCTCCTCGGAGAAGTCGTCGTCGGTGAACGTGCCCAGGCCGCAGCCGCTGTGCTGGACGAGCAGCACGTCGCGGGTCTGCAGCTTGCGCTGGCTGATCGTCAGCGAGCGGATGACGTCCTCGGTGACGACGCCGCCCGCGTTGCGCAGCACGTGCACCTCGCCGAGCTTGAGCCCGAACAGGGCGAACACGTCGATGCGCGAGTCCATGCACGTCAGCACGACCGTGTGCAGGGCGGGCGGGACGGCGAGGCCGTCGGCGTTGGCCGCGGCCAGCTGGCCGCCCCCGGCCTCGTAGCGGTCGATCAGCTCCTCGATGGCCACGCCCTACCCCCGGTCCGCCGCGATGGTCTCGGCGATCTCGTAGGTGTTGAGCGCGGCGCCCTTGCGCAGGTTGTCGCCGCAGAGGAACAGCTCGAGGGTGTTGGGGAAGTCCAGCGCCTGCCGGATGCGCCCGACCCAGGTCGGGTCACCGCCGACGGTGTCGGCCGGGGTGGGCCACTCGCCGTTGGCCGGGTCGTCGCGCAGCACGATCGAGGGCTGCGCGGCGAGCACCTTGCGGGCCTGGTCGACGGTGACCTCACGGGCGAACGTGGCGTGCACGGCCAGCGAGTGGGTGGTGACGACCGGGACGCGCACGCAGGTGGCGGAGACCCTGAGGTCGGGGATGCCGAGGATCTTGCGGGCCTCGTTGCGGACCTTCAGCTCCTCCGACGACCAGCCGTCGTCCTTGAGGGAGCCGGCCCACGGCACGACGTTGAGCGCCAGCGGCGCGGGGAACGGCGAGTCGGCCGGGTCGAGCCCGGCGGCGGCCAGCGCCTCGGCGACGTCGCCCGCGCGCACGCCCACCGGCTTGCCGGCGACGGCGGCGAGCTCGGCCTCCAGCCGGTCGATGCCGCCCTGCCCGGCGCCGGACGCCGCCTGGTAGGACGCCACCACGATGGCCTGCAGCTCGAACTCGCGGTGCAGCGCGCCCATCGCGGCCATCATCGACAGCGTCGTGCAGTTGGGGTTGGCGACGATGCCCCGGGGGCGATCGGCCGCCTTCTCGGCGTTGACCTCGGGCACCACCAGCGGCACGTCGGGGTCCATCCGGAAGGCGCCGGAGTTGTCGACGACGACCGCGCCGCGGGCCGCGGCGATCGGCCCCCACTCGGCGCTGACCTCGTCGGGCACGTCGAACAGGGCGATGTCGACGCCGTCGAAGACCTCCGGCGCCAGCGCCAGCACGGTGATGTCCCGCCCGCGGACCGGGATGACCTTGCCGGCCGAGCGCGCCGAGGCGACCAGCCGGATCTCCGACCACGGCACGCTCGGGCGGGCGTCGATGATCTCGATCATGGTGGTGCCCACGGCGCCGGTGGCGCCGACGATGGCGACGACGGGCCCGGCGTTCATCGACCACTCCCCGCGTAGACGACGGCCGCTTCGGACCCGCCGAGCTCGAACGCCTCGTGCAGCGCCGACACCGCGGTGTCGAGCTGGTCGGGGCGGCACAGCACGGAGATCCGGATCTCCGAGGTGTTCATGGTCTCGATGTTGATGCCGGCGTTCGACAGCGCCTCGCAGAACGTCGCGGTGACGCCGGGGTGGTTGCGCATGCCGGCGCCGATCAGCGACACCTTGCCGACCTCGTCGTCGTGCAGCACCCGCTCGAACCCGATCTCGGGCTGGACCGCGGTGAGCGCGGTGACCGCGCGCGGTCCGTCGACCTTGGGAAGGGTGAACGTGATGTCCGTGCGCCGGTCGCCGGAGTGGCTGATGTTCTGCAGCACCATGTCGATGTTGATGTCGGCCTCGGCGACGGTCCGGAAGATGCGCGCCGCCATGCCGGGCGTGTCCGGCACCCCGGTCACGGTGATCTTGGCCTCGGACCGGTCGTGCGCGACCCCGGTGATGATCGCGTTCTCCACGGGAATCTCCTCGATCGAGCCGGTGACCAGCGATCCCGGCTTGTCGTTGTACGAGCTGCGCACGCGCAGCGGGACGCCGTAGCGGCGGGCGTACTCGACGGCCCTCAGGTGCAGGACCTTCGCCCCGCAGGCGGCCATCTCCAGCATCTCCTCGTAGGTGATGGTGTCGAGGCGCTGCGCGTCGGGCACGATCCGCGGGTCGGCGGAGAAGATGCCGTCGACGTCGGTGTAGATCTCGCAGACGTCGGCCTCCAGCGCGGCGGCCAGCGCCACCGCGGTGGTGTCCGAGCCGCCGCGGCCGAGCGTGGTGACGTCCTTGGAGTCCTGGCTGACCCCCTGGAACCCGGCCACCAGCACGATCGCGCCCTCGTCCAGGGCGTCGCGCAGGCGCTGCGGGTTGACCTGCACGATCCGCGCGTCGCCGTGCTTGGAGGTCGTGATCATCCCGGCCTGCGAGCCGGTGAACGAGCGGGCCTGGTCGCCGAGGGCGTGGATGGCCATCGCGACCAGCGCGTTGGAGATGCGCTCGCCCGCGGTGAGCAGCATGTCCATCTCCCGCGGCGGCGGGGCCGGGGACACCTGCTCGGCGAGGTCGAGCAGCTCGTCGGTCGTGTCGCCCATGGCGGACACCACGACGACGACGTCGTTGCCCTCTTTGTGCGTGCGGACGATCCGCTCGGCGACCTTCTTGATCCGGTCCGCGTCCTGGACTGATGATCCGCCGTACTTCTGCACGACGAGGGCCACCGCCGACCTCCTGTCCTGGCGCGGCTAGTGGTGCACGCGACCGTCGGATTCCGCGCGCCCGGAACCCGTCGGCGACCGGGCGCTGGTCGGAAATCCACCCTACCGGCCCGGTCCCGTGTTCCCGACCGGTTTCGATCCATGCCACAACCGGGCGCCACCCGATGCGGTGAGGACGGCCTCGGGTCACCGGCCCGGGCGCGAGGACCGCCGCCACTACCGTGGGGCGGTGGACCACCGCGACCTGCACGCCGCCCAGGCCGCCCGGTGGCGGGCCGTCGACCCGCTGCTGCCCCCGCCGCCCGCACCGCGGCCCGACCCGATGGGCGTGCCGGGTGGCCACGGCTGGCTCCGCCGCACCGACCCGGACCCGCGCAGCGTGGCCGCCACCTGGAGCGCGGCCCGCGTGCACCGGCTCGACGCGCACGTCGCCGGCGACGACCCGGCCGGGGCGCTGGGCGCGCTGCTCGACCGCTGCGAGCCGCTGCTCGGTCCGGCCGGCGACCAGGACAGCACCGTCGAGGTGCTCTGGCCCAGCCGCGACACCGCACCCGTGCTCGCGCTGAACCGGCGCGGGTTCGGCGCGGCGACCGTCATCGCGGTCCGCCGCACGGGCGGGGTCGACGCGCCGACGCCGGCCGGCGTCCGGATCCGGCCCCTGGCGCCATCCGACGTGGACACCGCGACCGAGCTGCACCTGGGCATCGTCCGGTTCGACGCGCAGTTCGGCGCGGTCGGTGAGCGCCCCTCGACCGCGAGTCTGATGCGAGAGGAGCTGGCCGGCCGCGCGGACGGGGCCGACGTGACCGCGTGGGTCGCCGAAGCGGCGGATCGCATGGTCGGGCTGTGCGAGGTCGACCCGCCCGACCGCGCCGGCTGGATCGCCCCGCTGTGCGCCGACGGACCGGTCGGCTACCTGAGCTCGCTCTACGTCGACCCCGCGGTGCGCGGCGGCGGGCTCGGCGCGGCGCTGCACGCGCACGCCGACGCGGCCCTGCTCGCCGCCGGCGCCACCCGCACGCTGCTGCACCACTCGCCGCCGAACCCGCTGTCCACGCCGTTCTGGTACGGGCAGGGCTACCGCCCGCTGTGGACGTCGTGGCGGCGCCGGCCCGCGGTGCTGGTCAGCGGAAGCCCTCCCAGCGGATGCTGACCGCGCCGAAGAACGCGGCGAGCAGCACGAGGCGGAGCAGCAGCGCGAGCGGCGGCAGCCCGAACACGAGGTCGGTGACGAGCCCGACGGCCGCGATCACCGCGAGCAGGACCGGGCCCCAGCGCCGCCACGCCCAGGTGCCCGCGCAGGCCGCCAGGGCGAGCAGGCAGAGCACCACCCCGAACACGGCCAGGCCGCCGACCGACTGGCCGTGCGACACCGCGTTCTGCCAGTCGGTGACGAGCAGGACGAGCGTGAGCAGCTGGGCGAGCGTGATGAGGACGAGCAGGGTGGTCAGCGTGCCGCCGCGGCGGCGGGTCTCGGTGCTGGTCACGGGGATCACCGGTCCGATCGGGACGTCGGGGTGGGACCCGGTGAGTACCTCACCGCCCGCTTCAGGACCGCTTCAGCGCACTACCGTGGTGACGTGGACGTCGGCGAGCTGTACGCGGCCCAGGCCGCCCGGTGGCGCGCCGCCGACCCGCTGCTCCCGGCCCCCGAGCCGCCCGCTCCCGACCCGGTCCTCGTGCCCGGCGGCGCCGGCTGGACCACCCGCAACGACGTCGACCCGGAGGGCATGAGCGCGTCCTGGACGGGCCTGCGCAACCACGGGCTCAGCGCGCTCGTCGCCGGTCCCGACCCCGCCGCCGCGCTCGGCGCCCTCCTCGACCGCTGGGAACCCCGCCTCGGCCCGCCGGACGACGACGAGAGCACCGCCGAGGTCGTCTGGCCCAGCCGCGACACCACCCCGCTGCTGGCGCTGGCCCGGCACGGCTTCGCCCCGGCCGTCGTGCTGGCGGCGGGCCCGACGGGACGCGCGGCCCCCGCGCCGGCGACCGACGTCGTGATCCGCCCGGCGCGCGGGGCCGACGTGGGCGTCGTCGCCCGGTTCGGCCTGGAGATCGTCCGCTACGACGGCCGGTTCGGCGCGCTCGGCGAACGCCCGTCGACCCTCCCGCGGCTGGTCGAGGGCTACGCGGCGGCCCTGGCCCGCCCGATCGAGTCCGTCTGGCTGGCCGAGCGGGACGGCCGCCCCGTCGGCATGTGCTCGGTCGACCCGCCCGGGTACGCCGACGAGGCCCGGGGCCTGTGCGCGGCGCCGACGGTCGGCTACCTCGGTTCGATGTACGTCGACCCGGCGGCGCGGGGCGGCGGCATCGCCTCGGTGCTGCACGCCGTCGCCGACGGGGCGCTCGCGGCGGCGGGTGCGGGGGTGACGCTGCTGCACCACGCCGTGCCCAACCCCGTCTCCACCCCGTTCTGGTACCGCCACGGCTACCGTCCGCTGTGGACCCACTGGCAGCGCCGGCCCGCCCTCCGCGCCCCCGCCCGCCGGTGACGCCCGGGGGCCCCGGGCGTCAGCCGAGGCGGCGGACCAATCGCACGACCACCACCATGATCAGGTACCAGAGCAGCGCGGCGACGCCGTAGTTGAGGATCACTGCGACCTGCGGGTTGTCCGGCACGAACAGGCCGTCGAGGCCGAGGTCGAGGTAGTCGGCTGCGCGCGCGACCAGCTGGGTCACCTCGTGGGCGGGGTTCGCCAGCAGGGTCAGCAGGATGTGCAGCACCAGGACGGCGACGAACGCGAGGCCGATGAACCGCAGCACGTTGGCCGCGGTGTCGGTCCCGCGGCGAGCTACCACCATCCGGTCAGTCCTCCCCCGTCGGGCACCGGTCCGCCGACACGCATAGTGGACCACGTCGCCCGGATCGGCACCCTGCCGCGCCGGGCCGGCTCCCCATGGCCCGGCGAGATGCGCGGCGAGGTTGGGGGACGAGGTTGCGGGGACGGGGGGCGGAGGGGTTATGGTCGTGGTGTGGCGCGCCTGCTCCTTCGTCGCCGCGGCGGGGTCTGACCGACCGGCCCTCCGTCGCGGGTCGTGGCGTGCGCCGGTCTTCCCATGACCAGCCCACCCCAGGAGCACTCCCGATGACCACCTCCCCGGACGCCTACGTGTCGTCCAGCGCCAGCCGCCTGCGCACGCCCGACCGCCCGGTCCCCGATACCCAGCCGGTGTGGAACCCGCAGCGCGGCTCGCACCTGCCGGTCCACCGGTACCGCCCGTTCCACGAGTTCGTCGAGCCGGTATCGCTGCCCGACCGCACCTGGCCGGACAAGCGGATCACCACGGCCCCGCTGTGGTGCGCGGTCGACCTGCGCGACGGCAACCAGGCGCTGATCGACCCGATGTCCCCGACCCGCAAGCGCCGGATGTTCGACCTGCTGGTGCGGATGGGCTACAAGGAGATCGAGGTCGGGTTCCCGGCGGCCAGCCAGACCGACTTCGACTTCGTCCGCGAGATCATCGAGCAGGACCTCATCCCGGACGACGTCACCATCCAGGTCCTGACCCAGGCCCGCACCGAGCTGATCGAGCGCACCTACGAGGCGTGCGAGGGCGCGCCGCGGGCGATCGTGCACCTGTACAACTCGACGTCGATCCTGCAGCGGCGGGTCGTGTTCCGCTCCGACCGCGCCGGCATCTCCAAGATCGCCACCGACGGCGCGGAGGACGTGCTGCGGTTCAGCGAGAAGTACCCGAACACCGACTGGCGCTTCGAGTACTCCCCCGAGTCCTACACCGGGACCGAGCTGCAGTACGCCGTCGACGTCTGCAACGCCGTCAGCGAGCTGTGGCAGCCCACCCCCGAGTCGCCGATGATCGTCAACCTGCCGGCGACGGTGGAGATGGCCACGCCGAACGTCTACGCCGACTCCATCGAGTGGATGCACCGCAACCTGGCCCGCCGCGAGGGCATCGTGCTGAGCCTGCACCCGCACAACGACCGCGGCACCGGCGTCGCCGCCGCCGAGCTGGGCTACCAGGCCGGCGCCGACCGCATCGAGGGCTGCCTGTTCGGCAACGGCGAGCGCACCGGCAACGTCGACCTGGTCACCCTGGGGATGAACCTGTTCACCCAGGGCATCGACCCGCAGATCGACTTCTCCGACATCGACGAGATCCGGCGCACCGTCGAGTACTGCAACCAGCTGCCCGTCGGCGAGCGCCACCCCTGGGGCGGCGACCTGGTCTACACCGCGTTCTCCGGCTCCCACCAGGACGCGATCAACAAGGGCTTCGACGCCATGAAGACCGACGCGGCCGAGGCCGGCGTCGCGGTCGACGACTTCCGCTGGGAGGTCCCGTACCT
Source organism: Pseudonocardia lacus (assembly GCF_018531445.1). GTDB lineage: Bacteria > Actinomycetota > Actinomycetes > Mycobacteriales > Pseudonocardiaceae > Pseudonocardia > Pseudonocardia lacus. The sequence goes on from NZ_JAHDTH010000202.1 coordinate 11,851, forward strand.
GCCGGTCGACCCCAAGGACATCGGCCGCACCTACGAGGCCGTGATCCGGGTGAACTCGCAGTCCGGCAAGGGCGGCGTCGCCTACATCATGAAGACCGAGCACCAGCTGGACCTGCCGCGGCGGCTGCAGATGGAGTTCAGCCGCGTCGTGCAGGAGCTGACCGACTCCGAGGGCGGCGAGATCTCGCCCAAGGAGATGCGCGACTGCTTCGAGACCGAGTACCTGGACCGCGTCACCCCGCTCAAGCTGATCCGCCACCGGCTGACCAGCGACGGCGAGGGCAACGACGAGATCGTGGCCACCGTGCGGGTGGAGAACGACCTGCACGAGATCACCGGCACCGGCAACGGGCCGCTCGCCGCGTTCGTCGACGCGCTGGCCGGGATCGGCTTCGACATCCGCGTGCTGGACTACCAGGAGCACGCCATGTCCGCCGGCGACGACGCCCGCGCGGCGGCCTACGTCGAGTGCGCGGTGGAGGACACCGTGCTGTGGGGCGTCGGGGTGAACGGCTCGCTCGTCAACGCCTCGCTGAAGGCCGTCGTCTCGGCGATCAACCGCGCCATGCGCTGACCCGCGCGCCCCGTCGAGAACGAAGTTGCCGTGCAGTGGACCGGTCCATTTGCACGGCAACTTCGTTCTCGACGGTCAGTCGGTGACGGAGTTGAGCAGGGCCAGGTAGCCCTTGGCGTAGCCGTCGCGGTTGGGGTGGAAGGACTCGACGATCCGCGCGGCGCTGAACGGGTTGATCCACGGGTCGGGGCCGCAGGCGCCGTGGCCGGCGAAGTGGTCGCGGACGTCGACGTACGCGACGCCCGCGGCGGCGGCCCGATCGGAGATGACCTCGTGCAGGGCGTCGGCGCCGCGGTTGAGGTCGGCGCGCTTGCTCGGCGTCAGGCAGGCGCCGTCGGGTTCGACGAGGCGGGGGTACCCGAGGACGACGACCTCGGCCCGCGGCGCCCGCTTCTCGATCGTGGCGTAGGTGGCGTCGAGGCGACCGGGGAGCGTGGTCTCGCCGCTGCGCACGGCCTGGTCGACGGCCGCGGTGCACTGCGCGTCGGTGCCGGTGACGCATCCGAGCACGACGTTGATGAACCCGACGTCGTTGCCGCCGATGGTGATCGTCACGAGGTCGGTGCGGTCGGAGAGCGCGAGGAACTGCGGCCCCATCTGCTGGCTGGTCACCCCGCCGCAGGCGGTGAACAGGAACGAGGAGACGTCGTGGGTCGCCGCCCAGCGGGGGCCGTAGGCGGCGGCGCTCTGGAAGCACAGGCCGTAGGGCGGGGCGCCGGCCCCGGAGGAGTAGGAGTCGCCCATGGCGACGTAGTCGACCGGATCGGCGGCGTGCGCCGGTGCGGCCGCGAGGGTGAGCGCGAGGGCGACGGACGGGAACAGGAGCGCGAGCCGACGTGATCTGCGCATGCCGGGAGGACCTTTCGCCGATGAAAGGACGTGCGGGGCCCGCTGAGGTTACTGGCGGGTAACGAGACTGGGCCCGGCCGGCCGTCTCAGTTAGGCGCGGGCCCGTTCCGCCCACGCGCACGTAGGGCGGGGTGCGTCGATGTCGGTGTCGACCGGCCGGTGCACGAACAGGCCGTCGATCAGCACCGCGAGCAGCCGACGGGCCGCCACCGGGCCGTCCGGCTCGCGAGCGGCGGCGGTCAGGGCCCGCAGGATCGGCTCCAGGTCGGCGGGCTCGACGTCGCCGCGCAGCTCGCCGTCGGCCTGCGCCTGGCGGAACGCCGGGGTGAGCACGGCGATCAGGGTGCGCCGGTGGCGGTGGCGCCTGCGCTCGGCCACCTCGTCGAGGTCGACGACCCAGCCCAGCGAGGCGACGGTGGCCAGCACGGCGTGCAGCAGGTCGCGGAACACCGGTCGCTCCCGGCGGGCCAGCGCGCGGCGCAGCGCCGCGAACCCGCGCTCGGCGACGGCGGCGCCGAGCGCCTGCCGGTGCGGGAAGTGCCGGTAGACGGTGGCCCGGCTGACCCCGGCCCGCAGGGCGATCTCGTCGAACGACAGCGGGCCGGAGCACGCGGCGGCCACCCGCAGGATGCGCTCGCGCGTCTCGACGGCGTCGCGGCGGCGCGGGGGGCGTGCGCGGTCCACGGTCGACCTCCTCGTCCCCCCGGGGCGGAGATCGTCACAGGCGCCGGCCGCCGCCGGCAAGGTGGCGTTGCCCATCCCCCGTTCGCCGCAACCCCGGCCGTCGAGAACGAAGTTGTCGTGCAATGGACCGGTCCACACGGACGACAAGTTCGTTCTCGACGGTCAGGGGGTGGCGCGGCGACGGCCCTCGGTGAAGAACGCGGCGAGCGCGGCCGCGTCGGTGAACTCGTCGGCCGGGCGGAGGGCGCCGAAGGGGGCGTTCCAGAACTCGCCCTCCCGCGGGCTCCACGGCCCGACGTAGGCGTACGGACGGGGCTCGCCGGCGTCCCCGGGCGAGACGCCGTAGTTGACCTCGTCCACGGCGATCGCGAGGTCGAAGTGCTCGGGCCAGAGCACCGGCTCGACCTCCGGGGCGAACGAGCGCAGGGCCGAGTCGCCGAGCGTGAACCAGGCCGTGACCAGGGCAGCCGCGGTCGGGTCGAGGTCGATCGGCTCGTCGGGGTCGATGCCCGTCGTGTCGCTGTAGACGCCGCTCGGCGCCCCGACCTCGACGCCGGCCGCCGCCGCGACCTCCCGGTAGGTGCCGACCAGCGGCACCCGACCGGCCGGGCCGACGAGGTCGCTGCCCTCGACGCGCGGCTCGCCCGCCACCCAGCCGAACCCGCCGGGCACGACCCGCAGGCGGATGGTCCCGGCGGCCCGGTGCTGCGGGCCGGCCAGCAGCAGCTCGGCGGCCCCGTGCAGGGACCGCCTGGTGCGGGTGAGGGTCTCGGTCACGCGCTTCTCCTTGTCACCCGCCACCGAAGGCGGTCGTCACGCACCAACTCACGAACTGGCGGGGGTCTTCCCGGTCCAGGACGGCGCGCCCGGTGTGCACGGCCTCGGCCATCGCGGCGCCGTCCCGCAGCGCCCGGTGGACGCCGGTGGTCAGCGGCACCGACTCCGGGTCGCCGACGGGGGCGCTGTTCGCCGCGACCGCGGTCGACCCGCGGGCCATCAGCGCGCTGACGAAGCCGAGCACCTCGTTGCCGTCGTAGACGAACCCGTTCGCCGAGTCGCACGCGGCCAGCACCACCCGGCGCGGGGCGGCGCCCAACTGGTCCAGCGCGTGCAGGGTCAGGTCGCCGCCGCACAGCCGCAGCGCGGAGAAGGTCGGGTTGTCCACGCGCAGCAGGCCGTGGCAGCCGAGGTGGGCCAGGTCGGCCCCGGACAGCGCGGCGATCACCGCCGGCACCGTCGACCGCGGCGGGGCGAGCACGGTGGCCCCGGGGAAGAGCGCGGCCAGCTCGTCGACCTCGCGCCGGGCGCCGGCCAGGTCGGGGCCGGCGACCAGCACGGTGCCCGCCGGGCCGGCCGGCGCGGCCGCGCCGCCGACCGGCAGCGACCGCACCCACGACGACACCTACGGCGCCACCGCGACCGG
>NZ_JAHDTH010000203.1 GCF_018531445.1 Pseudonocardia lacus
CTGCTGCGCGGCCGCCCGGGCGCCGCCCCCGGGCTGGCCGTGGCCGCGCTGGTCGGGCTGCGCGGCGTGCTGCCGTACGACTGCGCGTCGATCAGCCGCTGGGACCCCGCCGCCGGGCGGCACCGCACCGTGGCCGCGGCGGGCTACCCGCCGCAGGTGCTGCGGGTGATCGACGAGGACATGCACGCCGACCCGTTGTTCGCCGAGACACGCCAGGGCGGGCGGCCGATGCGGGTGCGCGACATCCCGGGCCCCCGCCGGCGCGGGCCGATCTTCGACACGGTGATCGGCCCGTTCGGCTTCCGCGACGGGCTCACCCACTGCCTGACCGCCCCCGACGGCCGCTACCTGGGCATGGTCAACGCCAGCACGCTCGACGCGCACCAGCCCGACGACGACGCCGTGGCCCTGCTGGAGCTGCTCGCCGACGACCTGGCCGGCCTGCTCGACCCGCTGCCCGCGCCCGTCCCGGCGACCACGGCCCTGGCGGCGGGCGAGGTAGACGGCCTGTTCGTCGGACCGGCCGGGGCCACGGCGCTGTCGCCGGGCGCGCGCCCGGAGCTGGTCGGCCTGCGCTCGCCGCTGCACCCCCTGCTGGTCGTGGCGCTGGCCGGGGGACCGGTCCCGGGGGCCGCGCTCGTCGTGCTCGACCGCGAGCTGCTGGCCGTCGCGCTGGAGCCGCGCGCGGGCGGCGTCGTGGTGCTGCACCGCCCCGCGCCGGCGCCGTTCGGGTTGACGCTGCGCGAGCTCGACGTGCTCGGCGCGCTGGCCGGCGGGCGGACGAACGCCCAGATCGCCGCGGCGCTGCGGATCACCCCGCGGACGGTGGCGACGCATGTCGAGCACCTGCTGGCCAAGACCGGCGCCCCGAACCGCGCCGCGGCGGCCCGCCTGGCCACCCGGCTCGGCCTGCTGGGTGAGGACCGGTTCGCGAGGGTTGCGGGGATCGGCGGGACCGGTCACCGTCGCTGACCGCCCGGCTACCGCGAACGGCCTTTCGCCGCCGTCGCCCGGTGCTATGGTCCCGTTGTCCCGCAGGTCCGGCGCCCCGAGCTCCACCCCAGCCCCGCCGGTCAGGCGAGCGACCCGTCGTTCCCACCTCCATGCCCGCCAGCGTTCTCGTCGATTCTTTCGTCAACGCTCGTAGACAAACGCACGTGGACAAGACGCTCACAGACACCTAGGAGCCCTGGTGCCCCCGACCGCCGTGCAGCTGCGCCGAACCCATCCCCTCGACCAGGTCACCGCCGAGGAGATCGGCGGGGTCCGCCGCGTCCTCGACGCCGCGGGCCTGGTCGCCGACAGCACGCGCTTCGTCTACGTCGGGCTGCAGGAGCCGGCCAAGTCCGACGTGCTGGCCCACCGCGACGGCGACGCCACCGCCCGCCGCTTCCGCGCGCTGCTGCTCGACATCGCCGCCCAGGTCTCCCGCGACGTCGTCGTCGACCTCGACACCGACAGCATCGTGTCGCAGGTCGAGCTGGACACCGCCACCGCGGGCCAGCTCCCGGTGCTCGACGAGGAGTTCGAGCTGGTCGAGCGGCTGCTCTCGACCGACGAGCGCTGGCTGGCCGCGCTGGCCGCGCGCGGCCTGGACGTCGAGAAGGTCCGCGTCGCGCCGCTGTCGGCGGGCGTGTACGCCGACGAGTACCCCGAGGAGTCCGGCCGCCGGATCCTGCGCGGGCTGGCGTTCGTCCAGGAGCACGAGAGCGACTCCGCCTGGGCGCACCCGATCGACGGCCTGGTCGCCTACGTCGACACCATGAACCGGGTCGTCGACCAGGTCATCGACGCCGGCCCGGTCCCGGTGCCCGAGGTCAACGGCAACTACGACGACCCCGCCGTGCGCGGTCCGCTGCGCACCACCCAGAAGCCGATCGAGATCACCCAGCCGCACGGCTCCAGCCTCACCCTCGACGGCAACGTGCTGACCTGGGAGAAGTGGTCGCTGCGGGTCGGGTTCGACGCCCGTGAGGGCCTGGTGCTGCACCAGATCGGCTTCGACGAGGGCGCGGGCACCCGCCCGATCATCTACCGGGCCTCGATCGCCGAGATGGTCGTGCCCTACGCCGACCCGGCGCCCGTGCGGTCGTGGCAGAACTACTTCGACACCGGTGAGTACCTGGTCGGGCGCTACGCCAACTCCCTCGAGCTGGGCTGCGACTGCCTCGGTGAGATCACCTACATGGACGCCGTGCTGGCCGACGAGATGGGCAACCCGCGGGTGCTGCCCAACGCGGTCTGCATCCACGAGGAGGACTTCGGAATCCTCTGGAAGCACTCCGACCTGTGGACGGGCTCGGCGGAGACCCGCCGCCAGCGCCGTCTGGTGATCTCCTTCTTCACCACCGTCGGCAACTACGACTACGGCTTCTACTGGTACCTCTACCTCGACGGCACCATCGCCTTCGAGGCCAAGGCCACCGGCGTCGTGTTCACCTCGGCCCACCCCGGCGGCGACTACCCCTACGCCTCCGAGATCGCCCCGGGCCTGGGCGCCCCGCTGCACCAGCACCTGTTCAGCGCCCGGCTGGACATGACCGTCGACGGCCCGGCCAACCGGGTCGAGGAGGTCGAGGTCGTGCGGGTGCCCAAGGGCCCGGACAACCTGCGCGGCAACGCCTGGACGGTGCAGCACACCGTGCTGGACCGCGAGTCCGCCGCCCAGCGCGACGCCGCGCCGGACCGCAACCGGGTCTGGCACATCGTGAACCCGGAGAAGACCAACCAGCTCGGGCGCCCGGTCGGCTACGCGCTGGCCCCGCAGGGCCTGCCCACCCTGCTGGCCGACCCGGACTCCTCGATCGCCCAGCGGGCCGCGTTCGCGACCCGCCACCTGTGGGTCACCCGCTACGACCCGGCCGAGCGCTACTCCGCGGGCGACTTCGTCAACCAGCACTCCGGCGGCGCGGGCCTGCCCGCCTACGCCGCGGCCGACCGCGACCTCGACGGCCAGGACGTCGTCGTCTGGCACACCTTCGGGCTCACCCACGTACCGCGCCCCGAGGACTGGCCGATCATGCCGGTCGACTACACCGGGTTCACGCTCAAGCCGGTCGGCTTCTTCGACCGCAACCCCACGCTCGACGTGCCCGCCTCGGCGTCGGGCCACTGCGCCTCCAACGGCTCGATCGAGGACGGCGGGGTCCACCACCATGGCTGAGCGCACCCGCACCCGTCGCCGCTCCCCCGAGGCGGGCGACCGGCTGGCCGCGAACCGGCTGGGCGTGGCCGGGATCGTCTTCTTCGTCGTCGCCGCCGCGGCCCCGCTGGTCGGCATGACCGGTGCCGTGCCGGTGGCCGCCGCCGCGGGCAACGGCGCCGGTGTGCCCGGCGCCTACGTCGCGGTCGGCATCACCCTGCTGATCTTCAGCTCGGCGTTCTCGGCGATGAGCCGGGTCGTCACCAACACCGGCGCCTTCTTCGCCTACGTCGGGCGCGGGCTGGGCATCCCCGCCGGCGTCGGCTCGGCGCTGGTCTCGCTGCTCGCCTACCTGGCCATCCAGCTGTCGATCTACGGCTTCTTCGGCGGGATCATGGCCGGGCAGATGGCCGCGACGGTCGGCCTGGAGCTGCCGTGGTGGCTGTGGTCGCTCATCGCCTGGGCGGTCGTGCTGGGCCTGTCGGTGCTCCGGGTCGACATCGGCGCCAAGCTACTCGGGGTGCTGATGATCTGCGAGCTGCTCAGCCTGGTCATCGTGGCGTTCGCCGTCATCGGCAGCGGCGGCGGGCCGGAGGGGCTGGACGTCGCGGCGTCCTTCGCCCCGCAGAACGTGTTCGTCGGCGGGCTGGTCGGCTCGGCCGGCATCGCGCTGGCCTTCGCGTTCGCCTCGTTCATCGGTTTCGAGGCGACCGCCATCTACGGCGAGGAGAGCCGCGACCCGGAGCGCACCGTGCCCCGGGCCACCTACCTCGCGGTCGGGCTGATCACCGTCATCTTCGCGCTGGCCGCCTTCGCGATCGTGAGCGGGCTGGGCGCGTCGGGCATCGAGGGCAAGGTCGCCGAGCTGTCCACCGTGGACGGGACGCCGCTGGCCGACCCGGCCGCCGTGCTGTTCACCGTGGCCGGCACCTACGTGGGCGACTGGCTGGCCACCGCGATGAGCTGGCTGGTGCTGTCCAGCCTGTTCGCCGGGCTGCTGGCCTTCCAGAACTGCAGCGCCCGCTACTTCTTCTCGCTCGGGCGCGCCGGAGTGCTGCCCGCGGGGCTGCAGCACACCAACGGCCGCGGCGCCCCGGCCGCCGGCTCGATCGCCACCAGCGTCATCACCGGCCTGGTCATCGTGGTGTTCGCGCTGGCCGGGCTGGACCCGGTGCTCAACCTGTTCTACTGGGCCTCCGGCATGGCCGTCATCTCCGTCCTCGTGGTGGAGATCCTGGTGTGCGTCGCGGTACTGGTGCACTTCGCCCGCCGCGGTCAGCAGCGGCACTGGTGGTCGACCACGGCCGCGCCCGTCCTCGCCGGCCTGGGCCTGCTCACCGGGCTCTACCTGCTCATCTCCCGGTTCGGGCTGCTCTCCGGCACGGTCCCCGACGGCGTCGACCCGACGACCACCCCGTGGACGCTCAGTGCCACCGGTTGGACGCTGGTCCTGCTGCCGTTCGTCGTGCTGGTGATCGGCGTCGTGCTCGGCACGGCCGTGGCGGGGCGCGGTGACCGCAGGCGGGAGCTGTCCGACATCCTCGGCTGATGCCGAAGATCGTCGACCACGAGGCCCGGCGCCGGGAGATCATCGAGGCGGTCTGGAAGCTGATCTCCTCGCGCGGGTTCCAGTCGGTGACCATGCGCGAGCTGGCCACCGCGGCTGGGTACGCCAACGGCGCCCTGACCCGGTACTTCCCGGACAAGGACGCCGTGCTGCGCGCGGCGTTCCGGCGGGCCTACGACGCCACCAACGAGCGCGCCGCCGCGGCCATCGGCGACCGCGGCGGCCTGGCCGCCCTGCGCCTGCTGTGCCTGGAGATCATGCCGCTGGACGAGGAGCGGCTGCGCGAGGCGCGGGTCGTCATCGGCTTCTGGGACCACGCCGCGGGCGACGACCACCTCGTGGAGTTCTTCGCCGGGACCATGGTCGAGTGGCGCGACCAGGTCCGCACCTACCTGCGCCAGGCCCGGGCCACCGGGGAGATCCCGCCCGGCCGCTGCGACGACGGCGCGATCGACACCGTGATCGACTCGCTGCTCGCCGTGCTGATGGGCCTGCAGATCAACGCGCTGTTCATGCCGCGCGACACCACCCCCGAGCGCCAGCTCCGGTTGCTCGACGACTTCCTGGATTCCCTGCGCCGCAGCTGAGCAAGAAGGAGAGCCCCTCGATGACGACCGGCTACCTGTGGGACGAGATCTTCGGCTGGCACGACACCGGCTCGGGGGCGCTGTTCCCGGCCGACCCGGACGCGGGCCACCAGCCCATCGCCCACCACGTCGCGCACCCCGACACCAAGCGCCGCCTGCACGAGCTGGTCTGCGTGTCCGGGCTGGTCGAGCACCTGACCCGGGTCGCGCCCCGACCGGCCACCCCCGAGCAGCTGCTGCGGGTGCACACCCCCGAGCACGTCGAGCGGATCGTCCGCGAGAGCGCCCTGCCCAAGGGCGGCGACGCGGGCGACGGCTTCTCGCCGTTCGGCAAGGGCGCCTACCGGATCGCCGCGCTCAGCGCGGGCGGTGCGATCGCGATGACCGAGGCCGTCGTGTCCGGTGCCGTCGACAACGGCTTCGCGCTGGTCAACCCGCCCGGCCACCACGCGCTCCCGGAGACCGGGCTGGGGTTCTGCATCTTCAACAACGTGGCCGTCGCCGCGAAGCACGCCCGCGCGGAGCTGGGCATCGAGCGGCTGGCGATCGTCGACTGGGACGTCCACCACGGCAACGGCGCGCAGGCGATCTTCGCCGAGGACCCGTCGGTGCTGACCCTCTCGATCCACCAGGACCGCTGCTTCCCGCCGAACTCCGGGCTGCTGGAGGACCGCGGGACCGGGGCCGGGCGGAACTACAACATCAACATCCCGATGCCGGTGGGCTGCGGCGACGGCGCCTACCAGTACGCGGCCGAGACCGTGATCGGCCCGGCGCTGCAGGCCTACGCCCCCGAGCTGGTGCTGGTGGCCTGCGGGTTCGACCCGAACGCGATGGACCCGCTGGCCCGCCAGCTGGTCACCAGCACCAGCTTCGTCGCCCTCACCCGGACGGTGAAGGAGGCGGCGCAGCGCTCGGCCGGCGGCCGGCTGGTGCTGCTGCAGGAGGGCGGCTACAGCCCCATCTACGTGCCGTTCTGCGGGGTGGCGACCATCCAGGAGCTGGCCGGGGTGCACGTCATGGACGACCCGATGCTGCCGGTGGTCGGCGGGATGGGCGGGCACGACCTGGAGCCGCACCAGAAGGCGCTCGTCGACCGGGTCGCGACCTACGTGGCCGACCTGCGGGGCTGACCGCGCTGGTCCGGGGGCCTCCCCGCAGCGTATGCCAACACATAGGATGTCGACCGTCCAGTCTTGTGTTGCGTGTTTCGAGGAGGCCCCCGATGAGCTCCACCACGACCACCCTCGCCGAGCTGCCCGGGCTCAAGGGCGCCGAGCTGGGCACCAGCGACTGGGTCGAGGTCACCCAGGAGCGCGTCCAGCGCTTCGCCGACGCCACCGACGACCACCAGTGGATCCACGTCGACGTCGAGCGGGCGAAGGCGGAGAGCCCGTTCGGCGGGCCGATCGCGCACGGCTTCCTGACCCTCGGGCTGTTCATCCCGATGTGGTCGCAGGTGCTGGCGGTCACCGACTGCACGACGGCGGTCAACTACGGGCTCAACAAGGTGCGCTTCCCGGCGCCGGTGCCGGTCGGCTCCGCGGTGCGGCTGCGCGCCACGCTGCTCGACGTCGTCGAGGTGAAGGGCGGCTACCAGCTCACCGTGTCGGGCGTGATCGAGCGCGAGGGCGGGGACAAGCCGGTCTGCATCCTGGAGTCGGTGGTGCGCTTCCTCGGCTGAGCCGGCCGCGGCGCGCCGGAGGTCCGGCGCGCCGCTCCCGGTCAGCTCTGCGGGGTGTCGACCGGGGGAGTGCCGTGGGTGTGGAAGGACGCGATCGTCTTCAGCCCCCAGGCCTGGCCCTTGGCCCGCTCGGCCTCGGTCCAGGTGACCGGCTCCCAGTCCGGGGCGTAGATCAGCCGCCCGGTCGGGTTGCACAGCTCGATGCGGTTGCCGCCGGGCTCGTAGAGGTAGAGGAAGAACGTCTGCTGGATGGCGTGCTTGTGCGGGCCGGTCTCGATGAACACGCCGCTGTCCAGGGCGATGTCGGCGGCGCGCAGGATGTCCTCGCGGGTGTCGGTGCTGAACGCGATGTGGTGCAGTCGCCCCCGCGACCCGGTCCAGTCGTTGGTGTAGACGAGGTCGTAGGACTTCTGGTTGAAGTGCGTCCACTGCCCGGAGATCACCCCGGTGTCCAGCTGGATCTGCTCGGTGACCCGTGCGCCCAGCTGGTCGCAGATGAAGTCGCCGTTGCCGGCCGCGTCGCGGGCCAGGTAGTTGACGTGGTTGAGGTGGCGCACGCCCACCCCGCGCCCGGGGTAGGCCTGCGCCTGGTTCTTCAGCGCCGGGCGCTGGGCGTCGGTGGGCTGGAAGCGCTCGGTCTCCCAGTACAGCTCGATCTCGTGGCCGTCGGGGTCGCGGCACAGGTAGGTCGGGCCGATGCCGGGGTCGCCGTCCTTCCAGCCGATGCCCAGGCCCTTCTCCTCGACGGCGGCGACGCGGCGTTCCAGCGCCTCCTGGCTCGACGCGCGCAGCCCCGTGCGGCCCACGCCCGAGGTCGTCGACGCGGTCACCTTGAGGCTGTGGTGCTCGTAGTCGTCCCAGGTGCGCAGGTAGACCGAGTCGCCGTCGCGGCCGTTCTCGGTCAGGCCGAGCACGTTCACGAAGAAGTCGACGCTGGCCTCGGGCTCCGGGGTGAGCAGCTCGACGTGGGCGAGGTGGGCGATGTCGTGGAGCAGGCGGCGCACGGGGAAGGCGCTCGGGGACTGGGTGGTCTCGGACATCGTGCGCTCTCCAGGTCAGGGGTCGTCAGGGGTCGTCAGGGGTCACGGACGGGGGAAGACGGTGCCGTCGAACAGCGGACGGGCCGTGCGGACGACGGTGGAGCGGCGCACCCGCGGCGGGTCGGCGCCGGGTTCGAGCTCGACGTCGACGTCGAGGAAGCCGCTGGGGTGCTCGACGCGCAGCGGCCCGCCGCCGGCCGGGCGCACCAGCAGGTCGTGGCCGACCGCGCCGTCGATCATCGCCGCGGTGAGCACGCTGACCGCGCCGAGCACGCCGATCGAGGGGTGCGGGTGGACCGGGATGAACGTGCGGGTGCTGATGGCGCCGCCGTCGCGCGGCGCGGCGACCAGGGTGGTCTTGGGCACCGACGCCGAGGTGACGTCGCCCAGGCCCATCAGCTTGCCGGCCTGCACGCGCAGGCTCTGCACGCGCTCGGTGAGCGCGGCGTCGGCGCCCAGCTCGGCCGGGCTCTCGTAGCCGGTGCGCCCGAGGTCGGCGGCGCGCACGACGACGACGGGCATGCCGTTGTCGATGCAGGTGATCGCCAGGCCGTCGATCTCGTCGACGAGCCGGCCGGTGGGCAGCAGGCTGCCGCAGGTCGAGCCCTCGGTGTCGGCGAGGTCGAGCGCGACCGGGGCCGCGGTGCCGGGCACGCCGGCGATCGCGGTGGCGCCCGCGTAGTCGACGCGGCGCCCGGGCGTGGCGAACCGGGACACCGCCAGCCCGTCGGTGTTGACCATCGTGATGCGCACGCTGGTCTCGCCGTCGGCGGCCGCGACGAGCCCGCGTTCGACCGCGAACTGCCCGACGGCGGCGAGCAGGTTGCCGCAGTTCTGCTTGTCCGACACGGTCGCGGCGTCCACGCCGACCTGCAGGAACAGGTAGTCGACGTCGCGGTCGGGCGCCGCGGACGGCGAGACCACGGCGACCTTGCTGGTCACCGGCTGGGCGCCGCCCAGGCCGTCGATCTGCTGCGGGTCGGGGCTGCCCATGATCCGCAGCAGCAGGTCGTCGCGGGCGGTCGGGTCGGCCGGCAGGTCGTCGGCGAGGAAGAACGCGCCCTTGGACGTGCCACCGCGCATCAGCATGCAGCGCACGCCGTGCGGGGTCACCGCTCCAGCTCCGCCGCGCTGAGGTAGGTGACGCCCAGGTCGGCCAGCGTCGCGCGCAGGCCGTAGCGGTCCAGGCCCAGCTCGCCGTCGCGGAACGCCTTGCGCGCCGCCTCCTCCTTCTCGACCCGCGCACGGCTCGCGGCCAGCACCTCCTCGACCCGTTCGCGGGCCACCACGACGACGCCGTCGTCGTCGGCCAGCACGGCGTCACCGGCCCGCACGACCTGGCCGCCGACGACGACCGGGACGTTCACCGCGCCCGCGGTGGCCTTGACGCTGCCCTGCGCGCTGACCGCCGCCGACCACACCGGGAAGCCCATCTCGCGCAGTTCGGCGACGTCGCGCACGCCGGTGGTGGTGACCAGGCCGCGCACGCCGCGCGAGGCGAGGCTGGTGGCCAGCAGTTCGCCGAACAGCCCGTCGGTGCACGGCGAGGAGGTGGTGACGACCAGCAGGTCTCCGGGGGCGCACTGCTCGACCGCGGCGTGGATCATCAGGTTGTCGCCGGGCCAGCACAGCGCGGTGACGGCCGTGCCGCCGGCGCGCGCGCCGTCCTGGATCGGGCGCAGCCCGGTGCCCAGGTAGCCGGCGCGGCCCTGGGCCTCGTGCACCGTGGCCACGCCCAGCTCGGCCAGCGCGTCGACGGTGGCCAGGTCGGCCCGCGGCGGGTCGGTGACGATCACCTTGGTCACCGGGGCGTTCACGACAGCTCCGTGGTGACCTGCGGGTACACCCGGACGAAGGCCTCGGCCATGGTCGAGTGCGCCAGCCCGAGGTTGGGGCCGGCGTTGCGCTTGAGCTGCACGCCGCGGCGCTTGGCGAGGTCGGTGTAGTAGTCCCACATGTGCTGCTGGGCGGGCAGGCACTCCATCGCCTTGCGCTTGCGGTCGAACACCTCGGTGATGTCGAGCAGCACGTCGGGTCGGAAGTCGCACTGCTCGGGCTGGTGGGGCTCGAAGAAGAACACCGGCGGGGCGCCGAGGGGCTCGCCGGGGGCGTCGTAGCCGATGGCCTGGGCGAGCACGCGGGCCTGCAGCGCCATCCGCGCCGCCGCGGGGTGGTCGCCGTTGTAGGGGTCGGCGAGGGTGTGGGTCAGGACGACGGCCGGCGAGAGCTCGCGGTAGATCCGGACCAGGTGGTCGACCAGCTCCCGCGACTCCACCAGCGGGTAGTCGCCCGCGTCGAGGAACCGGACCTCGGCGCCGAGGGCGGCCGCGGCGTTCTCGGCCTCCTCGCGGCGCATGGCCTTGATCTCCTCCAGGCCGTGGCCCTCCCGCCAGGCGCGCGCGGACTCGCCGCGCTCGCCGTAGCTCAGGCACACGACGCTGGCCCGCTGCCCGCGGGAGGCGGCCAGGGCGATGGCGCCGCCGGCCCGCCAGACGAAGTCCCCGGCGTGCGCGCTCACCACCAGCAGGCTCGCGGCGGTGGCCGACCCCGGCCCCGGCACCGTCTCCGACATCGACTCTCCTCGTCCGTGGTGGATCGCCAGCCTGCGTGATCGGGAACAAGATTGTCAACAATCCTGGTGGGCGGTTCCGCCGGACGGAAGCACCCCGTCGGAGCTTTCCGGACGCCCGCCCTGACCTGCGGTGACGCCGATCTTGGCGGCGTTCGGCGCGGTCGGTCGACGGTACCGGGGCAGCGCCGCGCCGGCTCGCCATCGCCGCGCCCGGGAGCACCGACCGGCGCGTCCGGCTCGGGGCGCCGTGGGTCGCTCAACCCAGGTGCGCGGCCAGTGCCTCGCGGGTCGCCTCCCGGGAGGCCTCGTCGGGCGCGGCGACCTCCAGGCGCAGGTCGGTGGCGCCGGCCCCGCCGTAGGCGGCCAGGCCGTCGAGGACCCGCTCCCAGGAGCCGATCAGGTGCAGCTCGGCCGGGTCGGCCAGGCCCTCCCGGTCCTGCACCGCCCGGTAGGAGGGCACCTGGCGGTAGCGGGTGGCGGTGGCCTGCGCGAGGGCGAACGCCGCGGAGGGCTCGTCGGTGACGCAGATGCGCACCAGGGCCATGATCCGCGGCGCCGGGCGGCCGGCGGCCTCGGCCGCGGCCCGGATGGTGGGCGCGATGTAGCTGCCGATCGTGCGCGGACCGCACTGCCCGACCGAGGTGCCCGCGACCCGCCGCCCGGCCAGCTCCAGCATCCGCGGACCGAGCGCGGCCAGCAGGATCGGGGTGTCGGGAGCCTCGATGCCCAGCTCGACGTGCGCGCTGAGCTGGGTGCCGTCCAGGTCGACCGGGCGCCCGGCCAGCAGCGGCTGCAGCCCGTCGATGAACTCGCGGGTGAACTCCAGCGGGTGTTCCCAGGCCAGGCCCATCGTGGTGGCCACGGCCCCGCGCGAGGCCGCGCCGATGCCCAGGGTGAACCGGCCGCCCAGCGCGCTCTGCGCGGTCCGGGCCAGCTGGGCCAGGGCGATGGGGTGGCGCCCGTAGAGCGGGGTGACCGACGTGCCGACCTCGCCCAGGTTCGGGATGTCGTCGGCGACGCAGGCCAGCGCCACGACCGGGTCGACCCCGGTGGCGTGGGAGATCCACAGGCCGTCGAACCCGGCGGCGTCGGCGTACCGGGCGACGCGGCGGGCCTGCTCGACGGTGGCGATCGTCGTGCCCCCGGCCAGGCCCCAGCGCATCCCGAGCCGGTCGCCACCCATGTCCCCACCCCGATCACTCGCCGACGCCGGCAGCGTACGTCGGCCGGCACCGACGGCCGCTCAGCGCTCGGTCCCGGCCGGCACGGCGAGCGGGTCGGTGGCCGGTGGCGCCGGGGTCCGGGTGGTGCGGCCGTCGGGGACGTGCGGCACCCAGATCACGAAGGAGCTGCCGGCGCCGGGAGCGCTGTGCACCGCGACCGAGCCCCCGTGGCTCTCCGCGGTCTGGCGCACGATCGCCAGGCCCAGCCCGGTGCCGCGGTCGTCGGGCCCGGCGCGCCCGGCCCCGCGCCAGAACCGGTCGAAGACCCGCTCGCGGTCGCCGTCGGCGATTCCCGGGCCCTCGTCGCGCACCGCCGACCAGGCCCAGCCGTGCTCGTGGCCGCTGGCCACGGTGATGGTGGTGCCGGCGGGCGAGACCCGCAGCGCGTTGGACACCAGGTTGTCCATCGCCCGGCGCAGCGCGGCGGCGTCGCCGATCACCGTGGTGCTCCCGGCGGTGCGGCGCGCGATCCGGACGCCGGCGCGCCCGGCGAGCAGCGCGTACTCGTCGGCGACCTCGGCGACCACCGCCGCCAGGTCGACGTCGGTCTCGACGAACGCCGGGGCCGCCCGGCGGGCCGCCGCCAGCAGGTCCTCCACGAGGCCGGTCATCCGGGCGGTCGCCCGGGTCACGACGGCGAGGGCCCGGCGGCGCTCGTCGGGGCTCGCGTCGTCGCGGGAGAGCACGGCGTCGAGGGTGGTGCGGATGACGGCCAGCGGGTGGCGCAGCTCGTGGGAGGCGTCGTCGATCAGCCGGCGCTGGGCGCCGAACGCCCCGTCGAGGCGGCCGAGCATGTCGTCGACGGTGTCGGCCAGCGACCGGATCTCGTCGTTCGGGCCGGCGAGGGCGATCCGGCGGGACAGGTCGGTCGCGCCGATCTCGCGGGCCGCCGCGGTCACCCGCCGCACCGGGCGCAGCACCCGGCCCGACAGCCACCAGCCGACGGCCAGGCTCAGCACCAGCAGCCCGGCCAGCACCCACGCCGAGGCCGTCCGCAGCACCTCCAGGGTCTGGAAGTTGACCGCCTGCTGGACGCTCTCCAGGTCGGCGGCCTGGAACTGCTGGTCCTCGCGCAGCACCAGCTGGTTGCCGACCTGCTTGACCTTCCGCACGGTGATCGGGTCGAGGGGCGCGGCGTCGACGTTCTGCGAGACGACCGCGTAGACCGCGCCCAGCACCGCCGCGGTCAGCCCGAACACGACCAGCGAGTAGGTCGCGGTGAGCCGGAACCGGATCGTCTGCATCCAGCCGGGGAGGCGTCTCACGCCGGCACCCGCAGCCGGTAGCCGCGCCCGATCACGGTCTCCAGCAGCGGTGGCTCGCCGGCGAGGGTCAGCTTGCGCCGCAGCGTCCCGACGGTCACCCGCACGGTCTGGGTGAACGGGTCGGCGTTCTCGTCCCAGACGTGGTCGAGCAGCTCCTCGGCGGAGATGACGTACTCCGGGCGCGCCATCAGGTAGCGCAGCACCGCGAACTCCTTGCGGGTCAGGCGCAGCTCCCGGTCGCCGCGGGCGGCGGTGCTGCGGGCGTCGTCCAGCACCAGCTCGCCGAGTTCGAGCACCGCGCTGGCCGCACCGGTGCCGCGGCGCAGCAGCACCCGGACCCGGGCCAGCAGCTCGCCCAGTGCGAAGGGTTTGACCAGGTAGTCGTCGGCGCCCTCGTCCAGACCGCGGATGCGGTCGGCGAGGCCGCCGCGGGCAGTGAGCATCAGCACCCGCGGCCCGTCGGCCGAGCGCAGCCGCCGGCAGACGGCGAAGCCGTCGGTGTCGGGCAGGTTCACGTCCAGAACCACCAGGTCGTACTCGGTGAGCCGGGCCTTCTCCAGCGCCGCGGCTCCGGTGGCGGCCGTGTCGACCGCGTAGCCGGCCCTGCCCAGGCCGGCCACCAGGGCCGCGGCCAGATCATCGTCGTCCTCCACGACCAGGAGCCGCATGGCATCCACAGTAGGCGCGGCACCGTTGCGGAGGCTCGTCCGCTTTCGCCGGACTTTCGGTCCGGCTGCCGCTGGTTTTCGCCCCCACCCGCTGCACTGGTCCCCGGCCGAGCGACCCGGTGTCCCGCCCCTCCCGGGTCGCTCGGCCCCCGACCGGAGGAGGACCATGACAGCAGGAGCCCAGCTCGAGGAGGCGATCCTCGAGGTCAAACGCGTGGTGGTCGGGCAGGACCACGCCGTCGAGCGGATGTTCGTCGGGCTGCTCGCCCGCGGGCACTGCCTGCTCGAAGGAGTGCCGGGGGTCGCCAAGACGCTCGCCGTGCGCACCCTGGCCGCGGTGACCGGCGGCAGCTTCGCGCGGCTGCAGTTCACCCCCGACCTGGTGCCCGGCGACATCGTGGGCACCCGGATCTGGCGGCCCTCGACCGAGACCTTCGACGTCGAGCCGGGGCCGGTGTTCGCCACCACCGTGCTGGCCGACGAGATCAACCGGGCCCCGGCGAAGGTGCAGTCCGCGCTGCTGGAGGCCATGGCCGAGCGGCAGGTGTCGATCGGCGGCGTCGGCCTCGCGCTGCCCGACCCGTTCCTGGTGCTGGCCACCCAGAACCCCATCGAGTCCGACGGCGTCTACGAGCTGCCCGAGGCCCAGCGCGACCGGTTCCTGCTCAAGATCGAGCTCGGGTACCCGTCGGGCACGGAGGAGCTGGCGATCCTGGGCCGGATGAGCGTCGACCCGCCCCGGCCCCGTCCCGTGCTGTCGGCCGACGGGGTGCGGGCGCTGCAGCGGCACGCGGACCAGGTGTTCGTGCACCACGCCTGCGCCGAGTACGCGGTGCGGCTGGTGCTGGCCACCCGGGACCCGGCCCGCTACGGGCTGCCCGACCTGGCCGCGGCGCTGCAGTTCGGGGTGAGCCCCCGCGCCACGCTCGGGCTCGTCGCGGCGGCCCGGGCGCTGGCGCTGCTGCGCGGGCGGCCCTACGTGCTGCCCGCGGACATCGCCGACGTGGCCGAGGACGTCGTCGCCCACCGGATGGTGCTGACCTTCGACGCGCTGGCCGACGGCGTCGACGCCCGGCACCTGGTCCGCCGCGTCCTGGACGCGGTGCGCCGCCCGGTGGTGTCGCCCGCCCAGCAGGAGGCCGACCGGCCGGAAGGGGAGGCGGCGTGACCACGCCCGAGACCGACCGCGCCGAGCGGAGCCTGCGCCGCATCGAGCTGGCCGTGCGCCGCCGGATCGACGGCCTCCGCCAGGGCGAGCACCGCGGCCTGCGGCCCGGCCCCGGCGGCGAGCCCGACGCGGTGCGCCCCTACTCGCCCGGCCTGGACGACGTCCGGCTGATCGACTGGTCGGTGACGGCGCGGACCGGGCAGCCGCACGTCCGGGCCGCCGTCGCCGAGCACGAGCTGCGGACGTGGGTGCTGGTCGACGGCTCGGCCAGCATGGACTTCGGCACCGCGGTGATGGAGAAGCGCGAGCTCGCCGCCGCGGTGGTCGCGGCGGTGGGCGCGCTGACCGCCGCACCCGGCAACCGGCTCGGCGCCTGCGCGCTCACCGGCAGTGGCCTGCGCACGCACCGGCCGCGGTCCGGCC
>NZ_JAHDTH010000204.1 GCF_018531445.1 Pseudonocardia lacus
CCGACACCACGACGCCGGCCGGCGTGCCCGGCCCCGTCGCCCCGCCCGCCCCCGAGCCCGAGCCCCCGGCCGCCGAGGGCGAGGCCCCCGCCCGCGGGACCCCCGTCGTCCCCGAGGCCGTGCAGGAGTACCTCGACGCCAGCCGCGGCGGTGGCACTCCGCTGCCTCCCGCCACCCGCGAGACGTTCGAGACCGCCTACCGCCGCCCCCTCGACGACGTCCGCATCCACGACGACGGCGCCGCCGACGCCGCCGCCCGGGCCATCGACGCGCTGGCCTTCACCCGCGGCGCCGACGTCTACTTCCGCGCCGGCGCCTACGACCCGGTCACCCCGGCCGGCAAGCGCCTGCTCGCCCACGAGCTGGCCCACGTCGTCCAGCAGCGGCCGGGCGTGAACCGGGCCCCCGCCCCGGGCCTCGGCGCGGGGGTGGTGCGGCGCAAGGAGAAAAGCGGTTCGTCGGACAAGGAGCCCAAGGGGACGAAGGAGAGGGTCGAACGCACGAGTGGTCCTGTCGGAACGATCGACATCACCGCACCGCGGAAGAAGACGCTTGAGCTCGACAAGCTGAAGGTCCCGGAATTCAAGAGCGAGTTCTTCAAGAACAGCGTGAAGAGGGGTCACAAGCTCCAGTGGCGCAGGGGCGCCGAGGCACGAGAAGACAAGCAGCGCACCCTGTGGCTCACCAACACGGACAATCTCGCGGCTGCCAAGACGAGCTTCGGTCTCCGCACCGAGCAACTCGAGCCGGGCTCCAAGGAACCCTTCCGTCTGCAGAGTCACGCGACCACGAAGGCGAGCAACTATTACTACACCGGAAAGACCGCCGACATCGTCGCGGCTCTCGTCATCCCTCCGTGGAACCGTGAGGGGCAACACCGGATCTGGGAGGCCGATCACGGGCACGAATGGCAGGTGGGTGGCGAGGACGAGATAGAGAACCTCTGGCTGTTGCCGCGGAAGATCAACGACGACTCCGGCAAGCTCATCAAGAAAAGTCTCGAGGATCAGATCGACAACTTCCTCGAAGCGGCGAACAAGGAGCTGATCCGGCCGGTGAAGGGAGGGCACAGGGCATTGAAGTCTGGGTCATGGACTGTGACCTGGAAGGACGTGGAGGAGGACAACTCCATCAAGCTCGACAACACGGACTACTGGAAGCGCGAGGAGATCGGGAAGCCGTTCTTCATGAAGGGGTTGGATAAGCTGGACGCGAAGTCCGCTCCGCAGCTCGTGGGGACGTCCGACAAGCTGGCGATCTACTACAACAAGGCCGGGGGCCGGGTCGATCCCGTCAAGACCCAGGACAAGAAGAAGGGTACGACGGATCTGAAGGTCGGCGGCGGCACCACCTTCGCGGTCACGTGGACGCTCAAAGGACCCGCCGGTGAACCCGGTCCGAACAACCCTGATCAGCCGATCACAGGCAAGGTAGGCCACGTCGTCGGTGACGCCATTCGTACGAACAAGAAGGGCGATGTCGTCCAGTTCCTCTCCAAAGCTCTGAAGATGAACATCCTCGGCATGCCGGGTGTGGAGTGGGGTGGGTTCCTCGACATTGAGGCGCTGCGAGAACTGCGCGCGGAGAAACTGGCCGAGGCCAGCTTCGCCAGCCCGGTCGTGTTCGACGATCTGACCTTCGACCTCCAGCAGGGCTTGGGCGCCCGTGGCCGCATCCCCAAGCCGACTCTCAAGCTGCTGGAACGTACGGCCATCTTCGTCACGCTCAGCGGCGGGAACGTCGGTATCGAAGCCACGATCACCGGCGACGACCTCAACCTGCCCGGCCCGCTCAAGGTCCAGGGCGGCGCGCTCACGCTCACGGCGACGACCGGCGGGCTGGGCGTCGACGGCCGCATCGACTTCGAGATCGAGAAGCTGGCGAAGGGCTACCTCGCCGCGGGGGCGAAGGCGAAGGCGGGCCAGGCCGACTTCGAGCTGGACGGCGCGTTGCAGTTCGACACGGCGATGTTCACCAAGGCTGAGCTGGGCCTGTCGTACAAGGCGGGCAAGTGGGGTGTCCGCGGCGAGCTCGGCATCGGGCCGGGCAAGGTCACGGGCATCAAGAGCGCCTCCGCGCGGGTCGACGTCACTGACGAGACCGTCACCGCCGCCGGCGAGTTCGAGACCAGCCTCAAGGGCGTCGACAAGGGCACCCTCGGCTTCCTCTACAAGCCCGAGACCGGCATGGAGATCAGCGGCGAGATCCTCCTCGGCCAGGGCATCCCGGGGATCCGCGGCGGCAAGCTCGCGGCCACCGTCAAGGAGGGCCCCGAGGGCTGGTCGCTGGCCGGCGACGTCACCGCCGAGCCCGCCGTCCCCGGCCTCACCGGCACGGTCAAGGGCACCTACGCCGACGGCGCGTTCGGCGTCGAGGCCGACCTTGCCTACGAGCGCGGCCTGGCCAAGGGTACCGTCAAGGCCGGCCTGACCAACCGCACGCTCGGTCCGGACGGCCTGCCCACCGGCCCAATCGACAAGAGCGGCGCGCTTACCGCCTACGGCGGCGGCACCGTCACCCTCGCGATCACGCCGTGGCTGCAGGGCACGGTGGGGCTGCGGCTGACCCCGAAGGGCGAGATCGAGGTCACCGGTCGGGTCGAGCTGCCCGACCACTTCGACGTGTTCGAGGAGAAGAAGGTCGAGCGCAAGGTCCTCTCGATCGGGATCGACCTGCCGATCGTCGGGGTCGCGGTCGCGGGCCAGCGCATCGGCATCTTCGCGACGATCCGCGGCGGGCTCACGGCGAGCGCCGGCTTCGGCCCGGGGCAGCTGCGCGACGTCGCGCTGGCCGTCACCTACAACCCGGACCGGCCCGACGACACCCACGTCACCGGCGGTGGCTCGTTCGTCGTGCCCGCCCGCGCCGGGCTGCGGCTGCAGGTCGATGGCGGGCTCGGCGTGGGCATCCCGGTCGTCTCGGCGACCGCGGGCGTGTCGATCTACGGCGAGGTCGGGCTGGAGGGCGCCGCCTCGGCCGCGGCGGCGATCGACTGGACCCCGCGCACCGGCATCGTCCTCGACGCCCGCGGCGAGGTGTTCGTCGAGCCCAAGTTCCGGTTCGGGGTCGACGCCTTCGTCGACGTCACCGCGGACCTGTGGATCACCGAGATCGAGCTCTACCACCGCACCTGGAAGCTCGCCGCCTTCGAGTACGGCTCCAACCTGCGGTTCGGGCTGGCGTTCCCGCTGCACTACGAGTCGGGCAAGCCGTTCGACGTCTCGTTCGACCAGATCCAGTGGACCTACCCGCAGATCGATCCGAGCGATCTGCTCGGCGGCCTCATGAAGCAGCTCGTGGGATAGGAGGACAGGTGCTCACCGTCGAGAACGAGGCCACGGCGCTGGTGAACCGCGGCGGGCTCGCGCTGGCCCGCGGCGACGTCACCGAGGCCGACCGGTGCTACCGCGCGGCCGTCGCCGTGGACCCGACGCACGTCACGGCGCACGCCAACCTCGCCTACCTGCTCGCCGCGGCCGGCCGGCACGCCGAGGCGATCTCCGAGGCCGAGGTGGCCCTCGCCCACGATCCTCGCCGCAGCTCGGCATGGGCGCACCGCGGGATGGCGCAGGTCGCGAGCGGGCAGGTGGACGACGGGCTCGCCTCGCTGCACCGGGCCGTCCGGCTCGACCCCGGCCACCGGTTCGCCTGGGACGCCATCGGCCGCACGCTGCTCGCCCTGAACCGGCCCGAGGAGGCGGCGACGGCCTGGGCGTCGGCGTTGGAGGCGGACCCGGACGACGTGGACCTGCTCGTTGCCCACGCCGTCGCGCTGGCGGCGGCCGACCGCACGGGCGAGGCGCTGCGCGTGCTGCACCGCGCCACCGAGGAGGCGCCGCGGTCGGTCCGCGCCTGGGTGCAGCTCGGCGTGGTGGCGCTGCTGCGGCAGGACCACGGCACGGCGGGGGAGGCGCTGCTGACCGCGCTGGACCTCGACCCCGACGACCCCGACGCCCGCTTGCACCTCGCGTTGCTGCACGTGCTCGTCGGCGCCATCGACGAGGCCCGCGCCGCCCTGACCGGGCTCGTCGTGTCCGGCGCGCCGACGGCCGATCAGGCGCGAGCCCTGCTGGCCCGGCTCCCCGACGGGCCTGGTGACGCCGCGGGAACGGGCGGGTGACAGCGGCTTCCGACGATGGTCGCAGCCACCCGAGGAGGACCTCATGAACGAGTCAGCCCGCCCCTGCGACCCGGGTCCGCTAGACGACCTGGTGTGCCAGGCCAAGGGCATCGCGGCCCAGGCGGACTACAACAAGGACCAGCAGGCGGAGCTGGAGCAGGCCCGTCAGGACTTCGCGGGTGCGCGCTCGGCCTACAACATCGCCCGCCACGAGGCCGAGAAGGCGCTCGCGACCGGCCGCGACCAGCTCAACCGCATCTTCGCCAACCGCTGCAAGATCGACAAGTCGGACGCCAAGCGGCTGGACCGGGCCTGGCGGCGGGTGAAGGTCCGGCTGGAGGACTGCCGACCGCCGACCTGCTGCGTCGACTGCGAGTGCGACTGGGACGACGAGATCCGCAACGCCGACGAACCGGACGACATCGCCGCGCTGGTCGCCCGCATCCAGTGGCACATCGACCGGGCGAAGCGGTGCTTCGCCGAACTGCTCGACGAGACCCGGCCCACGCCGGCGCCGCCGACCACCCCGTCCACCCCGACCACGGACACCGCGGTCACCGCGGGCACGGCCGGATCGGTCGCGACGGCGAGCCGCGTCGGGGCCGCGGCGACCGCCGAGGCCGTCACGACCACCGCCACGCCCCCGGCGACCTCGGCCAACGGCCTGGCGGCGCGGGTCGCCCGCGTCCTCGCCGAGATCGCCGACATCGAGAAGCACGCCGAGCAGGGCGACTGGCCGGCGTCGAAGGTCTACGCGGCCGCGCTCGTCGCCCGCTGGCACCTCGCCACCGTGTACAAGGGCTTCGACGACGTCAACGAGTACGTCGACTGCCTGTGCCGGGCGCTGACCTGCCTCATCACCGGCCACGCCGCCGTCGCGCGGCTCAAGCGCAAGCAGGCGGTCAACAAGTGCCACAAGGACACGTGGGAGAAGGCGTGCGCCGCCCTCGACACGCACGCCGTCGACGAGGTGCTGGCCGAGTACCTGCGGATCTGCAGCGGTGGCTACGGAGGCGACGACGGCGACGACGGTCCCGACGACGACGGCTACGGCGACGACGGTGGCGGTGACGACGGTGGCGGGGACGACGGCGGTCACGGCCACGGCGGCGACCACGGCGGTCACGGTCACGGCGGTCACGGCGGTCACGGCCACGAGTACGACGGCGGGGACGACGAGCCCGGCCCGCCCTACGACGAACCGCCGACCCCGGAGCCGCCCACCTACGACGAGCGCCCGCCGCGCCGGTCCGCGCGGCCCGACGAGCGCCAGGAGGACGACCGCGGACGGGGCACGCCGCCCCGACGGCCCTACCGCGACGCCCGTGGCCGGTACCGGTCGCCCTGACGGCCGCCTCCACGATGGACGCGGGCCGCAACGGACCGGGCCGCAACGGACCGGGCCGCGACGAACCCGGCCGCGACGAACCCGGCCGCGACGAACCCGGCCGCGACGAACCCGGCCGGGAGCCGGACGGCGAGCCCGACGGCGACGGATCCACGGACCCGACGAACCTGGTCCGGCTCACCCCGGCCGAGAGGCCGGCACCCACGCTCACCGCGATGTGCTGCGTCCACGCCTACCGGGAGGCCTCGGGCCGGATCTGGTACCGCATCACCGTCACCCCGGACGTCACCCGGCCCGGCTCGGAGGTCACCTCGGTGCAGAGCCAGCTGTCGGCCGTGCTCGCCGACGTCCGAACGTTCCTGCGCGACGTCGACCGAACGGCGCCGACGTGACGACGCGTGCGCCGCTGTGACAGCTCGGTGACGCACCGGTTCTAGCGTCGGCCCTGCGGTTGTCGTCCACGGGGAGAGGAGGTCGGCATGGCGCTGCGGTCGACGGGAAGCGGTGGGGGATCGGGCACGGTGCTCCACCTGTTCGGCGGGCCGTACGTGACGGTCGACGGATGCCGCCGCGAGATCCCCGAGGGCAGCAAGCGCCTCCTCGTCCTCGTGGCGCTGCACCGGCGGCGCGTCGAACGCCGCCACGCCGCGGGGCTGTTGTGGCCGATCGGCAGCGACGAGCGCGCGGCCGGGAACCTCCGCTCCGCCCTGTGGCGCCTGCGGGGCGCCGGCATCGACCTGCTCGTCGTCGACCGGTGCTCGCTGCGGCTGCGCGCCGACGTCGCCGTGGACCTCGAGGCCACCAGCGACTGGGCCCGTCGGCTCGTCGCAGGAACGGCGGGGCCGGAGGACTGCACGCTGCCGCCGTCGTGGTCGGACGCCCTCGACCTGCTGCCCGGCTGGTACGACGACTGGGCGCTAGTCGAACGCGAACGCCTGCGCCAACGCGTGCTGCACGCCATGGAGGCGTTGTGCGGCCGGCTCGTCGACGTCGGCCGGTTCGGTGAGGCGGTCGAGGTGGCGATGGCGGCCGTCGCCGTCGATCCGCTGCGGGAGAGCGCGCAGCGCGCGCTCCTGCTCGCCCACCTGGCCGAGGGCAACACGGTGGAGGGCACGCGCTGCCTGCGGTCCTACCGGGAGCTGCTCCGCCGCGAGCTCGGCGTCGAGCCGACACCGGACCTCGCCACGCTCGTCCACGCCTCCGCGGCGCCTCGTCGGCCCACACCGGCCTCGGGCCGGCAGGTGGTCGCGGGCTGAGCTCGCGGGCATCGGCGTATCAGCGCCCGATTCGCGCTCCTCTCTTCTCCGGGGTCGGGGTAAGGGTGATGGGGAGCGGCCATGTCCGTGGATCTCGTCGATGTGCTTGCGCCCGAGGCGAAGTCGGCTCCGGCGCTGCACCTGGTCGGCGGTCCCTACGCCGTCGTGGACGGGGAGCGCCGGCAGCTGCCCGAAGGCGGCCGGCGGATCCTCGCGCTCGTCGCGCTGCGGCACAGCCGGTTAGAGCGGCGGGCCGTGGCCGGGGAACTGTGGCCCGTCGGCGGCGACCGCCGGGCGGCCGGCAACCTGCGGTCCGCTCTGTGGCGCCTGCGCTGTGCCGGGGTCGAGCTGCTGGAGGTCGACGGGGGCACGCTGGCCCTGCGCCCGGACACGACGGTCGACGTGCGGCTCGCGTCGGAGTGGGCGATGCGGCTGATCCAGGGCCGCCACCGCCCGACCGATCTGCACGGCACGGGCTGGCAGGCGGCGGCGATGGACCTGCTGCCCGGCTGGTACGACGACTGGCTCATGTTCGAGCGGGAGCGGTTACGGCAGCGCCTGCTGCACGGGCTGGAGGCGATGAGCCGCGTTCTCGTCGTCGCCGACCGCGCGGCGGAGGCCGTCGACGCCGCGCTGACCGCCGTGGCCGCCGATCCCCTCCGGGAGAGCGCCCAACAGGTGCTCGCCGAGGCCCATCTCGCCTGCGGCAACGTCGACGATTGCGTCCACGGCATCGAGCAGTACAGCGAGCTGCTCCGGTGCCAGCTCGGAGTGGTCCCAGGTCCGCGCCTGCTCGGGCTTCTCAAGAGGGTGCACACTCATCCGGCAACTGCACCTGCGGCACGTATCCGTCGCACGGTGGATCATCAACGGTGAGGAGGCAGTGAGATGCTCAGTGCCTCCTCGACGACCGGCGCGGCACAGGACGGCTCGTTCTCGCCATCAGCACAGGAGCACCTACCTCCTGCCACCGCACAAGACTCCATCGCGGGGATCGCGGGATCGACGACGTGCGTGGCGCGGCTTCGAGTTGGCTGATCATTTCGCCCGCTGATGGGCCGGCCGGCGGACAAAACCCCGATGACGAACGTGGACCCCATCTCGGGACAGCAGGTGCCGAGTTCGCCCGCGACGCATCGATGACGGCCAGGACGACTCGTCGTTGCCATGCGACTGATCTCGGTCGGACGTGACGATCGGGTTGGCCCGGTCACCGTTGCCGGTAGCGCGTGCGGGCGTCAATACGTAGTTCTTCCCCCTGTTCGTGGTGGACCGGACGCTCGATGCTCGTGCGCCCGGGGGCGCGCGATGACCTGCCCTCACCCACGTGGCGCGGCAGAGCGAGGTCCCCGACATGACGACAGCCCTCGGTGCGGGTCCGATGGCGGCGGTCGTCGACCTCGCGGTCCGGGGCGGGCGCTCGCCCGATCCACGGTTGGCCGAGACTGGCCGCCGCTGCCTGGCGCGGTTGCGCTCCCCGGTGCGCCTCGCGCTCGTCGGGCGTGTCTCGACCGGGAAGTCGACGCTGCTCAACGCGCTCCTCGGCAGCAAGGTGGCCCCGACGAACGGGCGGGAGTGCACGACGATCGTCTCGGTCTTCAGCCACGGCCCCTACACGACCGCGACCCTCGTCCCGCGGAGCGGGTCGACGCGCACGCCGGTGGTCCTTGAGAGGCACACGCGGCTGCCGGCGGAGTTCGACCGGCCGGCGTCAGAGATCGCCCACGTCGACATGACGATGCCGGTGCCCCTGCTGGAGGAGACGACCCTGATCGATACACCGGGCCTGGCCTCGGCGGAGTCGGGGAACTCGGCGGTGACTGAGCGCATGCTGCACGACACGGAGGAATCGGCCGCGCGGGCGGACGCACTCCTGTTCTGCGTCAACGGGCCGCTCAAGGAGGACGAGGCCGAGGCCGTGCGGGTGTTCGGAGCCGGCCGCGGCGCCCGGCGCCTCACCGGTGGGACGGCCGTCGGCATCCTCACCCGGGCCGACCAGATGGGCGATGACCCGCGCGCCTCGTGGAGCGCGGCGCCCGGCCTCGCCCGCGACATGGCCGCGCGCAACGCCGAGCTGTTCGCAGCCGTCGTGCCGGTGGTCGGGCTGCTCGCCGAGACTGCCATGACCGGGTCGCTGCGCGAGGCGCACGCCCGCGCCCTCGCCGCGCTGGCCGCCGCGTGGGACCCCGCCACCACCCGTGACGTGCTGACCAGCCCGCTGATGTTCGCCGAGGAGCCGGGGCCAGTCGACCGCCACCTGCGCGGTGAGCTGCTAGACCTGCTGGGCCAGCTCGGCGTGGGGGAGTTGCTCGACTGCATCCGCCGCGGTACGCGTCCCGACGCGGCCTCGTTGACCCAGGAGGCCGCCAACGCCTCCGGCATGGCCTCGGTGCTGACCCAGGTCCGGCAGTTGCTCGGCAGCCGGGCTGATGTGCTCAAGGCCGCCGGGGTGCTCGACGATCTCGTGGAGAGCGCCTACCTCGCGGGCGACCGCAGCCTCTACGACGACGCGCGGTCGATGCTCGACCGGCCCGAGCTGTTCCCCGTTCGGATGATCGCCGTGGCGCGGCAGCTGGCCGCGGGCGAGGTCCGCCCGCCGGCCGGGCTCGTCGAGCAGGCGTGGGCGGCCGTGCGGACCGGGCTGCCGCCGACCAGCAGGGCGGAGGCGGCCCGGGCCGCCGCCGAGTGGAAGCGATGGGCGCTGCTCACCGACGGCGCCGGACAGGGGCTGGCCCGCGCGATGGTGCGCGCATGGCAGCTGGCCGCCGAGGAGGGCGCACGATGAACGTGTCACGGTCCGCCACGGCCATCGGGGGTCTGGTCGCCCTCCTCGGGGGCACGGCCGTGTTCCTGGTCGCGTGGCTGATGGTGCCGGCCCTCGCCGGGCCGGCCCCGGCGACGACACCGCCCACCGCGCCGGCGAGCGCCCCAGAGCCCACCGACGAGTTCGCGCCCAAGTCGAACGAGGAGTCCACTGCCGCACCCACGGCCGAAGCGACGGCTGAACCCGTCGCGCAGAGCACCGTCGAGCCCGTCCCCGGGATCGTCGAGAGCCCGTGGGAGGTGCCGCTCGTGACGGGCGTGGCCGTGCTGACCGGGCTGCTCGCGTGCCTCGTCCCGCTGGCGTTCCTGCGCCGCACCGCCCGACCGGTGCCCGCCGCCGAGGTCGTGCCCCCGGCCCCCCCGCCACCGCCCGATCCGCGATTCGCTCAGCGGGAGAAGGCAGTGCGCGGCCTCGCCGACCTCATCGGGCAGCTCCCTCCGGAGTTCGCGTGGCAGGCGGTCAACGTGTTGGAGGCCGCTGGCGCCCGGCAGATCGTGGCCGACGGCCGCCCGTTCGACCCCGGCCTGCACCATGCGGTGGGCACGGAGGCGACCCCGGAGGCGAGCCTGCACGACACCGTGGCCCGGACGGTCCGGCCGGGGTGGGCCGACCGCGACCGCGTCGTCGCCCCCGCCCGGGTCGTGGTCTACGTCGCGCCCGCCCAGTCCGGTGTGCTGCCGTGACGGCGGTCGTGGGGCGGGTCGTATCGGCCGACGCGCTGCTCTTGGACCGCCTGCGGGAGCGGCTCGCCGCCGAGGCGCGCAAGGTCGCGCGCAACGACCTGGTCCGGCTGCTCGCGGACCTCCCGGCCGTCGACGATCCGCGACCGCTGCGCGTCCTAGTGGCCGGCGAGACGAAGCGCGGCAAGTCCACCCTGCTCAACACCCTGGTCGGGCGCCCGCTGCTGAGTCCGGTCGGCGTCGACGTCACGACGACGTGCTGGGTGGAGGTCGCCCACGGCCAGCGCGACGAGGCGGAAGTCGTGCTGGCCAACCCCGCGGCGCCGGGGGAGCCGACCCGCCGCCGCTGCGCGCTGGAGGACGTGCGGCGCTACGCCGCGCCCGCCGGGCTCGCCGACTCCGTGGTCGGGGTGCAGGTGCGGCTGCGGGCGCCGATCCTGCGGAACCTGACCATCGTCGACACGCCCGGGGTCGGCGGTCTAGAGGCCGGCCACGCCCGCACTACGCTCGCAGCCCTCCGCACGGCCGACGCGCTGCTGTTCGTCTGCGACTCCCGCCAGCCGGTGTCGGCCCCGGAGCTCGACTTCCTGGTCGAGGCGGCCCGGCGGGTGCCGACGGTCGTTGTCGCCGTGACGAAGTGCGACGTCAACCCCCGGTTCGACGACGTCGTCGAGGCGACCCGGCAGGTGGTCGAGGGCACGCCCGGGCTGGGGGCGGCCCCGGTGCTGCCCGTCGCCGCGCCACTGGCCGACCGCGCGACCGAGGTCCACGACGAGCGCCGGGCGCAGCGGATGCGGCAGATCTCGGGGATCGAGCGGCTCATGGACGCGCTGCACCGCCACGGCACCGCGGCCACGGCGGCGGTGCGGCTGGAGAACGCGGCGCTCGTGCTCGCCGAGGTGTGCCGCACGCTCCTGGCCCGTTCCGACGAGATCGTCGAGATCCTCGACGGCAACACGAGCCGGGAGGAGCGGCTGCGCCGCGACATCGCCGCGATGCGGGACGCCCTCGACGAGGCGCCGCGCTTCGGCGCGCTGGTCGAGCGCAGCCTCGCGCACCTGCACGCGGAACCGGCGGCCGCGTTCGACGCTCGAGTGGAGCAGTTGCGCAGCCGCTACTGCGCCGTCGCTGCGAGCGGCTCGGCCGCGCAGCTGGCCGACCTCGAGTCCCGCTACCTCGGCGAGGTGGCCGCGGCGGCTGTGGCGGCCATCGAGCAGACCGCCCGGGACGCCGCGGGGATCGTCGCCGACCTCGTGCAACGGCTCGGGGGTGCGGACCGCTGGCCGGTCACCTCCACCACCGCGCCCGCCGCCTTCTCGATCGGGCTCCAGCCGCCCGACGGCCCTACGGGCGGCGGCGGTACCGACCTGGTCGCGTCGGCGGAGCTGTTCACCGCGCTTGTGGAGGTCCTCGCCGGGTCCGTCGTCGTGGTGTCGGTGCTGACCGGGCCCGGGATCATCGCGGCCGGTATCGCGCTCGCTGCGGGAGCCAGCTGGCTGACGTCGCGGGCCGGCGACCAGGAGCGCCGCACGCGGCTCACCGAGTGGGTCGACCAGGTCGCCACCGAGGCGTGCGCGACGTTCCGCATCGAGGTTGGGAACCGGGTGCGCGACGCCGAGCGTCGAGTCGCCGCCGAGCTGCCGGCCTTGATCGCCGGACGCCGGCACGAGCTGAGCCGGCTGTCCGACGAGCTCGACGGTATCCGGTCGACCGGTCGAGACCTGCGGACCGAGCTGGCGCAGCGCCGCCGCGCCGCCGAGGGCCTGCGGGACGTCGAGCGCGAGGCCGCGGCGCTGGCGGCGCGGGCGCGGGCGGTGCGAGGTGCCTGAACCGCCACGCGGACCCGACCCCGACGGGTGGGTGCTGGCGGTCGACTACGGGACCACGAACACCGTCGCCGCCATCGGCGACGCCAACGGCGTGAGGACGCTGACCGTCGACGGCAAGACGGTGCTGCCGTCGGCGGTGCTGCTGGACGTGGGTTTCGGGCACGCCGACCGGTGGCTCGTCGGCGAGACCGCGATCAACATGGCGCGGCGGCGGATGGAGTGGTTCGAGTCCTCCCCGAAGCGATGGATTGCCGACGGATCGTTGTTTCTGGGCGACCGCGACGTGCCAGTGATGCAGGCCGTGGCGGCCGTCCTGAGGGTCGTGGTCGACGAGGCCGCGCAGCAGCAGGGCCGGCAGCCGCCCGCGGTGTTCGTCGTGACCCACCCGGCGAGCTGGCCAGAGTCGCGTGTCGCCGTGCTCCGGGAGGCGGCCCGCGTGGCGTCGGCGCACCGAGGCGGATGGCCCGCGGCGGTCGCGCTGGCCGAGCCGGTCGCCGCGGCCCGCCGGATGGTCGACGTCGTCGGGCTGCCCGAGCGCGCTCGGGTCGTGGTGCTGGACATGGGCGGCGGCACGACCGACGTGGCCGTGATCGACCTCACGCCCGATCCTGCGGGAGCGGCCGGTGGGTCGACCGTTGTCGGCCGACCCACCGGCATCGAGGACACCGGGGGTGAGGACTTCGACCTGCGGCTAGCCCGCCGGATGACCGAGGAGGCGGGGGCGCCGGGGCTCTACGACCGGCTTGCCGAGTCGTCGAACATCGACGACCGGGAGCGCGCGGTCGACATCCGCCGGACGGCCCGCCTGGTCAAGGAGCAGCTCTCCCGGCAGAGCACCGTCCCGTCGAGCCTGCCCAAGGCGCCTCCCGAGCTGCCCGCGGACACCCCGGTGCAGATCAGCCGCGACCAGCTGGAGGAGCTGATCCGGGGCGGGGCGGGGAACGAGCCCGGGCTCGCCGACGCCGTCGTCCTGGCGACGGACGCGCTGGCGGACGCGCCGCCGGGCGGGCCCCCGTTGGCCGGGGTCTACCTCGTCGGCGGGTCCTCGCGCATCCCGCTGCTAGGGACCCTGGTCCAGCAGCACACCAGCCGGCCGCCGATCACCGGTGGCGACCCGAGCACGGCCGTGGCCGACGGCGCGGCGCTGCACGCGCTGGAGCTCCGGACGCCAACGCCGCCCCCACCCCCGCCGCCGGACCGCGCCCGGGTGCTGCGCCTGGCGGCCCGCACCGCGGTCGCGGCGATGCTGGCGGCGGGTGCGCTAGTCGGCATCCTGACCCCCGGCGGGAACGGGTGCGCCGTCGCAGCGGCGGGATCGGAGTGCCCGTCGCCCACCATCACGAACCCGGTCCCCTCCACGGCGTCCCAGGGGCCCGATCCGACGCTGGCCGCCTGCCCGACCGCGGACGGCGTGGACTGCCGGGAGCGGATCCTCGCGAGGTCCCACGCGGCGTGGCCGATGCTCCCCGATGCCGGCTGCACGGTCCGCGACTCCTTGTACGGCCCCGACCGCTACGCGGCGGAGTGCCGTACCAGCACGACGACCTACTTGGTGTTCTGGCGCGCGTCGGGCTCGATCGTGGAGCCACTGGCCGGGCAGATGCAGATGCCCACGGTGGACGAGTTCGAGCTCTCGCAGGGCGCCGCGGCACTGGGGAGCCAGGTGAAGGGGACCCGGCCCACCGGGACCGGCACCCGCTTCACCTGCGCGTGGGAGTACCGGGACTTCCCCGTGACGATGGTCCTCGACGGCCCGAACGAGGACGCGACCCTCGCGCTCTGCGGCACGGCGACGTTCCTCGACGCCGCCGGCCTGCGCTCGGCGCTGGACAGCTGATGACGGGCACCGGTGGTGGCGGCGCCGGGCACCCGCCGAGCGCACCGGAGGTGGCGCGGTGATCGATCGACTGTTCCGGCGTGGTCCGGCGTCGGGCCTGCGGCCCGCTGCCATGATCGGCATGGTGCTGGTGCTGGTGCTGGCCTCCTCGGTGATCACCTGGCTGAGCACCCGCACCAGCGCCGACGCGCAGCCGGTGCAGCTGGAGGGGGCCGGCTCGCCCGGGGCGCTGCCCGCGTTCATCCCGAACGCCGGTGCACCCGCCGCGCCGCGCCCCGCGCTGCACACCGAGGGCCACGTGGTGTCCGGCGACACCCCCGGCCTCTACGGCGGCACCGAGACCAACGCATGCGACGTCGCCGCCATGCGCGCCTTCCTGGACGCGAACCCGGACCGGGCGGCGGCCTGGGCCGGTGCCCTGCTCATCGAACCGGGCCAGCTCGACGCGCTCTTCGGCTCGCTGACCCCGGTGACCCTGCAGACCGACACGGCGGTTACCAACTACGGCTTCGACAGCGGCGTCGCCACGCCGTTCCAGTCCGTACTGCAGGCCGGCACCGCCGTGCTGGTGGACGCCGTGGGCGTCCCCCGAGTCCGCTGCTACTGTGGCAACCCCCTGCAGCTCCCGGTCCAGCGGGTGGCAGTGCGCTACGAGGGCCCGCGGTGGGATGGCTTCGACGCGCAGTCGGTGACCGAGATCGCCTCGGCCGCGGAGCCCGTGCGAGAGTTCGTCATCGTGGAGCGCGACGAGGACGGCGAGGTCACCGAGGTGCTCAACCGACCGACGGCGTCGACCGGGGATCAGGACGTACCGGCCTCGGAGAACGTGGCCCGGTTCGTGGTCGCGAGCTACGCGCTCAACGTGGTGCCCGGCACGACCACCGCGCCTCCGGCGAGCGCCCCGTCGGCGCCGACGACGAAGCCCACCAGCCCGGCAACCACGACGCCGACCGTCGGCGCGCCGACGACCATCGCGGACGCCACGGCCACCGAGTCCCCGCCGGCCACCGAGTCCCCGCCGGCCACCGAGTCCCCGCCGGCCACCGAGTCCCCGCCGGCCACCGAGTCCCCGCCGGCCACCGAGCCTCCGCCGGCCACGACCGCGCCGCCCCCGCAGATCACCGAGCTGCCGGACACGGTGGGGCCGACGACCGCGTTGGGCGCGACCCGGCAGACGGCTGGGCCCACGTCGGAGACCGCGGAGGAGACCGCACCGCCCACCACGACCTGATCGACGGTGGGTGCAGGCTCGCCGCTCTCCCCCCATGGAGGGAAGGGCTGGGGTGGAGTGTGCCGCTCACGCGGCCTGATGCGATGAAGGAGCGGGGCCTCCGCTCCTCGTGACCCTCGGCTCATGCTCGAGGTGTGCACGCCATCGATTCGAGGAGGCCCCTGTGAGCGGAGCATACGAGGGACGCCAGATCGTCGGG
>NZ_JAHDTH010000205.1 GCF_018531445.1 Pseudonocardia lacus
CCGGCGGCGCGGCGCCGTCCAGCCTGCGCACGCCGGCGCCGTCGGCCAGCACGGCGAAGCCCTGCTCGGTCAACGCGGCCACGGTGCCCGGCGAGGCCAGCCAGCGCGGCGCGGCGAACGCGTCGGTGCGCAGGTCGACGGCCGTCAGCACCCGACGGGCCGCGGTGAGCCGCAGCCCGGCCTCGTGCCGGGGCAGCGCGGCGAACTCGGCGCGCCTGCCCAAGGCGACAGGGCGGCGGGCGGCCGTCGGGTCGGCGGTGTGGTCGAAGCCGTGCAGCACCAGCGCGTCACCGCCGTCCCGACGCCCGCGCAGCCACCCCGCAACCCCCTCGGGCCGCAGCGGGCCGTCGGGGCCGCACGGGCGCACCAGCAGGGTCAGCGGCACGCCGCGGTGGTCGAGCGCGTCGGCGAAGCCCTCCGCACAGGCGGTGAGGCCGTCGGTCAGGCCGGACAGGGACACCAGCAGCTGGGCCATGCCCGACATCAACGCAGGCCGGCGTGAACAGCCGGGAACGCCGTCGTGAGCGGCCGGACAGCGTTGCCCTCACAACCGGGGCGTCGGCAGGATGCCGCGGGCGATCGCCGCGGTGACGGCGGCGGTGCGGTCGGTCACCTGCAGCTTCTCGAACACCCGCAGCAGGTGGCTCTTCACCGTGGCGTCCCCGATGCCCAGCTCGCGGGCGATCTGCGGGTTGGACAGCCCGCGCGCCACCCCGCGCAGCACGTCTCGCTCGCGCGGGGTCAGCGCGGGCGGCGCCGGGCGGCGCAGCGCACCGGCCAGGGTGGCCGCCGCCGCCGGGGCCAGCACCGTCTCCCCGCGGGCCGCCGCCCGCACCGCCTCGACCAGGCCCGCGCGCGGGGTGTCCTTCAGCAGGTAGCCGCTCGCGCCCGCCTCCACCGCGCGCAGGACGTCGCCGTCGTGGTCGAAGGTGGTCAGGACGACGACCCGGGTCGGGTAGGCGGCCAGCACGTCGGCGGTGGCCGCGACGCCGTCGCGGCCGGGCATCCGCAGGTCCATCAGCACCAGGTCGGGGCGGGTGGCGACGGCCGTGGCGGCCGCCGCCGTCGCGTCGCCGCACTCCCCCACGACCTCGATGTCCGGCTCGGCGTCGAGCAGGCTGCGCAGCCCCTCCCGCACGACCGGGTGGTCGTCGACCAGCATCACCCGGATCACCCGAGCCGCACCTCGACGGACGTGCCCCGCCCGGGCGCCGAGCTCATCTCCAGCGCCCCGCCGATCTCGCGGACCCGCTGGCGCATCCCGGCCAGGCCGAATCCCGACCGGCGCTCCGCCGTCGCGTCGAAGCCGCGCCCGTCGTCGCTGATGCGCATCACCGTCGCCGCCGGGTCGAAGATCAGTTCGAGGTCGAGCCGCGAGGCCCCGGCGTGCTTGCGCACGTTGGCCACCGCCTCCTGCCCCACCCGCATCAGGACGATGTCGTGCCCCGGCGGCAGGGCCCGCTCCGCGCCCTCGACGCGCATCCGCGCCTCGATGCCCAGCTCGTCGCCGACCCGCTCGACCAGCCGGTTCAGCGCGGCCGGCAGCGTCGCCGCGTCCAGCTGCGGGGACGCCAGCGCGGCCACCAGCGCCCTGGCCTCGGCCAGGTTCTCCCGCGCGGTCCGCTCGACCAGCGCGACCTTCGGGTCGTCCGGGTCCATGCCCTGGGCCAGCATCGAGATGCTGCTGAACCCCTGGGCCAGGGTGTCGTGGATCTCCCGGGCCAGCCGCTCCCGCTCGGCCAGCGCGCCCAGGTCGCGGCTGGCCGCGGCCAGCTCGGCCCGGGTGTGCTCCAACTCCTCCAGCAGCGCGGCGCGCTGGAAGCTCTGGTCGACGATGCGCGAGATCCACAATCCCAGGAACAGCGACGCCACCAGCATCCCGGCCAGCCAGGCGACCACCAGCGGGACCTCGCCGGTGCCCATCGCCGCGGGCACCATCCGCACCGCCCCGATCCCGGCGATCGCCACCACCGTGACCAGCAGCGCCCGCTTGACCGGCAGCAACCGCCAGTAGTGCGGGAAGAGCAGGAAGAACAGCACCGCGCCGATCGGGGTCAGCGCGAACATGGCCAGCACCAGCGCCGTCGCGACCACCGCGTAGGCGGCCCCCAGCCGCGTCGAACGGGACCGGTGCAGGGCGCGCGCCCCGGTCAGCGCGTACCAGAGCGCCAACGCCGCCAGCAGGCCCAGCGCGACCCACTGCCCGTCCAGGACCAGCAGCACCGCGGCCGCCGCGGCGAAGAGCGCCGCGAACGCGTGCCACCCCCAGTCCATCTCCTCCCAGACGTGGCGGTCCACGGGGACAGCCTGCCGCAGCCCACGGCCGTTGTCTCCACCGGTCGGTGGAGGCGGCGCCCCACCGGTCGACGGTGCCGCGTCACGACCGGGCACTCGATCATTTCGGCACGGACCGCGACCGGTTGTGCGCCGTCCGCAGGTGCTCCCGCGGTCGGCACCACCGCGGGGAAGGGCGGCCCGGACAGGTGCGTCGCGGGGCGTCGTGGGCCCCGCAGCGCGCCTGGGCCGCCCGGAGGGGTCGGGAGTGGGCGGCGGGGCTACGAAGCCGCCGCCCACTCGCGACCGGTGATGCGCTCGTACGCCTCCACGTAGCGGGCCCGGGTGGCCGCGACGACCTCCGCCGGCACCTCCGGCCCCGGTGCGGTGCGGTCCCAGTCCAGCCCGCCCGACCACTCCCGCACGAACTGCTTGTCGTAGGCGTGCTGCGGGCGACCCGGCTCCCAGTCGTCGGCCGGCCAGAAGCGCGACGAGTCCGAGGTGAGCACCTCGTCGGCCAGCACGATGCGGCCCTCGGCGTCGGTGCCGAACTCCAGCTTGGTGTCCGCGACCAGGATGCCGCCGCCGGCGGCGATCTGGGCACCGCGCGAGTAGACGGCCAGCGTCAGCTCGCGCAGCCGCTCGGCGGTCTCCTCGCCGACCAGCGCGATCACGTCGTCGAACGTCATGAACTCGTCGTGCTCGCCGACGGGCGCCTTGGTCGTCGGGGTGAAGATCGGCTCCGGCAGCCGGGAGCCCTCCACCAGGCCGGGCGGCAGGTCGATCCCCGACACCGTCGAGTGCCGGCGGTACTCCTGCAGGCCCATCCCGGCCAGGTAGCCGCGGGCGATGCACTCGACCGGCAGCATCTCCAGCCGCCGGCAGCGGATCGCCCGGCCGGCGAACTCGTCGGGGACGTCGGTGGCGGACACGACGTGGTTGGGCACGACGTCGGCGAGGCGCTCGAACCACCACAGCGACAGCCGGGTGAGCAGCGCGCCCTTGTCCGGGATCGGCGTGGGCAGCACGACGTCGTAGATGGAGATGCGGTCCGAGGCGACCAGCAGCAGGTCGTCGCCGTCGGCGTAGACGTCGCGGACCTTGCCCGAGTGCAGCAGCTTCACAGGATCGACCCCGGGGTGTAGGAGGCGGCCCGCGGGTTCGCCGCCACCAGCGCGTCGACGCGGGCGACGACGTCGGCCACCTGGGTGGTCGCCGCCCCGGTGAAGCCCAGCGGGTCGGCCAGCAGGCCGTCGAGGGTGCCCGGTGGGAGCGCGAGCCGCTCGTCGCCGGCCAACCGGGCCAGCAGGTCGTTGTCGGCCTGGCCCTTCTCCCGCATCGCCAGCGCCACGCCCACCGCGTGCTCCTTGATGACCTCGTGCGCCGTCTCCCGGCCCACGCCGGCCCGCACGGCCGCCATCAGCACCGCGGTGGTGGCCAGGAACGGCAGGTAGCGGTCGAGCTCGCGGGCCACCACCGCCGGGTAGGCGCCGAACTCGTCGAGCACCGTCAGGGCCGTCTCGAACAGCCCGTCCAGGGCGAAGAACGCGTCGGGCAGCGCGACCCGGCGGACCACCGAGTCGGACACGTCGCCCTCGTTCCACTGCGCGCCGGCCAGCTCACCGACCATCCCGGCGTAGCCGCGCAGCAGCACCATCATCCCGTTGATCCGCTCCGTGGAGCGGCTGTTCATCTTGTGCGGCATCGCCGACGACCCGACCTGCCCCGGCCGGAACCCCTCGGTGGCCAGCTCGAACCCGGCCATCAACCGGATCGTCGTGGCCAGCGAGGAGGGGCCGGCGGCGAGCTGCACCAGCGCGGTCAGCACGTCGTAGTCCAGGGAACGCGGGTAGACCTGCCCGACGCTGGTCAGCGCGGCGTCGAAGCCGAGGTGCCCGGCCACCCGCCGCTCCAGCTCGGCCAGCTTCGCCGGCTCGCCCAGCAGGTCGAGCATGTCCTGCGCGGTGCCCATCGGCCCCTTGATCCCGCGCAGCGGGTAGCGCGCCCGAAGCTCCTCCAGCCGCGCGTGCGCCACCAGCATCTCGTCGGCCGCGCTGGCGAACCGCTTGCCCAGCGTCGTGGCCTGCGCAGCCACGTTGTGGCTGCGCCCCGCCATCACCAGCTCCGCGTGCTCGGCCGCCCGCCGCGCCAACCGCGCCAGCACCGCCAGCGACCGGTCCCGCACGTGCTCCAGCGACAGCCGGATCTGCAGCTGCTCGACGTTCTCGGTCAGGTCGCGGCTGGTCATCCCCTTGTGCACGTGCTCGTGCCCGGCCAGCGCGCAGAACTCCTCGATCCGCGCCTTCACGTCGTGGCGGGTGACCCGCTCCCGCGCCGCGATCGAGGCCAGGTCGACCTGCTCGACGACCCGCTCGTAGTCCTCCACGACCCCGTCGGGCACCTCGACACCCAACTCCCGCTGCGCCCGCAGCACCGCGATCCACAGCCGCCGCTCCAGCACGACCTTCCGCTCCGGCGACCAGAGCTCCACGAGCTCCGCACTCGCATACCGCCCCGCCAGCACGTTCGGAATCACGCACCAACCCTAATCCGCCCACGTCAGGAGGGGGTGAGGGCGCTGCGGATGCGGGCCGCCACGGGAGCGAAGTCCGCGAGGTCGCGCCAAGTCCAGCGGACCACGCGCAGACCCTCGGCCCGCAGCGCGTCCTCCCGCAGCTTCTCGGCGAAGACCGCGTCGCCCGGGTCCTCGCCCGGCTTCAGCAGCCGGCCGTACTTCACCCGGCCGTCGAACTCCCCCACGACCCCGGACCGCCACCAGAAGTCCACCCGCCAGGACCGACCGTCCCGCGTGCGGACGACGTGCTGGAGGGTCGGCTCGGGCAGCCGCGCCGACCGGATGGCGAGGCGACTGAGCGACTCCCCCGGACTCTCCGCCCGCCCATCGGCGAACCCGATCACCCGGCGGGCCGTGGAGTTGCCCTTCCGGCGCCCGCCGCGGTCCAGCGCTTCGGCCAGGTCGGCGGGGGTGACGAGGTGCCGGTGCAGCGCCGCGTCGGCCGGCACCAGCGCGGCCTCGAACGGGAGCGTCCGGGCGATGTCGGCCACGGTGCGGGCGACCGAGGTCACGAGCACGCCGTCGACCGCCACGACCTCGTCGGGCTGCAACGCGGCGGCGTGCAGGTCGACGTGCGCGCTGCGGCGGGCGCCGGATCGGCGGTCGCGGGTCGCTTGGACCCGGACGGCGTCGTGCGCCGAGCCCGGCGGGAACCAGAGGGGCAACCCGTGCAGCACGGCGGCCGAGGTGTGGCTGACCACCGTCGCCGGCCCCAGCCGGCGCACCGCGGCCTGCACCGCGTACCAGTGGCGGAGCACCGGATCGGCGTCGGTGCGGGTGGGGTCGGCGGCCACGTAGGCCCCCGGCCGGACCGGGTCAAGCGCCCCCGTCCGGCACAGGGCGCGCAGCTCGCGTTCGGTGATCCCGTCGGCCATCATCTCGGCCCGCAGGTACAGCCCATCCCCCATCGCTTCCACGGGCCCACCCTGCCCAGCGACCCCCACCCCGCGGGCCGGAACCGAACAACTCGACCCACCTCGCAGGGTTTGCCTACCCGGCGCAGGTTCCCGGGGCTCTGCGCCGGGTAGGCGAACCCTGCGACGTCAGAGGAGGCGGAGGAGGGCGTCGCGGGCGGCGGTGCGGGGGTCGGGGTCGGCTTCGATGAGGGCGCTGATGACGGCGCCGTCGACGAGGGAGACCAGGTCGCGGATGGCCTCCGGGGGCATGGGGTGGCCGGAGCGGCGGAGGATCTCGGCGAGCAGGGCGTCGAGCTCGGCGCGCAGCTCGCGCATCAGGGGCGCGAGGTAGGGGCGGCGGCCCGCGCCGACCAGGCGCTCGTAGCGCAGCAGGACCGCGTCGAGGCCGCCGGTGCGCGACTCGGGGCCGAGCAGCTGGTCCAGGACGAGCTCCACCAGCTCGGGGCGGGCGGCGCGGGTCTCGGCGAGCTGGGCGAGCTGGGCGCGGCCCTCGTCGAGCTCGTCACGGCTCGTGCGCTCGGCGGCCGCGGTGACCAAGTCGTCGAGGGAGGCGAAGTAGTAGGTGGTGGAGGCGAGCGGCAGGCCCGCGCGCTCGGCGACCGCCCGGTGCCGGACGGCGTCGAACCCGCCGGCGCGCAGCAGCGCGGCGGCCGCGGCCACCAGCTGCTGGCGGCGCCGTTCCCCCTTGCTCGTCGACACGCGGAGAGTTTCCCCGCCGGTCACAGGCGGGGCGCGAGGTGGTCCAGGACGGTCTGCAGCCGGTCGGCGAAGGGGGCCGCGCCGGGGCCGTCGGCGGTGGAGCCGACCAGCAGGGTGCCGCCGGACGCCGTGGGCGCGACGAGCGCCCCCGGCGCCACCTCCGCAACGGTGCCCGGCGGCAGGTAGGAGACGGTGAGCACGCCGCGGGCGGCGCCGTCGGCCGCTTCCAGGGCGAGGTAGCGGTGCGTCCCCGGCAGGCAGACGTCGGTCGACGGCGCGGGCGCGGCGGCGGCCGCCTCGGGCAGGACCTCCAGGAGCAGGGCGCGCAGGTCGGGGTCGTGGCGGTCGGCGCAGGCGCCCTCGCCCGGCCCGAGCGGTGATCCGCCGGGGGCGGCGGCGGGCGGTGCGGGTGCCGCCACCTGGCCGGATTCGCCGGAGCCGGAACCGGCGTCGTCGGAGTTGGCGGCGTAAGGCGAGGACAGCTCGGCCTCGCCGCCCGCCGCGTCGCGCGCGGCCTCGGGGGCGGACGCGGCGGAGGAGGCCGTCTCGCCGGTCGAGCCGGGCAGCACGATCGCGGCGCCGACGCCGGCGAACGCGATGACGGCCGCCGCGCCCACCGCGGCCGAGCGGCGCCGGGCGGTGATCCGCCGGGACGCGGCCAGCACGTCGTCGTGGCCGAAGCCGGGCGGGGGCGCGTCGGCGTCGGACGCGGCGGCGCGGAACAGCGCGGCCAGGCGCTCGTCGTCGGTCATCGTGTCCTCCCTCCCCTCATCCGGCCGGTCGCAGGTCGTCGAGCGCGTCGCCGAGCGCGGTGCGCAGCGCGGCCAGCCCGGCGGAGGTCTGGCTCTTGACCGTGCCCTCCGAGCAGCTCAGCGCGACCGCCGTGGCCGGCACGTCGAGTCCTTCGAGGAACCGCAGCACCAGCACCGCCCGCTGCCGGGGCGGCACCGACCGCAGCCCGCCGACGAGCACGTGCCGGGTGGCGACGGCGTCGGCGGCGCCGGGCACGGCGCGCCGGTCGTCGGGTTCGGCGGTGGCCCGCTCACGCCGCCACGGCCTGCGCGACTCGTCCACCACGGCCCGCACGAGCGTGCGCCGCATCCAGGCGTCCAGGGCGGCCTTGTCCCGGATCCGGCGCCAGTGCCGGTGCAGCGACACGAACGCCGCCTGGACGTGGTCGTCCGC
Organism: Pseudonocardia lacus; assembly: GCF_018531445.1. GTDB lineage: Bacteria > Actinomycetota > Actinomycetes > Mycobacteriales > Pseudonocardiaceae > Pseudonocardia > Pseudonocardia lacus. Next base: position 7,651 of record NZ_JAHDTH010000205.1, read on the forward strand.
GCGGTGCCAGTCGCCGCACAGCAGGTAGGCCGTACGGCGCAGCGTATCGCGGCGCGTGCGGAAGAACTCCTCGAAGGAGATCTCGGACGCAGCGCCGGACCCACCGCCGTCGGGCTCGCCGCCCACTGGTCGTCCTCCCTCCCCCTCGCACGCACAGGACGTACGGTCCCGCTCCCGCGGTTGTACCGCCCGGTGGGATTCCCTCGATCGGGCCAACGTCGTGACCGTCCCGTGACCCAGGGGAGACCGCGCCGACGCCTGCTGGTTGAATCAGGTGTCGTGCGACCCACCTCCCGCTCCCGGCGAGGGTCGACGGGTGACGCCCCGATCGACCTCCGTTCGGACACCGTGACCCAGCCGACCAAGCAGATGCGTGCCGCCATGGCGGCCGCCGAGGTGGGCGACGACGTCCTCGACCACGACCCGACGATGCGCAGGCTCGAGGAGCGCGTCGCGACGATGCTCGGCACCGGGGACGCGCTGTGGACCCCGAGCGGCACGATGGGCAACATCATCGCGCTGATGCACCACCTCGACCGGGGCGACGCGTTCCTGGCCCCGGCCGGCGCGCACGTGCTGGACGCCGAGCTGGGCACGGCCGCGTGGCTGGCCGGCGGCATGCCCCGCCCCCTCGACCACGACGCCGGCCCGGGCAAGGTCTCGCCGGCGGCGATCCGGCGGGCGGCGGGCGCGCCCGGGCCGTACTTCACGCTGCGCACCACGCTGCTGTGCCTGGAGAACACCCACAACGCCGCGGGCGGCACCGTCACCGCCCCGGACGAGCACGCCTCGCTGGCCGCGGCGGCCCGCGCGGCCCGGTTGAAGATCCACCTCGACGGCGCCCGGCTGTGGCACGCCGCGGTCGCGCTGGGGGTGCCGCCGCGCACGCTGACCGTCGGCGCCGACACGGTCCAGGTGTGCCTGAGCAAGGGCCTGGGCGCGCCGGTGGGGTCGGTGGTCGCCGGGTCGGAGGAGTTCGTCGAGGAGGCCCGGCGGCTGCGCAAGATGCTCGGCGGCGGGGTGCGCCAGGGCGGCGTGCTGGCCGCGGCCGGGCTGCTCGCGCTCGACCGGGTCGACCGCCTCGCCGAGGACCACGAGCGCGCCCGCACGCTGGCCGCGGGGCTGCGCGAGCGGGGCTGGCAGGTGGGCGTGCCGGAGACGAACATCGTGCTCGTCTCGGTGGCCGACCTCCCCGGCACGCTCTACCGGCTGGAGCACGCCGGGGTGCGGGCCACGCCGATGTCCGGGCAGGTCCGCTTCGTCACCCACGCCGACCTGACCGACGCCGACATCTCCGCCGCGCTGGAGCGCATCGGCCCGGTGGAGTCGGCCAACGGCGTCCCCGAGCCGCGGGCCCGGTTCAGGAGGGACGCCGGTCGCGCTCCAGCTCGTCCAGCCGGGTTCTGACGCGGCGCAGCTCGTCGAGCACCTCGGCCAGCTGCGCCTCGGCGCGCCCGGCCTCCGCGGCCACGGTCCGCTCGACCTCCCGGTTGGCCCGGCTGAGGTTCTCCACGAACCAGCTGGCGATCGAGGCCGTCACCACGCCGAGCAGGGCGATCCCGGCGACCATCAGCGCCGCCGCCACGGCCCGGCCCTCGCTGGTGACCGGGTAGCGGTCGCCGTAGCCGACGGTGGAGATCGTGGTGATGGTCCACCACACGGCCTCGCCGAACGTGGTCAGCGTGGCGTCCGGCGCGTCGCGCTCGGCGTCGAGCACGGCCAGCGAGGCCACGAAACCGAGCAGCACGACCGCTCCGGCGACGTAGACCGCGACCCGGCCGCGGGCGTCGTCGCGCAGCTGCCGGTTCAGCACGCCGATCGCGGTGAACACCCGCAGTGCGCGCAGCGGGCGGAACATCGGCAGCAGCAGGACCAGCAGCTCCAGCAGGTGCCGGCGGACGTAGCGCCACCGGTTGTCGGCCAGCGCGAGCCGCACCAGGTAGTCGACGCCGAAGATCACCCAGGCGACCGTCATGACCGCCTCCAGCGCCGCCTCGCCGCCCGGACCGAGCCCCTCGTCGAGGATCTGCCAGGCGTACGCGGCCAGGAAGACGGCCGCGAGCCCGGTCAGCCACCAGTCGACGCGGCGGTCCCAGGCCGCGATCCGCGGCTCGTCGTCGGACACCGTGACCATGACCGGCGACTGTAGGTGCTGATCGCTCAGCCCGGGAGCCACCCGGACAGCCTGCGCAGCGCCTCCTCGACGTCGGCGGTGGCCCCGGCGAAGGACAACCGCACCCAGCGCCCGCCGTCGACGGGGTCGAAGTCGGCGCCCGGGGCGAGGGCCAGCCCGGTGTCGGCGAGCAGCCGGTAGGTGAGGTCCATCGAGTCGCGCGTGAGGTGCGACACGTCGGCGTAGACGTAGAACGCGCCGTCGGCCGGGGCCAGGGTCTCGATGCCGAGCCGCGGCAGCCCCTCCAGAAGCAGGGCCCGGTTGGTGGCGTAGCGGGTGACGTGCCCGTCGGCCTCGGCGTAGGAGCGCGGGTCGAACGCCCCGAGCGCGGCCAGCTGGGGCAGCGCGGGCGGGCAGACCGTGAAGTTGCCGGCCAGGCAGTCGACGGCGCGCAGCAGCCGCGGCGGCACCAGCAGCCAGCCCAGCCGCCAGCCGGTCATCGAGAAGTACTTGCTGAACGAGTTGACCACGATCGCCTCGCGCGACGTGCTCCACGCCGTCGACGTCGCGGGTCCGCCGCCGTAGGAGATGCCGTGGTAGATCTCGTCGCTGATCAGCTGGATGCCGGTGTGTTCGCAGTACTCGGCGAGCGCGGCCAGCTCGGCCGGGTCGAGCACGGTGCCGGTCGGGTTGGCCGGGCTGGCGACCACCAGCCCGCGCACCGGCTCGTCCAGCTCCTCCAGCATCCGCACGGTCGGCTGGTAGCGGGTCTGCGGCCCGCACGGCAGCTCGACGACCTCGCAGCCCAGCGCGGAGAGGATGTTGCGGTAGCAGGGGTAGCCGGGGCGGGCCATCGCCACCCGGTCGCCGGCGTCGAACGCGGCCAGGAAGGCCAGCAGGAACCCGCCGGACGAGCCGGTGGTCACCACGACCTGCCCGTCCGGCACGTCGACGTCGTAGGTGCGGGCGTAGTGGCCGGCGATGGCGGCCCGCAACTCCGGGACGCCCAGCGCGACGGTGTAGCCGAGGACCTGGTCGGCGAGCGCGGCCGCGGCGGCCTCGCGCACCGCGAGCGGGGCCGGGGTGGACGGCTGGCCGGCGGACAGGTTGACCAGGTCGCCGTGGGTGCGCTGGCGCTCGCCGGCGGCGGCCCACACGTCCATCACGTGGAACGGCGGGATCATCGCCCGGGCGGCCGCGCCGGACAGGGTGGGGTGCGTCGTCACCCCCCGAGCCTAGATACGCGGGGGCGCCGGTGGCCCGTCCGTCAGGCGGGGCCGGGCGCCCGGTGGGCCCGGAGCCGCTCGCCCGCCCGATAGAGCTCGACGAGCAGGGGGCGCAGCGACTCGCCCGCCGGGGTGAGCCGGTAGCTGCCGCGGGTGGGGAAGCCGCGCTGCACGCGCCGCTCGACCAGGCCCCGCGCGCGCAGCCCGGCCAGCCTCTCGGCGAGCACCTTGTCGCTGATGGCGGGCAGCCCCGCGCGCAGCTCGCCGAAGGAGAGCGGGCCGTGCATGAGGTCGCGCAGCAGCAGGGTGGTCCAGCGGCCGCCGACGGCGTCGAGGGCGATCTCGACCGGGCAGTCGGGCTCGGGGCGTGCGGTGGCGCCGGTGTCGTCGGGCACGAGTTCGCGGTCCCGGCCGCCGCTTCCCGTTTGGTGAGCCGCACGGGCGACGGCTTCGCTGGGCGCATGGACGAGATGACCGGCCACGCGACCAGCATCGCACCCACCTCCGACCCCGCCCGCCACCCCGCGGTGTTCGCGGCCGCCTTCAACACCGGCGACCCGGCCGCCGTCGAGCGCCTCTACGAACCGGGCGGGGTGCTGGTAGCCCGCCCGGGGATCGCGGTGACCGGGCCGGAGCGGGCGGCGGCCAACGGCGCGCTACAGGCCCTCGGCGTGCCGATCGAGGTGCGCCCGCGCCACGTCTACGTGGCCGACGACATCGCGCTGCTCGTCGTGGACTGGGTGGTCGAGGGCACGGGAGGTGACGGTGGGCCCGTCCGCGTCGCCGGTACGGCCACCGACGTGGCCCGCCGCGGCCCGGACGGCGGCTGGCGGTACGTGATCGACAACCCGTGGGGCACCGCGCGCGGGTGATCAGCCGGTGGGTGCGACCAGCGCGGCCAGCTGCGCGGGCGCCCACCGCCCCACCGCCGCGATCTCGTCGGCGAAGAAGAAGCGCTGGGAGGAGTTCGTGGTCGAGGTGCTGGACCGGGCGCTGCTGGCGTAGCTCCCGCCGCTGAGCGGGCCGCCGTCAGGGGCGGTCGAACTCCCCGGCGTGCACGCCCTTCACGAACGCGTCCCACTCGGCCGCCGTGTAGACGTGCACCTGGCCGTCGGGGTTGCTGCCGTCGCGCAGGGCCACGCCGCCGTCGGGCAGCAGGGCCACCTCGACCGAGCCCTCGTCCTCGTCGGTGCTGGTGCTGCTGCGCAGCCACTCGACGTCGTCGGGGACGGGGATCTGCGGGATCGAGACCTCGCCCCGCTCGGCGCGCAGCGCGATGTCGGTGCGGTGGTGCGAGCCGGCCAGGTGCACCTCGGCGAGCCTGCGGTAGGCGTCGGCGCGGGCCGCGGCCAGGTCGTCGCCCGTGCCGACGATCGACAGCACGCGCCCGCCCGCGGACACCACGGCGCCGTCGTCGCGGCGGCGGGTCCCGGCGTGCAGGACGCCGTCGCGCTCGGCCCCGGCGATGACGTCGCCCAGGCGCGGGGTCGCCGGGTAGCCCTCGGCGGCCAGCACGACGACGACCGCGGCGCCGTCGGACCACTCCGGGGCGGGTTGCCCGGCCAGGGTGCCGGTGGCGGTGGCGTGCAACAGGCGGGCGAGCGAGCTGCGCAGCAGCGCCAGCACGACCTGCGTCTCCGGGTCGCCGAAGCGGCAGTTGAACTCGATCACCGCGGGGCCGGTGGCGGTCAGCACGAGGCCGGCGTAGAGCAGACCGCTGAACGGGGTACCGCGGGCCACCATCTCGCGGGCCACCGGCGCGACGATCCGGCGGACCAGGTCGTCGGCGAGGTCGGGCGGGGTCCACGGCAGCGGCGCGTAGGCGCCCATGCCGCCGGTGTTGGGCCCGGAGTCGTCGTCGCCGACGCGCTTGAAGTCCTGCGCGGGCAGCAGCGGGACCACGGTCTCACCGTCGACCAGGCAGAACAGCGACACCTCCGGCCCGGCCAGGTACGACTCCAGCAGCACGGGGTGACCGCCGTCGAGCAGGGTCATCGCGTGCGCGCGGGCCACGTCGACGTCGGGGCTGACGACGACGCCCTTGCCGGCGGCCAGCCCGTCGTCCTTGACGACGTAGGGCGGGGAGAACCGGCTGAGCGCGGAGTCGAGGTTCGCCGGGTTGTCGACGACGACGGACTCGGCGCTGCGCACGCCGGCCGCGGCCATCACGTCCTTGGCGAAGCTCTTCGAGCCCTCGATGCGGGCGGCTCCCGCGCTCGGCCCGAAGCAGGCGACGCCGGCCGCGCGGACCGCGTCGGCCACGCCCAGCACCAGCGGCACCTCGGGACCGATGACGACGAGGTCGGCCTTCCACTGCACCGCGAGACCGGCGACGGCCCCGCCGTCGCCGACGTCGACACCGAGCTGCTCGGCGACGCCGGACGTACCGGCGTTGCCGGGGGCACAGGCCACCGCGGTGACGTCCGGATCGGCCGCCAGAGCCAGCACGATGGCGTGCTCCCGGGCTCCGGACCCGATGACGAGGACGCGCACGGCGAGCAGCTTAGTGGCCTCGCCCGGCCGCCCTCGCGCCGCGGCGTCCCCCCGCCGGCCGGACCGCGGAACGGGCGGGCTCCGGACGGTCAGTCCGGCAGGAAGTCCGCGATCAGCCGGGTGGTCCGCACCGGGTCCTCCTCGTGCGGGAAGTGGCCGATCGTCGGGAGCACGTCCAGGCGGTGCTTGTCGGCCACCCACTCCTGGGAGGCCGCTGCCGTGCGCACCGGCGCGCACGGGTCGAGCTCGCCGTGCACCGCCAGCACCGGCACCTCCGCCGGACGCGCCACGGCGGCCGCGAACCGGCGCCCCTCGGCCCGCAGCTGCGACCGGACCGCCCAGCGGTAGTACTCGGCCGAGCAGTGCGCCACGCCCGAGATGCGCGCCGCCTGCCGGTACCGCGGCGCCGCCGCGGCGAAGTCGTCGCTGCCGGCCCAATCCGGACCGGCCCACGCCCGGATGACGCGCTCGGCGCCCGCGCCGTCGTCGGCGACCAGCGCCCGCTCCGGCAGCCGCGGCACCTGCATCCGCAGCGCGTGCCGGGCCGTGGCCCGGCCCTGGCCGCGGGGATCGCGCAGCACCGCCCGCCGCACGGCGAGCGGGTGCGGGGCGCCGAGCACCGTCAACGACCGCACCAGCCGCGGGTGCAGCGCGGCGACCGTCCAGCCGATCAGCCCGCCCCAGCCGTGCCCGACCAGGTGCGCGCGCGGCTCGCCGAGCGCCCGGACGAGCCCGGCGACGTCACCGGCGAGCGTCCACAGGTCGTAGCCGCGGGGCGGCTTGTCGGAGTCGCCGTACCCGCGCAGGTCGACGGCCGCGACGCGGTACCCGTGCCCGGCCAGCGCCGGCAGCTGGTGCCGCCACGCCCACCACAGCTGCGGGAACCCGTGCAGCAGCACCACGAGCGGGCGGCCGCCGTCGCACTCGGCGACGTGCAGGCGGATGCCGTTGGCCGAGACGCCCCGGTGCGTCCACGGCCCGGGCCACCGGACCGACGACGGGTCGGGGCCGGGCCGGCGCACCCGTCAGCGGTGGGTGCGGTCGAGCTCGGGGCGCGGGGGCTGCTCGTCGGACCGGCCGCGGTGCGACAGCACGGCGGCCGACTCCTTGAGCGTGCTGATGGTCCGCTCCGGCGCGCGGATCTTCTTGACCCGCCGGTAGCCGATGAACCCGGCCAGCCCGGCGATCACCAGCATCAGCCCGAACACGATCGCGAACCCGCCGGGGCGGCCCACCCACAGCGCCAGCAGCTCGGCGAGGAAGAAGAACAGGAAGAACAGGCTGAACAGCACGACCGTCAGCGCGACGACGAAGAAGACGCTGCCCTGCAGGCCCTTCTTCACCTCGGCGGTGATCTCCGTGCGGGCCAGCTCCACCTCGGCGCGCACCAGCGTCGAGACGTGCTTGGTCGCCTCGCTCACCAGCGCGCCGATCGACTTCTCGTCGTTGCCGGGAACCGGCTCGGGCGAGAGCGGGATCGACGGGAGCACGGGTGGGACGTCCGCCCTGTGGGAGCTGCCTGGCGTGGCCACCGCGATCCTCCTGGGGTGCGTGGTGCGGGAGTTGCTGTTGATCTCGGGTGTGATCTCCCGGCCATCCTTCCACGCACGAGCGCCCGACGCCGCCGCGAGGCGCGGCACGGACGGGTTCCGTGACCGGGACGTCATCAGCGCCGCCCGCACGGACGGTCAGTCAGCATGGAACGGCCGGCGCGTTCCGCATCTTGCGTGGGTCGTCCACCCTGAGGCGGAAGTTGCCACATACGGAAGGAGCCGGCCGTCATGTCCAGTGTTGTACGTGATCATGGTGTGG
>NZ_JAHDTH010000206.1 GCF_018531445.1 Pseudonocardia lacus
ACGGGAGGGCGCCGGTCAGCCATGGCCGGCCCCCTCGGCCGCCGGGTCGCCGTGCGGCGCCGCCGCGTCCAGCAGGGCCCGCAGCCGGCGCAGCCCGCGGGCGGTGCGCGACTTGACCGTCCCCCGGGCCACGCCGAGCACGGTCGCGGTCTGCGCCTCGTCCAGGTCGAGCAGGAACCGGCAGACCAGCACCCGGCGCTGGTCGTCCGGCAGCGCGTGCAGCCGCAGCCAGAGTGCGGCGAGGCGGTCGGCCGAGACGGCGAGCTCCGCGGGGTCGACGGCCGCGCCCGACCCGGGCAGCAGCCCGTCGGGCACGGCGGCGGGCGAGCCCTCCCGCGCGACCCGGCGGCGGTGGGCGCGCTGGGCGTTGCGCGTCTCGTTGGCCACGATCCGCAGCAGCCACGGCCGGAAGTCGGCGCCTTCGCGGAAGCCGCCCAGGGCCCGGTAGGCCTTCACGAACGCCTCCTGGACCACGTCGTCGGCCTCCTCCCCGGCGCCGAGCAGCACGGCGGTGCGCCGCGCACCCGCCGCGTACCGGCGCACCAACGCGGCGAACGCGTCGCGCTCGCCGCCGCGGACCCTGGCCAGCAGACCGGCGTCGGTCGGCTCCGGGTCGGGATCGTGCGGTTCGGGGATCTCCACCTCGCAGGGGCGCCGGGCGCGGCCGATCGACCGCGCGACACGGTTCCTACACCGCGGGCGGCCGCCGGGTTCCCACCGATCAGCCGGGGCCGGGGCGCGGGCGGCCCCAGGCCATCGCGAAGCAGGCCGGGATCGGCGGGGCGGCGCGGCCGGCGTGGGCGCGCCGGTACTCGGTGGGCGAAGTGCCGACCAGCGCGTTGAACCGGGAGCTGAACGAGCCGAGGCTGCTGAAGCCCACCCGCAGGCAGACCTCGGTGACGCTCAGCTCGCCCGAGCGCAGCAGGTCCTGGGCGCGCTCGATGCGCCGGCGGGTGAGGTAGCGGCCCGGGGTCTCGCCGTAGGCCGCGGCGAAGGCGCGGGCGAAGTGGTAGCGGGAGAAGCCGGCCGCGCGGGCCATGGCGTCGAGGTCGAGCGGCTCGGCGAAGCGCCGGTCGATGAGGTCCCGCGCCCGCCGCAGGTGGAACACCGCGGGCACGACCGGTGCGGTCATGGCCCCATCCTGGCCTGTCCCCCCGACAGTCGGGCACCGTACGGTCGGAAGCCGTGGACCAGGGCACCGCTGGGCAGACCGTCGCCGGGCAGACCGTCGCCGGGCAGTCCGTCGCCGTGCAGACCGTCGCCGTGCAGATCGTCGCGCTGCTGGTGGCGCCGATCCACGCCTACGAGGGCCGCCCGCAGGACGGGCCGCGCCCCGACCCGGAACCACCGGGGCGCACCTCGGTGACCGTGCGGGCCGGCCGCGGGCTGATCGGCGACCGCTTCAGCGGCCACGCCGCGCACCGCCGGGCGGCGGTCACCGTGCTCGACGCCGACGCCCTCGACGAGGTCGCCGCCGAGATCGGCGCCGCCGGCCCCCTCGACCCGTTGCTCACCCGGCGCAACATCGTCCTGCGCGGCTTCCCCGTCGACGCCCTGGCCATCCGGCGCGCCGCGGACGGCACGAGGACCGCGGGTGCCGTGTTCAGCCTCGACTCCGGGGACGGCCCGGTGCGCTTCCGCGCCCACCACCCGGCCAGTCCGTGCCGGTGGATGGACGTGCAGCTGGGGCCGGGCGCGTGGAAGGCGATGCGCGGCCGCGGCGGCGTGCGCTGCGAGCCGCTCGACGACGGCGTCCTGCGCCTGGGCCCGGCCGTGCTGCGGGTGCTGGACCAGAGCGCGGACCGGGACTCCGCGGATCGGGACCCCACGGATCGGTCCGCGGATCAGTGCGCGGCGTCGTCCCAGCTGCGGCCGTAGCCGACCGAGACCTCCAGCGGCACGCTCAGCTCCGCCGCCCCGGCCATCTCCCGGCGGACCAGCGCCTCGACCGCCTCGCGCTCGCCGTCGGCGACCTCCAGGACCAGCTCGTCGTGCACCTGCAGCAGCATCCGGCTGCGCAGCCCCTCGGCCACCAGGGCGCGGTGCACGTTGAGCATCGCGACCTTGATGATGTCGGCCGCGCTGCCCTGGATCGGCGCGTTGAGCGCCATCCGCTCGGCCATCTCGCGGCGCTGGCGGTTGTCGCTGGTGAGGTCGGGCAGGTAGCGGCGCCGGCCCATGATGGTGGCCGTGTAGCCCTCCTTGCGGGCGACGTCGACCACGCTGCGCAGGTAGTCGCGCACGCCGCCGAAGCCCTCGAAGTAGCCGTCCATCAGGCCCTTGGCCTCGTCGGTGGAGATCCGCAGCTGGTTGGACAGGCCGAACGCGGACAGCCCGTAGGCCAGCCCGTAGTTCATCGCCTTGATCTTGGCCCGCTGCTCCTGGCTGACCTGGGTGGCCTCGACGCCGAACACCCGCGCGGCCGTCTCGGCGTGGAAGTCGTGACGGGAGCGGAACGCCTCGATGAGCGCATCGTCGCCGGACAGGTGGGCCATGATCCGCATCTCGATCTGGCTGTAGTCGGCGGTCATCAGCTCGGCGTAGGCGGTGCCGTCGGCCGCCCTGCCGACCACGAACGTCTCGCGGATGCGCCGCCCCGCGGCCGTGCGGATCGGCACGTTCTGCAGGTTGGGCTCGGTGGAGCTGAGCCGGCCGGTGGCCGCGATCGTCTGGCTGTAGGTGGTGTGGATGCGCCCGTCGTCGGCGACGGACTTCAGCAGGCCCTCGACGGTGACCTTGAGCCGGGTGGCGTCGCGGTGGACCAGCAGGTGCGAGAGGAACTCGTGGCCGGTCTGCTCGAAGAGCGTCTGCAGGGCGTCGGCGTCGGTCGTGTAGCCCGTCTTCGTGCGCTTGGTCTTGGGCATCTGCAGCTCGTCGAACAGCACGACCTGCAGCTGCTTCGGGGATCCCAGGTTGATCTCCTTGCCGATCACCCGGTACGCGTCCTGCGCGGCCTGCTTGACCTGGGCGGCGAACTCCGACTCCAGCGCCGCGAGCGCCTCGCCGTCGACCGCGATGCCGGCGGCCTCCAGGTCGGCCAGCACGTACTCCAGCGGCAGCTCCAGCCCGGCCAGCAGCTCGCTGCCGCCCTTCTGGGCCAGCTCGCCGTCGAGCACGTCGGCCAGCTCGGCCACCGCCGACGCGGCCGCCATGGCGGCGTTGGCCCGGGCGGCGTCGGCCTCGTCCTCGCCGCTCAGGCCGTCCTCGCCGCCGATCAGCGAGAGCTGGCCGCCCTCGGGCTCGCCGTCGACCCGCAGCTCGCGGCGCAGGTGGCGCAGGGCGAGGTCGGCCAGGTCGAAGCTGCGCTGCCCCGGGCGGGACAGGTACGCGGCCAGGGCCGTGTCGCTGGTGAGCCCGACCAGCGTCCAGCCGCGCCCGCGCAGCGCGTGCAGGGCCGACTTGGCGTCGTGGGCGGCCTTGGGCACCGCGGGGTCGGCGAGCCACTCGCCCACCGCGGCCTCGTCGTCCGGGGTGAGCACGGCCAGGTCGAGGTAGGCGGCCTGGGGCACACCGGCGGTAGCGCCCGCGGCGCGGGCCTCCAGCGTGGGCTCGCCCGCCGCGATCGCGACGCCGGCCAGGTCGGCGCCCGCGGCGCCGCCGGTGATGCCGTGGAAGGCCAGCCCGACCCGGCGCCCGTCGCGGGCGTTCGCGTCGAGCCAGGCCCGGACCCCGCCGGCGGCCAGCGCCGCGCCCTGGACCTCGATGCCGCCCTCGGCCTCCGGTTCGGCGCTCTGCAGGGTGGCGAACAGCCGCTCGCGCAGCACGCGGAACTCCAGCTCGTCGAACAGCCGGTGCACCGCCTCGCGGTCCCACGGGCGCACGGCCAGCTCGGCCGGGTGCGCGTCGAGCGCGACGTCGCGGACGAGCTCGGTGAGCTGGCGGTTGAGCAGGACGTTGGCCAGGTTGGCGCGCAGCGCGTCGCCCGCCTTGCCCTTGACCTCGTCGACCCGGTCGGTGAGCTCGGCGAGGGAGCCGAACTCGCGGACCCACTTGGCCGCCGTCTTCTCCCCCACGCCCGGGATGCTGGGCAGGTTGTCGCTGGGGTCGCCGCGCAGGGCGGCGAAGTCGGGGTACTGGGCGGGGGTGAGGCCGTAGCGGGTCATCACCTCGGCCGGGTCGATGCGGCCGAGGTCGGACACCCCGCGCTTCGGGTACAGCACCGTGACGTTGTCGCTGACCAGCTGGAACGCGTCGCGGTCCCCGGTGGTGATGAGGACCTGGAAGCCGTCGGCCTCGGCCTGGGTGGTGAGGGTGGCGATGAGGTCGTCGGCCTCGTAGTTCTCGACCGAGAACTCCGGGATCGCCAGCGCCCGCAGCACCTCCTTGATCAGGTCGACCTGGCCGCGGAAGTCGTCCGGGGTGGAGGTGCGGTTGGCCTTGTAGTCGGAGTAGCGCTCGGAGCGGAACGTCTTGCGGGAGACGTCGAAGCACACCGCGAGGTGGGTGGGCGCCTCGTCGCGCAGCAGGTTGATCAGCATCGAGGTGAAGCCGTAGACCGCGTTGGTGGTCTGGCCCGTGCCGGTGCGGAAGTTCTCGGCGGGCAGGGCGAAGAAGGCGCGGTAGGCCAGCGAGTGCCCGTCGAGCAGCAGCAGGCGGCGCCCGGTGGAGGGGACCGCGGGCTCGGCCGCCGTGACGGCGGCCTTCTTCGGGGCTGCTGGCTTGCGGGTACGGGTGGCGGGGCTCACGCGGGCGAGTCTAGGACCGGGGCCCGACAGTCCCCTCCCGGTCCCGGACGGGGACGGCCTTTAGTGTCCCCCCGCCGGAAGTTCGGCGGGTATATCGGTGGATCCAGGTTTCTCTGCTGGGCACGCCGGGGGCCGGCCCTCGTACCGGGCGTACTCGGGCCGGTCCCCGGTGTGGTCAGCGGGAAGCTGGGCCGCCGAGATAGTTGGTGAACTTCCGGCGGGGGGCACTAGCACGTGCGGAACCGGGGCGGGTGTACCAGACGTTGTGCAACGGGGGCGGATCCGTGCGCTGATCGGACTTGACAGACAAGCCGGGCGGTGCCGATATGCTCGCCCCCGGATCAGCTCGACCCCGGGGGGAACGAGCCCCCCACCTACAGATTCGGAGCAGTACGTGAGCGTCAGCCTGACCAAGGGTGGGAACGTCAGCCTCACGAAGGAGGCCCCCGGTCTCACGAACGTCATCGTGGGGCTCGGCTGGGACGTGCGTTCGACGACCGGTACGGACTTCGACCTGGACGCGTCCGCGATCGCCGTGGGCACCGACGGCAAGGTCCTTTCCGACAAGCACTTCATCTTCTTCAACAACCTCACCAGCCCCGACGGCACCATCGAGCACACCGGCGACAACCTCACCGGTGAGGGCGAGGGCGACGACGAGCAGGTCAAGGTCAACCTGGCCGGGCTGCCCCCGGAGGTCGACAAGGTCGTCTTCCCGGTCAGCATCTACGACGCCGACGGCCGCTCGCAGAGCTTCGGCCAGGTCCGCAACGCCTTCATCCGGGTGATCAACGCCGCGGGCGAGGCCGAGATCGCGCGCTACGACCTGTCCGAGGACGCCTCCACCGAGACCGCCATGGTCTTCGGCGAGCTGTACCGCAACGGCGCCGACTGGAAGTTCCGGGCCGTCGGCCAGGGCTACGCCTCCGGCCTCGCGGGCATCGCCCGCGACTTCGGCGTCAACGTCTGAGGGGCACGGCGGTGGCCATCGACTACAGCAAGCGGCCGTCCTCCGGCAGCGGCGCGCAGGACGGCGGCGCGCAGGGCGGTGCCGGCGGGGGCGGGGTGTCCCTGTCGAAGGTCACCCTGACCAAGGCCTCGCCCTCGGTCTCGCTGACCAAGCGCGGCGCCACCGGCGGCCAACTGCGGGTCAACCTGCAGTGGAGCACCGGTGCCGCGCCGCAGAAGAAGGGCCTGTTCGGCCGGCTGACCGGCGGCGGCGGAGGCATCGACCTCGACCTGGCCTGCCTGTGGGAGTTCAGCGACGGCAGCAAGGGCGTCGTGCAGGCACTGGGCAACGCGTTCCAGGCGCCCTACCACGGCGCGCCGATCATCCGGCTCGACGGCGACGACCGCTCGGGGTCGGCGGCGGCCGGCGAGAACATGTTCATCGACCTGTCCCGGGTCAACGAGATCCGCCGGATCCTCGTGTTCGCCTTCATCTACGAGGGCGTGCCGAACTGGGCCAGCGCCGACGGCGTGGTCACGCTCTACCCCGCGCAGGGCCCGGAGATCGAGGTCCGCCTCGACGAGGCCGACACCGGCGCGCCGACGTGCGTCATCGCGCTGCTGGAGAACCAGGGCGGCGAGCTCACCGTGCGCCGCGAGGTGCGCTACATCCGCGGTGGCCAAGCCGACGTTGACCGGGCATACGGCTGGGGCATGAACTGGACCCCCGGCCGCAAGTGACCGGCTGACAAGTACGACAAGTACTCGGACGCGCCGGGGCGGCGGTGTCCTCCCGGGAGGGGCCTCGATCGTGCGGCACTTCAGCTACCTCGGCGCGTCCGACATGGCCTCGCTCTTCGAGGCGCCACCGGAGCGGTTCGACCGCGCCAGCGGCACGGACCTGCTCTCGGTGGCCCTCGGGGCCACGCTGTACATGCCGGCCGACCGGCCGGCGCTGGCGAAGGACGTCGCCAAGCAGGCCGCCGCCGGGGTCACCTCGGTGACGGTGTGCCTGGAGGACTCGATCCCCGACGACGTGGTGCCCGCGGCGGTGGAGAACCTGGTCTCCGCGCTGCGGACGCTGCACGAGGACGCCGCCGCGGACCTGCCGCTGCTGTTCGTGCGCGTGCGCGAGCCCGCCCAGATCCCGCACGTCGTCGAGCGCCTCGGCGCCGCCGTCGCGGTGCTCACCGGCTTCGTGCTGCCGAAGTTCACCGCGGCCAGCGGCACCGAGTACCTGCACGCGCTCGACGTCGCCGACCGGATCAGCGGGTCCGAGCTGCTGGCCATGCCGGTGATCGAGTCCGGGGCGGTGCTCTACGCCGAGACCCGGGTCGACGAGCTCACCCGGCTGCGCGCGCTGCTGCACCGCGACCGCAGGCGCATCCTGGCGGTCCGCCTGGGCGCCACCGACCTGTGCGCGCTGTTCGGCCTGCGCCGCTCCCCCGACCTGTCGATCTACGACGTGAAGGTCATCAGCAGCCTGATCTCCGACGTGGTCAACGTGCTCGGCCGGGCCGACGGCAGCGGCTTCACCGTCACCGGGCCGGTGTGGGAGTACTACGGCGGCGCCGAACGCATCCTCAAGCCGCTGCTGCGCCAGAGCCCGTTCGACGCCCACGGCGAGCGGGAGCTGCGCGGGCAGCTGGTCTCGCGGGCCATCGACGGCCTCATCCGCGAGGTCCAGCTCGACGCGGCCAACGGCCTGCAGGGCAAGACCTGCATCCACCCCAGCCACGTGGCCGTGGTCAACGCGCTGTCGGTGGTGACGGCGGAGGACCACCGCGACGCCGCCGACGTGCTGAGCATCTCCCACGCCGGGGGCGTGCGGGCCTCCGGGCTGCGCAACAAGATGAACGAGGCCCGCCCGCACACGGCGTGGGCCCGGCGCACGATGCTGCGGGCGAGGGTGTTCGGCGTCGCCGCCGAGAACGTCTCGTTCGTGGACCTGCTGGCCGCTAGCCTGCCCCGGTGATCGCTGTCGCGGATACGGGATCGATCGTCGACCGCCTCGGGGTCCGCCTCGAGCCGGTGTCCGGGGCCGACGCCACCGCGCTGCTCGGCGTCGCGCTGCGCCGCAACCCGCTGCGCGCCCACCTGCTGGTGTCGCGGGTGCTCGGCAAGCACATCCCCTCCGACCCGCGGGCGGTGCGCGCCGCCGGGCTGCTGCTCGGGCTGCTGGTCGCGGACGTGCTGGTCGGGCGGCCGCAGCGGGAGCTGCCGACCGGGCTGCTGCACGCCGCCGCGCGCGGCGACCGGGCCGCGGCCGCCGACCTGCACGCCCCGCTCGCCCCGGAGGGCCCCACCGACGCGCTGGTCCTGGGGTTCGCCGAGACGGCCACCGCGCTCGGGCACTGCGTCGCCGAGGCGCTCACCGCCGATTACCTGCACTCCACCCGGCGCGAGGTGCCCGGGATGGTCCCGGCGGGCGGCTTCGTCGAGGAGCACTCGCACGCCACCTCGCACACCCTGCTGCCGGCCGACCCCGGGCTCCTGCGGGGCGGGCGGCCGCTGGTCCTGGTCGACGACGAGCTGAGCACCGGGCGCACGGCGCTGAACACGATCACCGCGCTGCACCGCGTGGCACCGCGCGAGCGCTACGTGCTGGCGGCGCTGGTCGACGCCCGCCCACCCGACACCGACCTGGTCGAGGCCGTCGCCGCGCTGGGCGCGCGGCTCGACGTCGTCTCGCTGGCCAGGGCGCGCGTCGAGCTGCCGGCCGACGTGATCGCGCGGGCGGCGGCGCTGCGCAGCGAGATCGACCGCCGGGCCGAGCTGCCCACCCGCGGCGGCGTGCCCGCCGAGCAGCGCCGCGGTGGCACCCCACCGCGGCTGGAGGTGCGGGCGCTGGGCTGGCCCGCGGGGCTGCCCGTCGGCGGGCGGCACGGCTTCACCGGCGCCGACCACGCCGCGTTCGCGGCCGCGCTCACCGAGGTGGCCGTGCCCGGGCTGGACGCCGACCCGGCGGAGCGCACGCTCGTGCTGGGCACCGAGGAGCTGATGCAGCTGCCGCTGCGGCTGGCCCAGGCGCTGGCCGACGCGGCCGGTCCGGACGCGCCCGGCGTCGCGTTCTCCACCAGCACCCGCTCGCCCGCCGTCGTCGTCGACGAGCCCGACTACGCGCTGCGCAGCGGGCTGGTGTTCGCCGCCCACGACGACCCCGCCGACGGGCCGGGGCGCCGCTACGCCTACAACATCGCGACCGGCGGCCCCGACGGGGTGCCGCTGGACGGACCGGCGTGGGACCGGATCGTCGTGGTCGTCGACCCGCCGGCCGACACCCCGGCGCTGCGCTCGGGCCTGCTGCGGGCGCTGGCCCCGCACACCCGCCGCACGACCCTGCTGGTGACGCCGTGAACGCGGTGCCCGGTCCACTGCCCGGACCACTGCGCGGTCCGGCGTTCGGCAGCTACCGGCCCGACGAGGTCGCCTGGCTGCTCACCGACCTGTCCGGGGTGGCGCTGGAGGCGCCGGTCGAGGAGCGGGAGGAGGCGGTGCAGAGCGGCGGGGCGCACTACGCCGAGTCGCTGCCCCAGGAGTACCAGCCCGACCCGGACTACATGCGCCTCTACCGGTCCGCGCTGGACGCGTCGGCGGCCCGGATGGCCCGCGCGGTCGGCACGGTCGCCGAGCTGGTGCTGCGCGAGCGCGGCGGCAGCGCGCCCGACGAGCTGGTGCTGGTGTCGCTGGCCAGGGCGGGCACGCCGGTCGGCGTCCTGCTGCGCCGCTGGGCGGCCGCGCGCCACGGCCTCGACCTCCCCCACTACGCGGTCTCCATCGTGCGCGGGCGGGGCATCGACGAGGTCGCGCTGCGCTACCTCGCCGAGCACCACGACCCCGCGAAGGTGGTCTTCGTCGACGGCTGGACCGGCAAGGGCGCGATCACCGGCGAGCTGGCGACCGCGCTCGCCGCGCACGGCGGCGGGTTCGACCCCGACCTGGCCGTGCTGGCCGACCCGGGCCGCTGCGTGCGCACGTTCGGCACCCGCCAGGACTGGCTCATCCCCTCGGCCTGCCTGAACTCGACGGTGTCCGGGCTGGTCTCGCGCACCGTGCTCAACCCCGCGATCCTGCGCCCCGGGCAGTTCCACGGCGCCAAGTTCTACGCCGAGCTCGCCGGCGCGGACGTCTCCAACGACTTCCTCGACACCGTCACCGGCCACTTCGCCGACGTCACCGGGGCCGACACGGCCGAGCCGGGCGAGCGCGAGCCCGACCACGCCGGCATGGCCGCGGCGCTGCGCCTGGTGGAGGACTACGACCTGGGTCAGGCCAACCTGGTCAAGCCCGGGGTCGGGGAGACCACCCGGGTGCTGCTGCGCCGGGTGCCGTGGCGGGTGCTGGTCTCCCCGGGCGCGCCGGAGGCCGACCTGGCCCACGTGCTGCTGCTGGCGCAGCGCCGCGGGGTGCCGGTGGAGGAGGTCGAGGGGCTGCCCTACAGCTGCGTGGGGCTCATCCACCCCCGCTACACGCGGGGGGCGACCGGCGCCGACGGGCGCGCCGCGGTGGGCGGTTCGGCCGGGTGAGCGGGCCCGTCGTCTTCCTCGACCTGGACCGCACCACGATCTACTCCGCGGCCGCGCTCGCGCTGGACGTGCCCGACCACGCCGCGCCCCGCCTGCTGTGCGTCGAGGTCTACCGGGGTGCGCCGCTGTCGTTCATGACCGAGGCCGCGGTGACCGCGTTCGAGGAGCTGCTGGCCGTCGCGACGGTCGTCCCGACCACGACGCGCACCGTCGAGCAGCTGGCCAGGGTGCACCTGCCCGGCCCGCCCTCCCGCTACGCCGTCGCCAGCAACGGCGGCGACCTGCTGGTCGACGGCGTGCCCGACCCGGCGTGGGCCCACGCGGTGCGCGAGCGCCTTGCGGACTGCGCGCCGCTGGAGGAGGTCGCCGCGCACGTCGCGGCGGTCTCCGCGGACTTCGTCCGCAACCGGCGCACGGCGTCGGGGCTGTTCGTCTACGCCGTCGTCGACCGCGACGCGCTGCCGGTCGACTGGGTGCCCGAGCTGGCGGCGTGGTGCGCGCCGCGGGGCTGGGCGGTGTCGCTGCAGGGCCGCAAGGTCTACGCGGTGCCCCGGCCGCTGACCAAGTCGGCCGCGGCCGCCGAGGTGCTGGCCCGCACCGGCGGCAGCGCCTCGGCGGCCGCGGGCGACTCCCTGCTCGACGCCGACCTGCTGCGCGCCGCCGACATCGCGGTGCGGCCGGCGCACGGCGAGCTGCACGACGCCGGCTTCGCGCTCGGGCACCTGCACGTGACGGCCGCCCGCGGCGGCGCGGCGGGGGCCGAGCTGCTCGGCTGGCTCCGCGACCGGGCGCGCGACCACGTGGCCGCCGTCGCCGCCACCCCGGCTTCTGGCAGGCTGTGAACCACCCCGCGAGGAAGGACGTCAATGGCTCTGTGGGACACGCTCAGGTCTCGCATCACCGACATGTCGAGCAACGTCAAGACGCAGGTCGGCAAGTTCAAGACCAAGGAGTTCGCCAACGCCAGCATGGCGATGTGCGCGCTGATCGCCGCCGCTGACGGCAAGATCGACCCGGAGGAGCGCGCCAAGACCGCGGGCTTCATCGCCAGCAACGACGCGCTGTCGGTCTTCAACGTCGGCGAGTTGCAGGAGAAGTTCAACTGGTACGCCAGCAAGCTGGAGTCGGACTACGCGTTCGGCAAGGTCGAGGCGATCGCGACCATCGGCAAGCTGAAGTCCAAGCCGGACGCCGCCCGCGCGGTGATCCAGGTCGGGATCATCATCGGCGGCGCCGACGGCAACTTCGACGCCGACGAGAAGCAGGCCGTGCGCGAGGCCTGCAACGCGGTCGGCATCGCGCCGTCCGAGTTCGACCTGTGAGGCACCGGCCCAGCTGAGACGCGCGTTCGAAGGCCCGGCAGCGCTGCTGCCGGGCCTTCGGGATGCTGGTCAGTTTCAGTGAACGAGCATCCAGATGAGCGTTGCCAGGACGATGAGGCCGATCAGTCTCCAGTAGTATTCGGCCGGCCCTGTCAGTGCGGTCTCCACGATCCTCCGTAGCCACGCCCGATCGGTCGGGCTGATGCTGGCGCCGGGATCAGTTGGGGTATGGTCGCGGTCGTCGGGGATCATTGTTCCTCCTGCTCGGAGCGAGCCGATGGCCGACGACTCTGACGGGGCGCCCCTGCACGGGCGCCTCGTCGTCGTCCAACCACCAGCGAAGACAGTCGCGAGGTGGTGCGCAGTGCTACGTCTGTACGGCTCCCTCCTGCGATGTGGTCAGTCCGTGGTGGCCGTTCTCAGCTCACCACGAAGCTCGCGTACCGCCGTTGGGCTGATCGAATGCGGGTCCGTCGATCTTTAGGGCCAGACCCGAGTTGATCTGGGTAGCCGGGCCGCAGCCAATCCCTCGGCTGCGACACCGGCACCCAGCAACGTCATGCGCTTCACCTACAGGTGCGGCCCGACGGCCGGCACCAGGTCCTGCACGGTCCGGCCGCTGGCGATGGCCCCGATCGCGGTCATCGTCCAGCCCGACCCGCCGCGGCTGACCTTGGCCATGATCTGGGCGTTGTGCCGCCCGGACCCGCTCAGGTCGTAGCGGGCCAGCTCGTCGTTGGTCGTCTCGTCGACGAGCCGGCAGAACGCGTTCTCGATCTGGGAGAAGTCCTGGCCGGTGAACGAGTTCACGGTGAACACGATCTGGGTGACCGCCTGCGGCACCCTGGTCAGGTCGACGAGGATGGACTCGTCGTCGCCCTCGCCGTCGCCGGTGAGGTTGTCGCCGGTGTGCTGCACCGACCCGTCGCCGCTGCGCAGCTGGCGGAACCACACCGCGTCGACGAGGTTGCCGCCGGCGTCGAACAACAGCGCCGAGGCGTCCAGGTCGATCGACTGCGACTTCGTGCCGCCGAACAGGCCGCGCTTCTTGACCGCGTCCCAGCCCAGCCCCATCCGCACGACGGTCAGACCGCCACCGCCGCGCTTGGTCAGCGAGACCTGCTGACCCTTGCTCAGGTTCACACCCATCCGTACCCCCCTGTCGGGCGCCCGTCGTCGGACGCCGTTCGTGTCGGACGCTTTCGTGTCAGACGCTGTGGTGGTGCTCGGCCTTCTCGGCGGCGAGCTGGTCGGCGGTCTTGTGGGTGTCGATGCCCTCGGCCGCGAGCCTGCGGTTGCGCACGATGCTGGACAGGAACGCCGCGCCGATGAACGCCACCCCGATCAGGCCGGTGAGGATCTCGTTCACGTGGAACCCGATGCCGACCAGCAGGATCACGGCCAACGCGCCGATCGCCCAGTGCGCGCCGTGCTCCAGGTAGACGTAGTCCTGCAGGGTGCCCTTGCGGACCAGGAAGACCGTCAGCGAGCGGACGAACATGGCGCCGATCAGGCCCAGGCCCAGCGCGATCAGGATCGGGTCGGTGGTGATGGCGAACGCGCCGATGACACCGTCGAAGGAGAACGCGGCGTCGAGCACCTCGAGGTAGAGGAACAGGAAGAACCCGGCCTTGCCGGTGGCCTTGGCCAGCTGCGAGGGCCCGCCGTTGCCGCCGCCGTTGCCGCCGCTGTTGGCACTGCTGTTGGCACTGCTGTTGGCACTGCTGTTGGCACTGCCGGCCGCGGCCTCGGCGACCTCGGGCTCGGTGCCCCGCACGGTGCCTTCCGCGATGCCCTGCTCGCCGTCCTCGTCGTCGTCATCGTCGGCGACGCCCTCGAAGAGGTCGCCCAGGCCGTTGACGGCCAGGTAGGTGACCAGGCCGAGCGACCCGGCGACCAGCACGACGGCCGGGTCCTCGGCCAGCGTCTCGGCCAGCACCACGAGCACGATCAACGCGAGCACGATGGCCAGCCGGTTGAGCTGGCCGATGCGCGCCAGCGGGCGCTCCAGCCAGGTGAGCCACCGGATGTCGCGGTCCTCGAAGATCCAGTCGAGGAACAGCATGAACAGGAACATGCCGCCGAACGCCGCGATCTGCGGGTAGGCCTCGTTCAGCAGGTAGGCGTAGCTGGTCGGGTCCTCCGGCGGGCGCTGTTCGAGGGCCAGCGTGAGCGCCTCGATCGGGTTCAGCCCGGCCGTCACCGCCACGATGACCAGCGGGAAGACCAGCCGCATGCCGAACACGGCGATCAGGATGCCGATCGTCAGGAAGATCCTCTGCCAGAACTCGTCCATCCGCTCCAGCACGGTGGCGTTGACCACCGCGTTGTCGAAGGACAGCGAGATCTCCAGGATGCCCAGGATCGCGCAGAGGATGAGCCCCGCGACCCCTCCGTACAGGAACGCCACGACCAGCGACACGATGGTCACGGCGTAGGAGAGGCCGAAAATCCGTAGGTTCATGTGGTCAGGTCCCGTCCCCCGCGCTGTACAGGTGCGTCATTACCCCGCCACCGTAGCGGTGGGCGGATTCGGCCCGCCTCGCGTGCCCCAAAAGCGACATCGCCCCCAAGCCGGCCGGCGCCCTACCACCGAGCAGTCGTATGGCTACGCCTGAACTGCGTACCCCTACTCGTCCGAACGGCCCTCGGGCGAGCGGACGCCGCTGATCGTGGCACTGACCGCGTACACCGGCACCGCACCCGGGGGCGCTCCCCCGTCCTCGATGCTGGTGGCCCTGGTCCGCCCGACGACGCGCCAGCTGTCCGGACCGCTCTGCGCGCGCACCCGGAACTCGGCGTCCGGCGGGCCGGTCCAGCTCACCTCCACCGCGCCGTCGGCCAGCCGCACCGCGCGCACCCCCGCGGGGCGCGAGGCCTCCATCGGCGAGGTGCCCGAGTCGTCTGCCGGACGCGGTGGGGCCTCCTGCGGGGCCGGAGCGGGCGTCGGGGCAGGGGCGGGCGGTGGTGGCCCCGCCTGCGCCGTCGGGGTCAGCACCGGGCCGTCCGAGCGCGTCAGCGGCGACGAGCGACCGGCCTGCAGCGCCGCCACCGCGTAGATCGGCGCCTCGACGCCGGGGGGAGCGCCGCCGTCGTCGAGGGAGGTGCCCGAGACCCGGCCGAGCACCTGCCACGACCCGTCCGGACGCCGGCGGCTGACCTTGTAGACCACGCCCTCGGTCGCCGACGGCCCCCAGAGCACGAGCACGTCGCCGCGGCCGTCGCGGGCCGCGCTCACCCAGGCGGGCGGGGCCACCGGCAGGTCGGCCAGCGCGGCCGTGGCGCCCGGGTGGCCCGGGCAGCGCTCCAGCACCGCCACCAGCGCCGCGGCCCGCTCGGCCTCCGGGCCCGCCAGGGCCGCCGCGACCTCGCCGTCGGCACGCTCGATCTCGGCGCGGGCGGTGGCCAGCAGATCGCCGGGGTCGTGCACGTCGGCGGCGACGCGTTCGAGGTGTTCCAGGTGCTCCACGGCGTCGACGAACCGGCGGGCCTCGCACGCGCCCACCGCCGCCCGCCAGCGGACCTCGGCCTCGGCCAGCACGGCGGCCACCTCGTCGGCGACGGCGCGCACCGGGGTGGCGCCGTCGGCGCCGGCCAGCCGCTCGGCCTCGCGCACGAGGCGCTGCGCCTCCCCGGCCCGCCCGGAGC
>NZ_JAHDTH010000207.1 GCF_018531445.1 Pseudonocardia lacus
GGCGCCGGTGGCGGGGGAGGGGTGGGTGGCGTCGGCGCCACGGGGGCGGCCAGCGCCGCGGTCACGCGCTGCAGCAGCGCGAGGGCGGCGGCGTCGCCGGGGGCGAGGGTGAGCGCACGGCTGCAGTGCTGCAGCGCCTCGGCCCCGCGGCCGCGCGCCAGCAGCAACTCGGCCACGTGGACCCGCAGCGGGACGTCGTCGGGGGCGGCGTCGACGGCCGCGAGCAGGCTCGTCAGCAGGGGGTCGGGCGTGTCGGTGCTCATCGCCGGCCAGTATCGCCCGTCCGGTTGCGGGCCGGTCGCGAGCGGGGCAGCCTGGGCCATCGCTGTCGCCTGCGCGCCGGCGGTGCGCCCTCCGCGCGGCAGGTGATCGATAACGACCCTGTTCCGTCCTGCGCCATCTGTTGACGATGACGCACCGGCGCCGCAAGGTTGCTCCACCAGACCGACTACCAGCGGGAGGGGGAAGGCCGCGGCGCATTCGGCCGCAGCCGACAGCCATGACCGTCCAGCAGACCCCGGGGAGTTCCTCGGAGACACCACCCTCGGAGCCGGACCACCCGATCACGCCCGAGGAGGCCGGCACCACCGCCGACCACCACTACCCGATCGACAAGGTGATCTTCGGGGTGGCCGCGGCGCTGGTCGTGGCGTTCATCGCCTGGGGCGTCATCTCGGTCGACTCGCTGTCGAGCGTCTCCAGCGCGGTCCTCGGCGCCATCATGGAAGGCGGTGGCTGGGCGTTCGTGCTCGCCGCCAGCGGCTTCGTGGTGTTCGCCCTGTGGGTCG
Source organism: Pseudonocardia lacus (assembly GCF_018531445.1). Lineage (GTDB taxonomy): Bacteria > Actinomycetota > Actinomycetes > Mycobacteriales > Pseudonocardiaceae > Pseudonocardia > Pseudonocardia lacus. The sequence continues at coordinate 789 of NZ_JAHDTH010000207.1, forward strand.
CCTTCAGCAAGTACGGCAAGATCCCGCTGGGCGGCGACGCGGAGGCCCCGGAGTTCCGGACGGTCTCCTGGATCGCGATGATGTTCAGCGCCGGCATGGGCATCGGCCTGATGTTCTACGGCGTCGCCGAGCCGCTGTCGCACTTCACCAGCCCCCCGCCGGGCACCGTCGCGGCAGGCACACCCGAGGCGCTCGACGTCGCCATGGCGACCACGCTGTTCCACTGGACGCTGCACCCGTGGGCCATCTACGCGGTGGTGGGCCTGGCCATCGCCTACTCCACGTTCCGCCGCGGCCGCCGGCAGTTGATCAGCTCGGCGTTCGCGCCGCTGCTGGGCGAGTCGCGCACCGAGGGCGCCTTCGGGCGGGTCGTCGACATCCTGGCGATCTTCGCGACGCTGTTCGGGTCGGCCGCCTCGCTGGGCCTGGGCGCGCTGCAGATCGGCGCCGGCCTGGAGCTCAACGGCGTGCCCGAGGTCGGTGAGGCCCTCCTGGTGGCCATCATCGTCGTGCTGACGATCGCGTTCGTCGCCTCGGCCGTGTCCGGCGTGGCCAAGGGCATCCAGTGGCTGTCGAACATCAACATGGTGCTGGCCGGGGTGCTGGCGCTGGTGATCTTCGTCTTCGGGCCGACCGTGCTCATCCTCAACCTGCTGCCCACCGCCATCGGCGACTACTTCGGCGACCTGGCCCAGATGGCCGCGCGCACCGCGGCCACCGGCGGCGACGCCACCGCGGAGTGGCTGTCGGGCTGGACGGTCTTCTACTGGGCCTGGTGGATCTCCTGGACGCCGTTCGTCGGCATGTTCATCGCCCGCATCAGCCGCGGGCGCACGATCCGCCAGTTCGTGGTCGGCGTGCTGCTGATCCCGAGCACGGTCAGCCTCATCTGGTTCGCCGTCTTCGGCGGAGCCGCGATCAACCTGCAGCGCAGCGGCACCGACCTGGCCAGCCAGGACACCGAGGCCCAACTGTTCGGCCTGCTCGACTCGGTGCCGCTGGGCGGGGTCCTGGCGATCATCGCCATGCTGCTGGTGGCGATCTTCTTCGTGTCCGGCGCGGACGCGGCGTCGCTCGTCATGGGCACGCTGTCGCAGCGCGGCACGATCGAGCCGTCGCGCTGGGTGGTGATCTTCTGGGGCGTGGTGATGGGCGCCATCGCCGCGATCATGCTGATCGTCGGGGCGGGTGAGGGCGACGCGCTCACCGGCATCCAGACCATCACGATCATCTCGGCGGCGCCGTTCGCGATCGTGATGGTGGTGCTGTGCATCGCGCTGGCCAGGGACCTCTACCACGACCCGATGATGCGCCGGGAGCGGCGCTCCGCGGCCGCGGTCGTGCAGGCCGTGGAGTACGGCACCGACAAGTACGGCGACAAGTTCGTCGTGTCGGTCAAGCAGCACCCGGAGGGCAAGCCGCTGATCGTCGACCCGCTGCCCGAGGAGTCGAAGAAGAAGCCGGAGTGAGCGCCGGCTGAGTCCGGGCCCGGCACAGGGCACGAAGAGGGGGTCGGTCCGATCGGACCGACCCCCTCTTCGTGCGCCGGGTCAGCCGGAGCGGCGGGCACCCAGCACGACCACCGCGGCCAGCAGGGCCGGGATGGCCCACTCGACCTTGTGGATGGCGTCGGTGTTGGGCGGGTCGCCCGCGCCGAGCTTGGCGGTGCTCACGGTGGCCCCGAGCGCGGCGGTGGTCAGGCCGAGGCCGACGACCGAGCCGCGGCTGCGGGTGCTGGCGGCCATGCCCACGCTGCCCACGAGGTGGCTGAGGGCGGCGGCGCGGAAGATCGGGTTCCAGCGCGCCCAACCGGCGGAGGCCACGCGGTTGCGGTCGGCCGGGTCGACCTCGTCGGCGGCCGCGTTCAGCCCGGAGGCTCCCATCAGCGAGCCCCCGAACCAGGCGGCGGCGCCGACGTCGCGCAGCGTGCGGAGTGCGGTCGTGCGATCCATGTGTCTGTGCTCCCGGGGTGAGACTGCTGAGGCCGGGATCGTATCCAGCCACCGGGGACGACCTTCGGGGCCCGTGCGGCGGGGCGTGGTCGCCGTGACCGGGACGGGTGTCGCCGATCCGGGCGACCCGACCCCACGGCCCGACTCCTACTGGTAATGATTATCGTTTACTACCAGCGTGAGGGAACGACCACGGGAGGTTCGGTGCGCATCGCGTTCGTCGGCAAGGGCGGCAGCGGCAAGACCACGTCCGCCGCGCTGTTCAGCCGGTACCTGGCCGAGCGCGGCGACCGCGTGCTCGCCGTCGACGCCGACATCAACCAGCACCTCGGCCAGGCGCTCGGGCACGACGGCCCGCCACCGCGGGCGCTGGGCGCCGAGCTGGCCTGGCTCAAGGAGCACCTGCGCGGCACCAACCCGCGCATCCCGTCGGCCGGACAGATGATCAAGACGACCCCGCCGGGCAGCGGCTCGCGGCTGGTCGACCTCGACCCCGCGGGCGAGCTGCTCGCCCGGTGCTCGATCGACGTCGGCGGGGTGCGCCACCTGGTCACCGGCGAGTTCGACGAGGCCGACATCGGCGTGTCCTGCTACCACTCCAAGACCGGCGCCGTGGAGCTCTGGCTCAACCACCTCGTCGACGGCCCCGGCGAGTACGTCGTGGTCGACATGACCGCGGGCGCCGACGCGTTCGCCTCCGGGCTGTTCACCCGCTTCGACCTGACCGTGCTGGTCTGCGAGCCGACCCGGCGCGGCGTCGGCGTCTTCCGGCAGTACGCCGAGCACGCCGCGGGCCACGGGGTCGCGCTGGCCGTGCTCGGCAACAAGGTCACCGGCCCCGACGACGTCGACTACCTGCGCTCCCAGGTCGGCTCCGCGCTGCTGGGCTGGCTCGGCCAGTCCGCGTGGGTGCGGGCGGCCGAGCGCGGCGCCGTGGCCCCGGTCGCCGACCTGGAGCCGGAGAACCGCGCCGTGCTCGACGTGCTGCGCGCCCGCCTCGACGCCCGCGAGCGCGACTGGGCGGCCTACCACCGCGGCACCGTCGGGTTCCACCTGCGCAACGCCGCCGCCTGGGGCAACCGGGCGGCCGGCACCGATCTCGCGGCCCAGGTCGACCCGGACTTCGTGCCGGGCCGGCCGGTGCCCGCGTGAGCCCGGCCCGTCCACCCACCCAGGAGGTTCCCGTGTCCCTCGACGTCCCCACCGCCGTCCTCGACGAGGCGGCCCGCGGCGAGATCGACGACGCCACGTTCGTCGGCGTCGTCCGCGAGTCGCTGCCCTACGCCTGGCAGGTGGTCAGCGCCGCCGCCGACGACCTCGCCGCCCGCCCGGGCAGCGCCTTCGGCGAGCACGCCGTGCCGCCGCCGTCGGAGGCCGAGCGCGGCCAGCTGCTGCGCGCGCTGGCCAGCAACGCGATCCGCGGGGCGCTGGAGCGCCACTTCGGCGTGGCCCTGGCCTTCCAGAACTGCCACCGGATCGCCGCCTTCGCCCCGGACGCCGTCGGCAGCGCCGTCCACCGCGAGTTCGTCAGCTCCCGCGCCCAGGTCCTCAACCAGACCCCCGAGCTGCGCGACTGCTGACCCCGCGACCCGCGACCCCGCGACCCGAGTTCAGGAAAGCCACGATGCTGCCCGCAGCGGGCAGTATCGTGGCTTTCCTGAACCGGGCGGTGGCGGGTCAGTCGGCCAGGACGGCGGCGACGAGCGTGCGGGCGAGCCAGTCCTCGTAGTCGTCGTGGGACCACCCGCCGTCGCGCACCAGGCTCTCGTGCACGCCGGCGCTCATCAGCGCCACCGCGACGTCGACCGCGCGGTCGACGACCGGGTGCCCGCCGGCGCGGATGCGCTCCACCGCCATCTCGACGGCCAGCCGGTTGCGCCGTGCCCCCTCGGCCTCGGTCGCGGCGATGTCCGGGTCGGCCGCCGCGCCGGAGTGCAGGATGGCCACGATGTCGCCGCAGCGCTCCCGGACCTGGCGCGCGGCCCGGGCCAGCAGGCCGAGCAGCGCGGCGGGCTCGGACAGGCCCTCGGCCTCGGCCATCAGCTCGACCAGGCCGGCCTCCTCGTCGAGCAGGTCGACCAGCCCGCGCAGCACCCCGGCCTTGGAGCCGAAGTGGGCGTAGATGGTCTGCGGGGAGACGCCGGCCCGCTCGGCCAGCAGCCTGATCGGCGTGCGGGCGTACCCGCGCTCGGCGAACAGCTCGCGCGCGGCCCCGAGGATCGTGCGCAGCGTCAGCGCCTCCCGGCGGTCCCGCAGCCGGACGACGCCGGGCAGGTCGGTCGCCATGTACCCTCCTGCTGGAACGTTGTTCCAGTGAATGGATCGATGTACTGATCAGGAGGATAGCGATGACGGTGGACGAGGTCGTCTCCGAGCTGGAACGCGCGTGGAACGCAGGCGAGGCCGATGCGTGGGCGGCGTGCTTCGCCGAGGACGCGGAGTTCGTCGACGTGGTGGGTCGGGTCCAGCGGGGGCGGTCGGTGATCGCCGCGGAGCACCAGAAGATCTTCGACACCATCTACCGCGGCAGCCGCATCGAGATCAGGGCGGTGGCCCGCCGGCCGGTCGGCGACGCGCTGGTCGTGCGGACCGAGTCGACGCTGGACGTGCCAGCGGGGCCGCGCGCCGGCACCACCCGCGCGATCCAGACCAAGGTCTTCCGCGACGGCGAGATCGTCGCGTTCCACAACACCGTCCGCATCGACGGCGCCGCCTTCGCGGGCCACGACGAGGAGTTGGCCGCCCGCAAGCCGCTCGGCTGGGGCGACCGCCCCGAATAGGCGCGGTCTGACCGCGGCCCGTCCCGGACATGACAGTGCCCCGGACCGGATCGGTCCGGGGCACCGCCGTGCGTCAGGCCGTCACTCGGCGAGCAGCCGGTAGATCGTCTTGCGGGCCTCGGCCAGCGCGGTGCCGGCCGCGGTGATCTGCTCCGGCGTGCCGGCGCCGAGCACCTGCTGGGTGGCCGCGTGCAGCTGTGCGAGCTGCTCCCACAGCGCCACGCCCTCGTCGTCGGCGTCGCCGCTGACCGCCGCCCACACCGCGTCGAGCTCGGCGCGGTGCTCCTCGACGAACGCGGTGCCGGGCTCGGTCAGGTGCACGACGCGACGCCCGTCGGCGTTCTCCACGCGCACCAGGCCCTCGTCCTGCAGCTGCGAGAGCGTCGGGTACACCGAGCCCGGGCTGGGGCGCCACGCCCCGCCGGAGCGCTCGGCGATCTCCTGGATGATCTCGTAGCCGTGCCGGGGCTGCTCGGAGACGAGCGCGAGCACCGCCAGGCGGATGTCGCCGCGGGCCGTGCGCCGTCCGCGCCGCCCGCGGGGGCCGGGGAACCGGCCGCGCGGACCGCCCGGCCCGAAGCCCGGGCCGAACGGCGGCATGGGCGGGACCGGAGGGCCGTGCCGGCGCCCGCGCCTGCCGGGGCCGTGGCCGCGGACGTGGTGCGGGCCGATCTCCTCTTCTTCGACCGGTCCGAACGGCGGCGGCGGGGCCATCGGGCCGTCGGCCGGCCCGGAGAACGTGTGGCGGCCGAAGCGTCGGTTACGGAACCGGCGGGGGCCGTCTTCGGGGTTCGTGCTGGTCATGGTGTGTCTCCTCGGGTCTGCGAACTCGGCTGCTCCGATAGCATCCGATCAGCTCGTGTGCCATCACGATATATCGCGATAGTGCAGACGAAAAGGTGACGTCGGTCACAACCGCTTGCGTGGCTGCGTCAGTCCTGGTGCCAGCGCGGCGACGTGATGCGCGGCGGCAGCAGCCGGGCCCGCACGTGCACCAGGTGGGGGCGTCCGCCGGCGACCGCGGCCGCCAGCGGCGCGGCGAGGTCGTCGACGCGGTCCACCGCTGTCGAGGCCACGCCGAACGACGCCGCGAGCGCGGGGAAGTCGGGAGTGACCAGGTCGACGCCCACCTCGGGGTGCCCGGCCACCACCTGGTCGTAGCGCAGCATCCCGTAGCCGGCGTCGTCGACGACCAGGACCGTGACCGGGAGCCGCTGCTGGACCAGCGTGGCCAGTTCGCCGAGCGCCATCATCAGGCCGCCGTCGCCGCACACCGCCAGCACCGGGTGGCCCGCCGCCGCCGGGCCGATGGACGCCGGGAGCCCGAACCCGAGCGTGCCCCAGCCCACCGGGTAGGCCAGCCGCCGCGGTCCGGGCGCGGCGGCGTACCCGCCGACCCAGTAGCCGGCCACGGCCATGTCGCAGACCAGCACCGTGTCCGGCGTGCGGGCCGACTCGACCGCCTCCACCAGCGCCACCGCCTCGGCGGTGGCCGGGTCGGCGGCGAGGCGGGCCAGCGCGGTGGCGCGAAGGTCGGGCTTGGCCCACGCCGGGCGGGCCGGCAGCCGCTCGACCAGCCCGCGCAGCGCCTCCCCGAGCTTGCCGGTGACCGCGGCGTCCGGGCGCCACTCCGGCTGCTCGACGGGCGCCGGGTCGATCGTGACGAGCGCGGGCGGTCGCGGCATCGTCCAGTTGCGGGTGTTCATGCCGTCCAGGTCGCCGCCCACGGCCAGCAGCACCTCGGCCGACCCGATCAGCTCGGCGGCCTCCGGCTCGTGCGGGGGCAGCCCGAGCGCGGTCGGGTGGTCGGTGGGCGGCACACCGCGGCCCTGGAACGTCGACACCACCGGGGCCCCGATGTGGGCGGCGAGCCCGGCCACCGAGGGCTCGACGTCCAGCGCGCCGCCGCCGGCCCAGATCACCACCCGCCGCCCGCGCAGCACCTCGGCCGCCGCGTCGATCTCGGCGGCGGCCGGGTCGGGCTCGTGCCAGCCCTCGGCGTGCCCGAGCGGCTCGGCGGGCTGCCCGAGGACGTCGGCGGGGATGTCGAGGTAGACCGGCCCGCGCGGGTGGCGCATCGCGGCGGCGACCGCCTCGTCGAGCACGGCGGCCACCTCGGTCGGCGTGCGCGGCGTGAACACCGCCCTGGCCAACGGCGCGAACAGCGCGGCCTGGTCGCGCGACTCGTGCAGCACCCCGCGCAGCCGCCCGGGTCGGCGCAGCGCCTGCGGGATCTCCGAGGCCACCAGCAGCACCGGCGAGCTCGCCGCGGCCGCTTCGCCGAAGGCCGCCACGGCGTTCGCCGCGCCCGGGCCGGTGGTGACCACCGCGGCGCCGAGCCCACCCGTGGCGCGCGCCCACCCGTCGGCGGCGTAGACGGCGGCCTGCTCGTGGCGCACCACGACCGGTGCACGCCCGTCCGCGGCGCGCCAGAAGGCGAGGTTGTGCACGCCGGGCAGGCCGAAGACGGTCCGCGCGCCGTGCCGGGCGACCACGTCCAGCACCTGCTCCGCCACGATCACGGCCCGCACGCTACCCGTCGCCGGGTCCCTCGGCGGCGGCTTCGGCCGACAGCCTGCGCGTCTGCTCGCGCAGCACCCGGATCGTCTTGACCAGGTAGTCCTGGATCGCGCGGATCTGCTGCTCGTCGTAGTCGCCTCCGAAGCCGGCCATGGCCGCGCCCAGGTCGCGGAAGATCCCCGAGAGGTCGGGGCGCCCCGGCGCGGACACCGGCACGATCACCACGCGCCTGCGGTCGGCGGGGTCGCGCGTGCGGCGCACGTGCCCGGCCGACTCGAGCCGGTCGACCAGCCCGGTGACCGCGCCGGGGGACAGGCCCGTGCGCTGGGCCAGCTCGCCCGCGGTCAGCGACCCGGCCCGGGAGACGACGCCCAGCGCGCGGTGGTCGGCCGCGCTGAGGCCGAGCCGCTGGGCCACCGCCTCGTGGAAGAGCACGACCGCGGTGCTCAGCTCCCACCCGAGGTCTTCCCCGCGCTGCCCGGTCCCGTCCTGCGCCATGGTCCGATCCTCCACCCCGACAGTTGCTTCGGTCGACCGAAAGTTTTAGTGTGGCGAAGTAATAGCCGATCGAGCGGGGGAGAAGGACGATGCCGACCACGACCGGGAACGACGGGAGCGTGCGACTCGCGCGCGAAGTGCTGGCCGAGGCGTGGCACCGGTACCGCCGCCACCTGCTGCCCGTCGTCGGGCTGTCCCTGGTCGGATCGGCGCAGCGGGCGCTCGTGCAGTTCGTGGGCGACGACCTGGCGGCGCCGGCGGCGTTCGCCCTCGAAGCCGTGACGTGGGGCAGCCGGCTCCTGCTCGTCGTGCTGCTGTGGCGCTGGACCATCGGGTCCGACGCCCGCCTGCGCGACGTGGACCTGTCCGAGTGCGTCCGTCGGCTGGGCCGCTACGCCCGCCGGCAGTGGCCGGCGCTGCTGCTGCAGTTCGCCGGCCTGGGCGTCGCCTCGCTCGTCTTCGACACGATCCCCGACCTGCTGGTCGCTCCGCTGGTGCCGCCGTCCGGCCAGGCCGTCTACTGGGCGGTGCTGCTCGCGGTCAAGAACCCGACGATCATCGCGTTCTCGATGGTCTGGATGTTCGCGCTGCTGCACCAGGCACTGGTCCGCGGCGCCGACCACCGGGCGGGCGACGACGGGAAGCTCCTGTCCGAGCGGCCGGCCGCCGGGTAGCGTCCGGGCGGGACCGGTGGCGCGGGAACTCCGCGTCGCGCCCGTTCGTCGGACGGGCGAGGGCCGAAGGGGGCAGACGATGGTGCTGAGGATTCTGGGGATCGCGCTCGCGATCTGGATCGTGATCTCGGTCCTGGGGGCGATCTTCAAGTTCCTGACCACGGCCCTGGTGATCGGCGCGGTGGTGTTCCTCGGCTTCGCCGCCTACACCGCGATCAGGAACCGGTCCAACCGCTCGATCGGGTCGTAGCGGCTACGGCCGCGCCGGCCGGCCCGCCGCTCAGCGCCGGGTGCCGGCGCAGGCGCGGGTCAGGTAGTCCGACACCTTCTCCCCGGCCGCGGCCAGGGAAGCGGAGTCCAGCCGCCCGCCCAGGGTCGGGTCGGCGTTCGCCGCACGCCCGTCGCCACCGCTGGCCAGCAGCGCGTCGAGCTGCAGGTCGACCGCGTCGACGGTCTGCTGGACGTCGCCGCGGAGCTCCGGCGGCGCGGCCATCACCAGGTCGACCCCGCTGCGACGCACCGCGTCGACCGCGCGTACCAACTCGTCGCGCTCCGGTTGCCCGGCGGCGACCAGCCGGTTCAGCGGGCCGATCGCCGCGCTGTTGGCCCGCGACGCCGCGCAGAAGGGGTCCTCGACCGGTGGCCGCCGGTCGGTGCTCGCCGACGCGGAGCGGGCGTCGCTGTCGGCCACCGAGCTGCCCAGCCCGCAGCCGGTCACCGCCCCGACCAGCAGGAGGGCGCAGATGAGCGGCGCGGCGAGCCGGCCGCGGCGCGAGCTGAACGGCATGCGGACTCCACGAACGGACGGCGGCGGTCCGCGAAGGGTAGCGGCCGGCCCGGTTGAGCACTGTGAAGCACTGTGAAGCAATGCGGAGCCCTGTGAAGCCCTGGGAAGCACCGGAAGCCGACCGACCGGTCGGGCGACCCCTCGCCCGACGTCCGGGGGCCGACGATGGTAGGCATCCGCCGTGGGAACGATGCGCGTGATCACCCAGCTGTCCACCGGCGGCCCCGAGGTGCTGGAGCTGGGCGAGGCCGAGGTGCCCGCGCCGCTGCCCACCGAGATCCGCGTGCGGGTCGCCGCCGCCGGCGTCAACCCCGTCGACTGGAAGACCCGCGCCGGGGCGGGGATGGCCGCCGTGCTGGGACCGCCCCCGTTCACCGTCGGCTGGGACGTCGCCGGCACGGTCGACGCCGTCGGCGCCGGCGTCACCCGGTTCGCCGTCGGCGACGCGGTGTTCGGCATGCCGTGGTTCCCGCGCGCGGCCGGCGCCTACGCCGAGTTCATCACCGCGCCCTCGCGCCACTTCGCCCACCGGCCGGCCGGGCTCTCCGAGGTCGAGGCCGGCGCGCTGCCCCTGGCCGGGCTGACGGCGTGGCAGTCGCTGGTCGACGTCGCGCACGTCCAGCCGGGGGAGCGGGTGCTCGTGCACGCCGCGGCGGGCGGCGTGGGCCACCTCGCCGTGCAGATCGCCAAGGCCCGTGGGGCGTACGTGATCGGCACCGCCTCGGTCTCCAAGCACGACCTGCTGCACGACCTGGGCGTCGACGAGGCGGTCGACTACCGCGCCGAGGCGTTCGAGCGGGCGGTGGACGAGCCGGTCGACCTCGTCATCGACCTGGTCGGCGGGGAGACCTCGGTGCGCTCGCTGGACGTGCTCGCCGGGGCCGGGCGGATGGTGTGCCTGCCTTCGGCCGGGGCCGCCGACGTGGTGGCCGCGGCCGCGGAGCGCGACCTGCGGGCCACCGGCATGCTCGTCGAGCCCGACGGCGACGGCCTGGAGGAGTTGGCCCGCCTCGTCGACGACCGCAGGCTGCGGGTGCTGGTGGCCGAGACGTTCCCGCTGGAGCGCGCGTCGCACGCGCACCGCGCCGGGGAGTTCGGCCACACCTCCGGCAAGCTGGTGCTCACCGTCTGAGGCGACCGGCCCGGCTCAGCGGGCCGCGGCCTCCCTGGCCTCGGAGACCACGTCCCGGACCCGCTCGCGCACCCCGCGCAGCTCGCTCAGGTAGAACCAGTAGTCGGGGTGCGGCCCGGTGAGCCGGTCCTGCGCGTTCTGCAGCCGCACCGACTGGGCGTCCAGGACGGGGCCGAACCGGCCGACCAGGCCGCGGTCGACCACCAGGCGCTGCGCGTCGCGCAGCACGAAGCGCGCGTCGGCGGCCTCCTTGGACGGGTCCTCGCGCACGGCGCGCAGCTCGGCCAGCCGGTCGGTCACCGACTCGTGGTGGTGCTCGGCGCGGCCCAGCGCCGCGCGCGCCTCGGTGACCCGGTCGGCGGCGTCGTCCCACTCGCCCTCGTCGGCGGCCCGCCGGGCCTGCGCGATCACCACGTCGGCCTCGGCGACCGCCTCCGCGGCGGCGCGCTCGGCCCCGGTGAGGTCGCGCGAGCACGGCTCGGAGAACTCCCGCCGCAGCGCCGACATCGCCGGCTCGATCCGCTCGACCTTGGTCCCGACGGCGCTGCGCCGGGTGGCGATGCTGACCAGCGCCGTGCGCACGGACTGCGCGGTGCGCGGCGCCTCCTCGGCCAGCGTGGTGGCCGAGCGGGCCAGGTCGATGGTGCGTTGGGTGGCCGCGCTGAGCTCGCGCAGCCCGAGCGAGGGATCGTCCAGCGCGACCGCTTCCCGCTCCGCGTCGGCCAACTGCCGCGCGGCCCGCCGCGAGCGGAAGCCCTCCGCCTCGGCCCGCTGCACCGCCGCGCGGGCGGTGACCACCACCGTGCGCGCCTCCTGGACCGCGCGGGGCAGGCCGGCCAGCGCGAACGCGGCCTCGTCGAGCACCCGGGCGTGCTCGTCGCGGAAGCGGCGGATGACCTGGCGGGCGCGCTCGATCTCGCGCAGGGCGCGCTCGTCGGCGGCCTTGCCGCCGCTGGTCGGGCGGCCGTCGACGATCGGGTAGTCACGCGTGGCGGTCAGGTAGGCCTCGGTGGCGGCGTCGCCGACCGCGGCCACGTCGGCCCACGCCCGGCCCAGCCGGCGGGCGGTGCCCATCTCCTCGGCGGCGCGCACCGCCTCGGCCGCGGCGCGCTGCTCGTCGTCGAGGGCCAGGAAGCCCTGGGTCGCGGCGTTGCGCGCCGCGAGCGCGGACGCGTCGGCCGCGTCGTCCCTGCGGTCAGACCTGCGGAACACCTCGCTCCCCTCACGCGCCCAGTGCCCCGAACCTACCGGGCGGGGACCGCTCTCCGCCGCCGCTGGAGACGATGATCCGACTTCCGCGGGTGCCGCGCGGTCGAGGCCGTTCGGGTGCGGCAGCGGCCCACCGGCCGGGTGAACAGTCGACGCAAAACGACATGCGATGGTCGCGTCGAGTGACAGGGCGCACGGTCGAGTGCGTCCCGGTGTCTACCATCGACGTCGATGCCCCGGGATCTCGACGTCCAGCTGCTCGAGTCGGTCGCGGTACGCCGCGGCCGGCTCCGCGAAGCGCTGATCTGGGGCCGGGAGCGGCGGGTGCGGTCCACGGTCGACAACCTCAAGCGCCTCGCCGTGGGCGTGGTCCTCGCCGCGGTGGCCTCGGCGGGCTGCGTGGGCTGGTCGTTCGTCCAGGACCTGCTCGCCCAGCAGCAGGCCGCGCGCCAGCAGCAACAGCAGCAGGTCGTCTCCCCGGGGGTGCCGCGATGACGGCCACGCTGCCCCCCACCGGTCCGCCGGGGCAGGCCCCGCGCACCGCCCGGCTCACCCGCCTCACGCTCAGCGGCAGCCACCGCCGCGCCGACCTGGTGCTCCCGTCCGACGAGCCCGTCGGGCTGCTGGTGCCCGACCTGGTCGCCATGGTCGGCGGCGGCGCAGCGCCCGGCGCCGACCCGCACGGCTACCAGCTCACCACCGTCGACGGCGTCGCCCTCGACCTGTCGGCCAGCCTGCGCGACGCGGGCGTCCCGGACGGCGCCCTGGTCCGGCTCGACCCGATCACCGAGTCACCGCCCGCGCCGATCCTGCACGACGTCGCCGAGCACGTCTCCGACGACCTCGACCACAGGTCGGGCCGGTGGGGCCCGGCCGCCCTGCGCTGGACGGCGACCGTCGTCGCGGTCGTCGCCGCGCTCGTCGCCGCGCTGCTGACCGCCCCGGCGACCGGTCCCGTACCGCTGCTGGCGGCCGGGGCGGGGCTGGCGGCGGTGGGCGTGCTGCTCGCGCTGACCGGGCGCCGCCCGGCCGGCACCACCGTGCTGCTCACCGGCGCGGCCGCGGCCGTCGTGGCCGTCCCGCTCACCACCCCGCTCGTCGGGCTGCGCTCCGTGGGCTGGGCGCTGGTGGTCGCGGTGGTCGTCGTGCTGATCGGGACCACGACCGGGCAGCGGCGGGCCGGGTTCATCGGCGGCGGTGCGCTGCTGGCCCAGCTGGGCACCTGGTACCTGCTCGACGCCATCGGGATGCCGATCGAGCAGGTCGCCGCGGTGCTGGCGATCGTGGCCGTCGCCGGGCTGGGCGTGCTGCCCCGGCTGGCCGTCATCGCCTCCGGGCTGGCCGGCCTGGACGACCGGCAGGCCGCCGACGAGCCCGTCACCCGCGTCGCGGCCACCGCCGCCGTGCTCGCCGCGCACCGCGGCCTGGCGATGGCGTGCGTGGCCACGGCGGTGTCCGCCGCGGTGGCCGGCTGGGTGCTGGCCGCGGCGGGCTCCGGGTGGACGTCGGCGCTGGCCGGGCTGACGGCCGCGGCCGTGCTGATCCGGCTGCGCGCCTTCCCGCTGACCGTGGAGGTCGTGGCGCTGGTGGGGGCGAGCGTCGTGATCGCGATCGGGCTGCTGACCAGCTGGATGGCGACCGCCCCCGACCGGTGGTGGGCGGGCGCGCTCGTCGCCGGCGCCGTCGCGGTGGGCGCGGTCGTGCTGCTCGACGTCCGACCCCGCCCGCACGTGCGCGCGCGGGCCCGCCAGGTCGCCGACCGCGTCGAAGGGCTCGTCGTGGTGGCCACCGTACCGGTCGCCGTCGGCGTCTTCGGCGTGTACGAGCGCCTCCTGAACACCTTCTGACGACCGGGGACCATGTCTTCCGCAGCTTCGCACCGGGCACACGACCCGCTGTCCGCCCAGGCCGGGCCGGGCGGCGGGGCGGAGCTGCCCGGGCCCGCCACGCCGCTCGCCCCGTCCGGGGCCGGCACCCGGCCCCGCCACCGGCTGCGGGACACGGGGGAGCAGCCACCGGTCCGGGCACCGGACGCCGCACGGGACCCAGTGCCGGAGTCAGTGCCGGACCCAGTGCCGGACCCAGTGCCGGACCCAGTGCCGGACCCAGTGCCGGACCCAGTGCCGTCCGTCCCCCCGTCCGTCGCGCCGCCGCTGATCCCGATCCCCGTCTTCGACGTGCCCGAGGTCCGCGTCCCGCCCGTCGCCGACGCCACCGGTCCGGTCCCGGTTCCGGCGGCGGCCGCGTCCGCCGACCCGCCCCGGCGCGACCCCGACCGCACCGACCCGATGCGGGGGTCCCCCGCCGACGCGACCGGCTCGGGCCGGTTCCGGCGGGCACCGGACAACCCGCTGTTCACTGACAGCTCCGAGCCATGGGCCGAGCCCCCACCCCGGCCGACCGCGGACACCCCCGATCCGCTCACCGCCGCCGCCTCCGGGCCGCCCCGTCCCGAGCCCCGACCAGGGCCCCGCCCCGACCCGTCGCCGGGCCCCGGCGAGCGCGCCACCGAGCGCGTGCGACCCCCGCGTGTGCCGCCGCCCCGCCCGTCCCCGTCCCCGGCACCGCGGGCGGCACCCCC
>NZ_JAHDTH010000208.1 GCF_018531445.1 Pseudonocardia lacus
ACCCCGACGATCTGGCGTCCCTCGTATGCTCCGCTCACAGGGGCCTCCTCGAATCGATGGCGTGCACACCTCGAGCATGAGCCGAGGGTCACGAGGAGCGGAGGCCCCGCTCCTTCATCGCATCAGGCCCGGACGCCGGCGGCTCCACGGGCCTACGAGCAGGCACCGCCTGATCACCGGGACGTCGTCGATCGGCTCGTCTCGGTGTTCGCACTGCCCCGGGAAGCCCGCCCGCACCTCGCGCAGGCGCTCACCCACAGCTCCTGGGTCTTCGAGCACCAGCGGGAGGTGCAGCTCGCGCACCAGCGGGACAACACGCTCCTGGCCCACCAGGGCTCCGTCGTCGCCGACCTGCTGGTCTCCGACCGGCAGGCGCACGCCGTCCTGGCGCGCACGGCCACTCCGGACGACGGGGAGCTCAGGCTGCTGACGCCCACTGAGCGCGGCTGGGGCGACCTTTTCGCCGCGCTGGAACTCGGGCCGGGGCTGCTACTGGGAGCCGGCGCGCGATCGAACGCCGAGCGCGCGTACGCCGACGCGATGCAGGCCGTGCTCGCCGTGGCTTGGCGGTTCACCGGGCCTCGGCTGCTGTCCGCGCCGCCCGCGTCCGTCGCAGCGTGGGCCAGCACCAACCTCCCCGAGCACGACGCCGCCACCCGGCTGCAGTCGTTCTGCGCGATCTTCGGGATGACGCTGCAGTTCGAGGTGGAGAAGCGGGGAGAGGACCACAAGACGCAGTACGCGGCCAACGTCGTGCTGGAGGAGGACGACGTGCGGCTCGTCGTCCCCGGCGTCTGGGTCCGGGGCGACAAGCCCCTCGCCCGCAAGCGGGCTGCCGAACGCGTCCTCGACGTCACCCAGGAGATCACGCGGTCCGAGCGGTGGGACCTCGCCGCGGGAGCCCGCGACACTGCCGCATTCCTCCTGCGGGTCCAACTGGAGAACGCGCCGCGGATCTCCGGCCGGAACCTGGACCGCATCCGCGCGGAGGGCCACCTGGGGGTGCCGTACGTGCTCGCAGGCGATGACGCGGCGTACGAGGCGTGGGCGCGCCAGGTCGGCGACCTCGTCGGCGACCGCCCGACCCGGTCCGACCCCCGCCTCGCCGCGTTCTACCACCGGGTCAGCGCCCGGTAGTTCCACTGCTCGGGCGCCAACTGCCGTCCGCGGCGACCTGCGCGTTGCGCGTGCCCGGCATGCAGCGCTCCCGGCCGCTGTCCGGGTGCCTCCAGAACTCGCCGGGTTGCCGCTCGATGGTGCGGGAGCAGTGCCGGCACGTCGCCGCATCGGGCATCCGCGGTCACCGCTGCGTCAAGGGCCGAGCGCGGCACAGCGGGCAGTCGGTGCTGCCGTCGGGCTCGGTCAGCGCGGCGGGGATGAAGGTCGCGCCGCAAGCGGCGGGGTAGCGGCCCGTGTCGCAGGTCGCAATGACGCTGTCGAGGACGAGATGGACTACGCCGTCCAACGACGTCACGAGCAGTGGCGCAGCTGGCATGGAGTGGCGCTGTGGCGGGGGCTCCACGGGCTGCCTCCGTTTTGCGGTCAGTCGGATACGGCAAGTGGCGAACTCGATGCGGGCACGCTACAGCGGGCACGTATTAAGGGGCAACTGCCGTTTTGCTTGCCAAAGGCTGTTGTGGGTGGCTGTGGAAGACTGCGCCGGGTGACCGCCACCCAGACGCCTCAGCGGTTGCAGCTGGGCCGTGAGCTGCGCACCTGGCGTGAGCGGCGGGGTATGGAGGCGGCTGAGGCGGCGCGGGCCATGCTCTGCTCGACGTCCAAGATGAGTCGGATCGAGTCCGGGCACGCGATCGTCTCGCCTCTGGAACTGCAGACGCTGCTGCAGCTCTACAGGGTTCCCGAGGGCGAGGAGACCGAGCGGATCGAGGCCATCGCCGCAGCGGCTCGACAGCGGACCTCCAAGTACCGGGTCCTGCCGTGGGTGCGCGCCTACATCGGTATGGAGGCAGAGGCGACCGAGATCGACTACTTCCAGATCGAGTTGGTTCCGGGCCTGTTGCAGACCGAGGACTACGCCAGGGCCATCGCGACGGCACATGGAACCGGACGGCCGCCCGCCGAGGTCGAGCGCCTGGTCAAGATCCGCCTACAACGCCAGGTGCGGCTGACCGGATCAGAGCCGCCCCAACTGACCGCTGTGCTGCACGAGGCCAGCCTGCGACTGCAGGTCGGCGGTCCGCGGGTCCTCCGCGAGCAGCTGGCGCACCTGCTCACGATGGCCGAGTTGCCCCACGTCACGTTGCGGGTGCTGCCCTTCACCGTGGGGGCGCATGCGGCGACCGGTTCGGCCTTCACCATCCTCCGTCTGCCCGAGCCCGATGCGCAGATCGTGTACCTGGAAGATCTTTGGAACGCCGACTACATCAACCGGTCCGAGCAGGTCACGGCCTATACTGAGGCCTTCGGCCGCTTGCTTGACGTGTGCCTCGACGAGGCCGGCACAGCGGCGATGATCACAGACATCATGGACGGCCTTCGATGATCGATACGGCGGGGACGACCTGGCGGACCTCGACCTTCTCCAACGGCGTCGGCGAGTGCGTCGAGGTGGCCGACCTGCCCGACAACACCCTCGTCCGCGACACCAAGGACCGCACCCGCCCGCCGTTGCAGTGCTCCGCCCCGGCCTGGCGAAGGTTCGTCCAGGCCGTGCGGGCAGGGGAGTTCGGGTAGATCAGGGCGCCGGCCCGGCCTCGCTGACGTAGGTGTGTCCGGTCGGGGTGGTGGTCCGCACCGTGTGCGGTCGCTGGCCCAGACCCTTGTCGATGACTTCGACCTTCCAGCCGGGCATCTCCCGGACGTAGTTGCCGCGGGCGCAGACCCCGCGCCCGTTGGCCAGACTGGTCGGCCCGCCGGCGCGGTGGGGCCGGATGTGGTCGAGGTGGCGGATCGGGGCGTCGCAGAACAGCGACGCCGCCGCGGATCGCTGCCGACCAGCGGACCGCCCTCGGAACTCGTGAACAGTCGTCGCCACCGCCGGTTGCCCGCCGTGGAGGCGAGCAGGTCGCGGGCGGTTCCGGCGGGGACCGGCCCGGCTCCGACCACCTCGGCGGTACCGCCCTGGTCGGGGTCGACGAGGGCGGTCAGCGGCAGGACGATGCCGACCTCGACGTTCACGTCGGTGGCGGTGGCTTGGCCGGTGAGGCGTTGGACCAGGGCGTCGGCCATGATCTGGTCGCGGGTGCGGCCGTCGCCGCCGGTGGCGATGACGGTGTCGGTGTGGGCGCGCAGCGCCGCCAGGCACGCGACGCCCTGTTCGACGGGGAGGAAGCCGGTGAGCACGCTCATGGTGTCTGGGGCGGGGCGCAGCCCGACGCGGCGGTCGGCGCGGGCGGTGCGGCCCCGGCGGACGTAGGCGGCGTGGTCGGCCTCGTAGGCGCATTTCTTGACCAGCGCCGTGGCCGCGCGCGGCGACAGGTCGGTGAGGCCGGAGCCGGCGATCTGCTTGTCCACGGTGCGGCGCTGGTCGGCGTCGAGGTGGCCGGTCTCGGAGACGACCACCGCCGCGATGTGTTCGCTGATCTGTCCGGCGGCCAGTAGCACTGCGGTGGCTGGGAGGTCGGTGTCGAGGGCGCGGGCGGTGGCGAGGCGCCGTGATCCGTGGTGCGGGGAGGTGTGGCAGGCCAGGGCGATCTCGTCGGCGATGCCGCGCCCGACCGCGGCCGGGTCGAGCCGGTCGGCGTCGACCTGGGCGAGGTGCTGCTCGACCCGGTCGCGGGCGTAGGCGAGCATCTCCGCGTTCTGGGCGGCGGCGACCACGGCGCGGAGCCGTTCCAACAGTGCGATCCGGTCGATGCGCGTTTCCGCTGGGACCACGGCCGAGCCCGTCTCGTGGGCGTGGGTGGTGAGCGTGGACAGGGCGGCGGCGAACGCGGCGACAGCGGCGTCGACCGCCGGTGCCACGTCCCGCTCCCCGTCCGAACTCATGTTCGAAAGCGTAGCTGCGACCCCTGACAGAACCGCGGCGCCGCCCGCCGTCGTGGTCAGTTGCCGAGCGCCGGCCCGAAGGTGCGGATGACGTGCAGGACCTGCCGGATCGTGTCGACGGTGTCGCCGGGCACCCCGTCCGGGTTTGCGGCTGGGCGCGACCTTGCGTCTTTCAGGCAGGCCAGCGGTCGAGCAGCCGGTCCGCGTCCGCGACCAGTTCGGCGATCGCGGCGCTCTCCGCAGCCAACCCGGATGAGGCGTCGGCGTGCTGCTCGGTGTCCTTCGACATGGCCGATGGCGCGGCTGCCGCGAGCGTCGCCCGCAGTTCTGCCTCCTCCTCGGCGCGCTCGCGGTCACGGCGGTCGGTCTGAGCCCTGGCCGCACGGACTCGGTCGATGCGACGCGCAGCGGCGCAGACGGCTTCGAGGTTGCGCGCAGCGACGGTCAGGTTCTCCCGCTCGCGCTCGACGCTGCGGGCCACCTCGGCCGCGGCGTCGCCCAGCGTCGGATGACGCTTCGATCGTTCGACTGCATCCTCGCGGACGTGGAGCTCTCCGGAGCGTCGTACGGTTTCCCAGAGCAGCATCGCGACGCGCCGACGCGGATCCACGGTTCGATCCACCCAGGACGGGCTGGACGTGAGTCCGTGCGCCGCCCGGCACAACCGCCAGGCGAGGTCGTCGCTGCTGGTCACCCGGATGACGAGGTCGGGTCGCCGCTTCTCGCGGGCACGGTCGAACGAATCGAGCGCCGCGAAGAGGAACCCTGCCGCGAACAGGCCGCCGAAGCACCCGAGGAGAATCGCTCCGGGCCACAGCGGTTGCTCGTCGGACGAGCTGAACGGGAGCGAGTCCTGCCAGCGGTCTATCCGCGCGACCACGAGATACGCGAGGAGGCAGAGCAACGCCGTCGCCACTGCGGAACCGGCCCACGTCAGTGCGCGCAGCGCGGGGGACACCGAGTGGCCATCCGGGACGATCCGGAGACGGTGCGGAGCGCACAGCAGGTAGTGCGCCGATGCGCGGGTGCGTGACTTGCCCATCGTCGGGAACGCGGAATTCACTTCGAGAAGTCGGGGCCGCGGCGGAGGGACGGAACGGCGGCGGGTGGACCGGCGACGTTGTGGACCCATGCTGTTTCCTCGTTCTGGCATGGCGCTCGTTACCGTGCGAGAGCATCGTGACCTCGGGTGGTTCCGGTTCCGAGCGGCAGTATGGCGGACGAGGGTCAGCGCGGGCGCGGGATGTGGATCCAGCCCTCGACGGCCGCCCGCTCCGCAGCCTCTCCCGGCTCCGGGCCTTCGGTGCGGCCCTCCCGGACCTCACGCGCGGTGAGTGCGCAGACCAGCGCGTCGAACTCGTGGTCGCGGGCGACGCGCCTTTCCCACCGCCCTCGGCCGGCGGCCAGTTCAGTGAAGCGTTCGACCAGCATGTCCAGACGTTCCGGCAGGTGCTGCCAGTCCTCGGGCTTCTTCAGGCCCTTCGTCGGCAGTCGCCATGCGTGCAGGCTGGCGACCGGGTAGACCTCGGCCACTCGCCCATCAACACCAGTTCGATCGACCGAGCCCAATGCGTCGAGCAGGAGGGCACAGCGCATCGCGGGTACCGCGATCTTGTCGGCAGACACCGACAGCGGCGCCTTCTTGATCTTCCGCCAGACGTGTTCGTCGGTGAGCCGAAACTTCAACCTGCGGCGGAAGCCCTCGGCCGGCAGCCCTCGACCCGGCCAGGGTTCGCGGTTCCGGTGGGCGAGGATCGCTTCCACGAAGGGCACCGGCCACCCGAAGGGGCAGTCGATCCCGACCTTGTCCACCTCGCCGCAGATCCTCAGCAGACCCTCGTCGGAGGTGTCGGTCTCGAACCGGACCGACGTGCGGTCGCCGGCCCAGTCGATGACGCAGGCGGCCGTGTTCTTGTCGGCAGCGGCGAGATCGATCCCGGCCGTCCTCACGCGGGCACCAGCTCGCTCGCCGTGCCGCTCCACGACACCCGCAGCCGCTCCCGCGCCCGCGTGCACGCCACGAACAGCAGGCAGCGTTCCTGCCGCACGTCCAGCGCGTGCCGGACCGGGTCCTCGGCGACCGGGGTGATGCTGCGCCGGTGCGGCAGGTTGCGCTCGCTCGCGGCCACGATCGCCACGCAGCGGAACTCCAGGCCCTTCATCCCGTGCATGGTGCCCACCCGGACGGCGTCGGCGGGCGGGCGCTCGTCACGCAGCTCGGCGGTGCGCACGCCGTGGCGCTTCAGCTCCTTCGCCACCCCACGGGCCAGGGCGAGAGTGCGGGCCACTACCACGATGTCACCGGGCGCGACGCCGTCCTCGCGCCACTGCTCGATCGCCAGCGCCAGCTCCTCGCCCTCCTGGGCGACGGTCGCGGCCGGCGCCACCTCCGGTGGCTCGCCGTGCAGGGCCGAGCGGTACCCGGTCAGGGAGTCGTAGCCGTCGTCGAGGTCGGCGACGGTGGCGTCGCCGAGCACCCGCATCGACCAGTGCAGGATCTCCGCGGTGGTGCGGTAGTTCAGCCGCAGCTGCGCCGAGCGGCCCCGCACCCCGATCCCGACCTTCTGCAGCGACACGTGGTTCCCGTAGATGCGCTGGTGCGGGTCGCCGGTCAGGAACAGGTCGTCCGGGCCGGGGGCGACGGCGGCGCGCAGCAACCGCCACTGCGCCGGGTGCAGGTCCTGGATCTCGTCGACGACGACGTGCCGGAACGGCGGCGACGGCCGAGCCGCGAGCAGCCGGGCGGCCTCGTCGGCCACGGTCAGGAACGTCCACAGCCGGTCGCGGCGGAGCCCCTCGGCGAACTCCCGCAGCACCGCCCACACCTGCTGCTTCTGCGGGCGGCCGAGGCCCTTCCCGCGGCCCCGCCGCGGTGCTGTCAGGTACTCCTCCCCGGTGGTGACGGCGTTGGCCAGTACGACCTGGCGCCACTCGTCGAGCAGGAACGCCGGGGTGAACGGCCCGGCCTGGGGGAGTCGCCCGCGCAGCTGCTCGTCGTCGGCGATGGTGACGGTGCCGTGCTCGGCGCGCACGACGCCCAGGGCCCACCGGTCCACGTTCAGCACCTGCACCGCGCGCCGCTGCTCGGTGTCCAGCAGCGTCTCCACGTCCAGCTCCAGCGACTCGGCCAGGCCGCGGGTGAAGGTGGTCAGCAGGATCGACCCCCGAGGGAGCTCGCGGCTGCTGGCCAGGTGCTTGACCCGGTGCAGCGCCACCACCGTCTTGCCCGTGCCCGGCCCGCCGGTCACCTGGGCGCTGCCGGCGTAGGACGGCCGGTAGGCCAGCTCCTCCTGGGTCGGGTGCAGGAACACCCGCCACAGCGCCAGCGGCTTGTCCAGCAGCGCCATCAGGTCGTCGGGGCCGTCGACCAGCGCGATGCGGCCCCGGCTGCGCTCGGCCGCGGCGGAGACGTCCTCCTTGTCGATGGGCCCGTCGGGCAACCGCGGCGCCACCACGTCGGCCCACACCTGCTCGACCGGGATGCCCTCGGCCAGCCAGAACAGCACCTCGTACTGGTTCGCCGGGACGAACGGCTCGATCGCGGCCAGGGCGTCGACGTCGGTCAGCGTGCGGGCCAACCGGCGGACCTGGACGTCGACTCCGAGCGTGGACAGCTCGTTGTCGCCGACCTTGGCGAACAGCGGCTCGGCGGCCGGGGCGGTCTCCCGCTCGGCCAGCTCCTCGATCGCGGCGACGTCGCGGACCTCCAGGACCCCGGACACCTCGTTGACCGAGAACACCCGGCGCTGGGCCCACTCCACCGCCTCGTCGTGGCCCATCACCCGCAGCAGCACGTACCGGTCGCCGGAGGCGGGGGCGAGCACCACGCCTCGCCAGTAGTCGGTGATCCGGATGGTGCGCACCCGTTCGTCGCGCATGTTCGCCAGCTTCTCCAGGTGCAGCCCGGCGTGGGTGTGCTCGGAGAACTTGGTCAGCGCCTCGACCGTCTGCCTGCGCACCGGAGGCTGGAGCTTGGCGAACTCGGCGAGGAAGTCGACCCCGACGGCGAGCTGCGGCACGGATGCCCCTTCCTCGGTGCGGCGCGGACTCCAGAGCATGCCAGGCGCGTTCACCATCGCGAACCGCGATGTCGCATCGAGCCCCGGATGACATCGCCCCGAACCAAGGTGGCCCCTCCGACAGGGCGTGAGGGGGAGGACATGGGCCGGGAATCGATGGCGTGGCGCGTCAGGCGCATCATCGGGGGAGGCGCGGCGGTGGCCGCGTTGACGACGCTCGCCATTGCGGGAGCGGCTTCCGCTGATCCGGCACCGGGGTTCGAGTTCGACCCGGTCGCCCTCGAACAGCGGTTGGACGACTGCCTGTCTTACGTCAGCGCGCCGGACGCGATCCTGATGGGCTGGATCAACCTGCGGAACGGCCAGCAGCGCCAATGGCGGTGCAGCTCGCTGCGCCACATGATGCGCCACGACGAGCCGGAGCGACCGGTCCACGACCCGTTCGTCGGGCTCGGAGACTTCATGCGGTGCGTGGACGAGGTGGTGAGCTACGGCTTCCCGCGCAAGAACACCGGGGTCCCGTGGAACGTCGCGCTGATCAAGCAGTACCAGGGCACGAGCAGTCGGGCGATCGTCACGGTGAACGAGCTCACCGGGGACATCGTCACCATCTACACGGAGCCGCGGCCGGACGACTGGGCCGGATGCGTCGCGCCGCTGTGACAGGTCTCTAGCATCGCCGCCATGCGCCCTCCTGGTGTTCGGCAGCGCGTGCAGGAGGTGGCCCGGCACGAGCTGGGCCTGGTCGAGTCGCGCCCTCAGTGGCGGTTGCGGGTGCGGCTGATGGCCCTGATCGACCTGTGCGCGCGGCTGTACTTCGACGACCACCCGGTCTCGGTGGTGCTGAAGTGTTACCGGGAGGTCGACGACCTGCGCGTTGAGCCGGGGCAGGCCCGGACTGGCACGGACTTCGAGACCAGGTGCCTGCGGTGCGTCGACGCGCTGCGCCCGGTGATCGGGGCGATGGCGGCGCGTCCGATCGAGGAGATCCCGTTCGACGAGCAGGACGCGGTGGCCGCGGACCTGGTGTCGATCCCGCCCGAGGTCGTGCTCGGACGCGCGGGGCCCGGTAGCCAGTTCGAGCTGGTGTGCTGGAACCAGGCGAACGCGGTCGCCGAGGACGTGCAGCGGCCCTACCGGGCAGCCCGGGCCATCGCCGCGGAGGGCTTCCACGACCCGGTCGATGTGTTCGGGCTGGTCGAGCCAATGACCGCGCTGACCGAACGCTACGAGGACCAGCCGCAAGATCGAGCGGCGACGGCGGCGGAGATCGTCCGGGTACTGGACGAGTACCGGGCGGCGGCGCCGTGGCCCGTGACCTGACGCGGGTCGCTAGTCCGGCCGGAGGGCGCGTCGGGTCGGGCCAGGACCCACGGCGATGCAGATCTCGACGTCCCAGCCGAGCAAGGGATCGGTCGTCGAGTGCATGGCCAGCTCGACGATGGCGCCGTCCCGCGGGTTCCACGGTCGGGAGCCCTCACCGATCAGCGGGCCGAGCGCGTCGAGGGTCGGTTTCCAGAGGTTCAGCCAGTTCCGGCCAGGTCCGTGGCGGAAGCTGACGACCGCGGACAGGGCGGCGCCCGGTGGCGGAGCACCTGCTCCGGCGGCGCTGAGTTGGCCGTGGATCTGCCGTTTGTAGGCGGTCGTCCCAGCCGATGCGGTCGTCCGCACGTGGTGCACGGGGAAGCGCCCGGGCGGCAGAGCTGATCGGGCGGTGTCGAGACGGGCAGCCGAGCGCGGGCTGTGCCCCTTGGCGGCTCGCACCGCGACCAGGCGTTGCCCACCGAGGCGCTGGGCCAGGGGATGCAGGTAGTTGTCGAGGTCGTGGTGGTCGAGCAGCGGAACCGTTGCCGGTAGGCCGACCACCAGCTCCAGCGTCCACGGTGGCTCGGCGCGGAGGTGCTCGCGCAGATCGAGCTCGGCGTGGTCGAGGAAGTCGGCGAGGGCGAGCTGCGCCGGGTGACCGGCGGCGTCCCAGCTCGCAAGTCGAGGACGGCGGGACAGCTGGACGGGGTCCGTGGTGGGCGGGGCGTAGGAGAGGTGGCCGGCCCAGTGGTGGTCAGCGGCGACGGGCATGGGGGCGGCGGAGGAGTCGCAGCTGCGAGCGGACCGGGGTCGGCGCCATGCCTTGCAGGTTCAGCGGTGGGTCGATGGCGTCCAGAACGCGCCGTTCGAGGTGGCCGAGGGTGTCGGCGTCGAGATGGGGGATGGCGCACACCGCGAGGTGGCGCGTCATCCACGAGGTCAACAGCAGCTCGTCGATGCGGCCCCACCCATGGGCAGAAGTGAGGACGGAACCGAGGGAGCGGCGGAACGTGGAGAATTCGTGCCGCCCGCCGAGGTGCATGCCGGCGATGCGGGACCACAACGTGTTGGTCGAGCGCCGTCCGCTCGGCCAACGGGTGGCACCGGCCAGGCCGGCGTAGACGAGCCCGGCGGGGAACGGCAGACCCAGGCCACGAGTCAGGTCCGCGGCACCTCCATCGTCGACCCACCAGCTGTAGAGGCCCGGGACGGCGAGGGCCCGGCGGTCGCCGGCGAGGAAGACCGCGGGCGGGACGGCGGCCGCCTCGTCGAGGAGCTGGGCGATGAGCGGGCCGGCGTCGCTCGGGTCGCTGCTCATCCGTCCTCCGCTCCGGGTCGGCGCGCTGACAGTAGTGCTGGTCGTCGGACGGGGTGGGGAGCGGGGGCGGGGTTGCCGTCGACTACGCACCGTGCCCTGCCAGGCTCTCCACACCCGTTCCGGTCTCCCTCATCGCGCGCATGAGCGGCTGTTGCCGCCGACACCTAGCATCGACGTGCGCCGAGCGTGACCGGTCGGTGACGCAGGACTGCTCGGACCGACGCGGCGGACGGCCGGAGGGCGCACGGATGACCAAGCTCGGCACGATCCTGGACCAGGTCGACGCGGGGTCGATCCTGCTGCCGGAGTTCCAGCGCGGATACGTGTGGAACCGCGACCAGGTCCGCGGCCTCATGCGCTCGCTGTACCTGGGGCACCCGGTGGGTGCCCTGCTGGTGTGGGAGACCGACAGCGGTACGGCCGCGGTGCGCGGTGGTGCTCCGGCCACCGGCGGGCAGAAGCAGCTGCTGCTCGACGGGCAGCAACGCGTCACTACCGTCTACGGGATCGTGCGCGGGCGGCCGCCATCGTTCTTCGAGGGCGACCCGACCGCGTTCGAGGACCTGCGGTTCAACGTGGAGACCGAGGCCTTCCAGTTCCACGCCCCGACCAAGATGCGCGACGACCCGCGCTGGGTGGACGTCACCGCGCTGTTCACCGGCCCGCCCGGAGCCCAGTACCGGCAGCTGTTCGAGAGCCCCGAGCTCAGCGAGCACGTCGGGCTCTACATGGAGCGGCTGTCCAAGCTGCAGAACATCCTGCAGCGCGAGTTCTTCATCGAGCAGATCACCGGCGCGGACAAGACCGTCGAGGTGGTCGTCGACATCTTCAACCGGGTCAACTCCGGCGGCACCAAGCTGTCCAAGGGCGACCTGGCGCTGGCCCGGATCTGCGCGGAGTGGGGCGACGCGCGCCCGACGATGCGCCGCAACCTGGACCGCTGGGCCCAGCGCGGGCTGAAGTTCACCGCCGACTGGCTGCTGCGCAACGTCAACGCCACCGCCACCGGGCGGGCGCCGTTCTCGGCGCTGGAGGACGTCACCGCGAGTGACTTCCAGGACGCCCTGTTCACGGCCCTGCACAACATCGACCACGTGCTCGACCTGCTGGCCGGGCGGCTCGGTCTGGACCACGACCGGGTCCTGATGGGCCGCTACGCGATCCCGGTGATGACGCGGCTGCTGCACAACCGGGGCGGTCGGTTCGCCGACGGGGCCGAGGCCGACCGCGTCCTGTACTGGTACGTGCACGCGGCCCTGCGCGGGCGCTTCGCCGGCTCCACGGAGACCTTCCTGGCCAAGGACCTGGAGACGGCCGACGCCAGCGGCATCGACGGAGTCATCGCCAGCCTGAGCCGCTCCCGCAAGGGCAACATGGGCATCGACGCCCAGGACTTCGAGGGCGTCGGGCGCGGGTCGCGCGCGTACCCGCTGCTGTACCTGCTCACGCGCGTGCTCGACACGCGCGACCTGAGCACGGGGTGGTCGCTGCGCCAGCACGCGACATCCCTGGAGGTGCACGAGATCTTCCCGAAGGCGCAGCTGGCCAAGCAGGGCTACCCGCGCGCTGAGCTGAACTCGATCGCCAACTTCGCCTTCGTCACCCCGACCTCGGCGACCGACCTGACCTCGCTCAATCCGGCCTACTACCTTCGCGACTGCTCGCCGGAGGTGCTGGCCTCGCAGTGGATCCCGCAGGATCCGCGGCTGTGGGAGGCGCAGAACTACCGCGAGTTCCTCGACGCCCGTCGCGAGCTGCTGGCCGCGGCGGCCAACGACCTGCTCACCCGACTGCACGACGGGACGCTTCCGCACGAGGCCGACCTCGCTCCGGTAGTCGTCACCGAGCAGCGCAACCCGGCCAACGCCCGGGTCGCGCAGATCACCGCATTGGTCGAGGAACTGGCTGGGATGGGCTACGCGCCGCCGGCGCTGGATGCCGAGATCCCCGACCCGGAAACCGGCCGGCCGCTGGCGGTCGTCGAGGCGTTCTGGGCCGAAGGGCTGCAGGCAGGTCAGGGAGCGCCGGTGGTGCTGGCGCTCGACCTCGACCAGGTCGACCTGGCCCGACTCGGCGAGCTGCGTTTCGAAGTCTTCACCTCGGTCGATGCGCTGCGCGCCTACGTGGAGCAGCGCAACGAGGTGGCATCGGGTGAGCGCGAGCTCGGCAGCGGCGTCATCTCCCTCGAGTCGGAGCCGACTGTCCTCCTCGACGTCGAGCCCACTGCGGCCGGTGGGGACTTCGACCGGGCGGTGCTGGCGACCATAGAGCGGTGCCGCGAGGAGCTGCGCTACAACCCGCGCTACTTCCGGGTCATGGTCACCTCGCACGGCGCGCTGGGTGCCACCCGCAAGCTGTTGCATGCTCCGGCGGTCAGCGACGGGTTCGTCTCGCTGTGGGAGCGCAACCGGCTCGACCTGACGGTGGAGGCGCTGGTCAGCGAGGCCCGGTTCGCGCACCTGTTCACCGACGAGGAGCGCGAGGTCGCGCGCAAGCGGCTGGCCGACTTCGGGTACGCGCTGAGCGCATGACGGCCGACCGGCCGACCGCTGCGGCGCTGGCGGTTCCTTGTGCAGGCCAGCCGCGCCGACATGGAAGTCGTGCTGCGGACGGAGCCGTCGCTGCTTGGCGATGGCGCGGACGAGGTGCTGGTCAAGGTGCCCGACAGGATGTCCGACGCCAGTACTCGCGAGCGCCTGCGCACGTCGACCTGCCGTCCTGCGGCACCCGGTGCCGCTGACCGAACTGGTCCGCGTCGCCGGGGTCCGCTGGCGCATCGAGGAGTCCTTCCAGGCCACCAAAACCCTCACCGGCCTGGACGAACACCAGGTCCGCCGCTGGAGGTCGTGGCGGCGCTGGACCCTGATCGCGATACTCGCCCACGCCCTACTCGCCGCCACTGCGGCCGCCACCGCCGCCGCCGCAACCCGAACCCACCACCACGACCCACCGCCGGAGTCGGTCGGGCTGATCGCGTTGTCCTGCAACGAGATCGCCCGCCTGATCAACCGGCTGACCGTCCCGGCCCGCTCGCTGACCAGCGTCCTGCGCTGGAGCCTCTGGCGCCGCCGCCACCAGTTCCGCGCCCGCCGATGCCACTACCAGCGCCGACAGGAACAAGATCACGATCTACGGCTGTAGTACTAGGAGCTGTTTAGGAACTGGTGTGGGCCAAGTCGGCGCAACCACATGTCGCTGGCCGCGACCTGCACGGCGGCTTCGTAGCGCAGCAGGAGCTTGTCGTAGCGGGTCGCGATCCCGCGCCAGTGCTTTGAACAGGTTGATCGAGCACTCCACGGCATGACGATCCTGGTAGGCCACCGCGTCGAACACCGGCGGGCGCCCACCGCGGGAACCCTTCTTGCGCCGGTTCGCCGCCTGATCGACCTTGACCGGGATCGTCGCCGGGATCTTGCGGCGGCGCAGGTAGGCCCGGTTGGCCTTGGAGCTGTAGGCCTTGTCGGCCAACACCCGGTCCGGGCGCGTCCGCGGCCGCCCCGGACCCACCCGGGCCACCCGGATCCGGTCCAGGACCGCGACGAACTGCGGGCTGTCCCCCCGATGCCCGGCGGTCAGGACTACCGACAGCGGACCACGGCCCTGTTCGCAGGCCAGGTGGATCTTCGTGGTCCACCCGCCCCGGGAACGACCCAGCCCGTGATCGGCCGGCTCGTCACCGGGCGGTTGCTTCTGCCGCTCGGGGTGGCGGCGGGCGCCGGCGGCGTGTTGGTGGGCGCGGTTGATCGTGGAGTCCACCGACACCCGCCAGCAGATCAGACCCGCAGCGTCGGCGAAGGCCTGCAACAACGCACACAACAGCGGCCAGACCCGTTCGCGCTGCCAACGGCGAAACAGCTGGTAGACCGACTGCCAGTGCCCGTAACGCTCGGGAACATCACGCCATGGAGCACCGACCCGCAGCCGCCAACGGATCCCGTTGATCAGTTGGCGGCGGGTCCACTTCGGCCGGCGACCACCACGGCGGCCGGTGGGCAGCAGGGGCTCCAGGATCCGCCACTGGCGGTCGGTCAGGTCCTTACGCGCACCCACGGGCACGCCGGCAGATAGGCTCGACAACGAGGCCTCCGGGGAAGATCAGCTTGGTCGTTGATCCACTTACCGGAGGCCTCACTCATCTCCCAGGACCGACACACCAGCACCGGCCGGCCGACAGAGTTCCTAAACAGCTCCTAGTACTACAGCCGGACTTCGTGATCTTGCTCCGTGGGGGGTGCCCGGAACGTGGCGCGGCCACCGCATGATCATCTCGGGTTGTGTGGACTCAAGACGAAGCGGTGGCCGCAACCCACAGCCTAG
>NZ_JAHDTH010000209.1 GCF_018531445.1 Pseudonocardia lacus
CGCAGCCGGGCGCGCTCGTCGCGCAGCCGCTCGACGGCCGCGCCCGCCGCGGCGACGGCCCCATCGGCGGCGGTCAGCTCCGGGACGGCGGCGCCGACCCGCTCGACCAGCGCCTCCAGTACGCGCACCCGCTCGCCCGCGGCCTGCTCGGCCTCGGCGGTGGCGTCGGCGTAGCCGCCGAGCTGCTCGGCCAGCACCTCGGCGCGCTGGCGCTGGCGCGCGGCCTCGGTGTTGGCCTCGCGGGCCACGACGTCGTAGACGCCCAGGCCCAGGATGCGCACCAGCTTCTCCTGGCGCTTGCGGGGCTCGGTGTGCAGGAACTCGGCGAACTCGCCCTGCGGCAGGACCACGCAGGTGCAGAAGTCGCCGAAGGGCAGGCCGAGCAGGTCCTCGACGGCCTTGGTGACCTGGCCGGCCCCGTCGGCCAGCGGGTCGGTCTCCTCGTCCGGGCCGCCGACGCCGGACGCGTCGCGCAGCCGCTCCAGCCGGGCCCCGCGCACCGAGACCGCGCCGGAGGCGGCCCGGCGCAGCTCGCGGGCCACGACGTAGCGCTCGCCGACGATGTCGAAGACGAGCCGCACGGTGCCCCGGTTGACCGTCGGGGCGAGCGCCAGCGCGACCGTGCGGCTGTTGTCCCAGCGGGGCACCGAGCCGTACAGGGCGAAGGTCATCGCGTCGATGACGGTGGACTTGCCCGCGCCGGTCGGGCCGACCAGGGCGAAGTAGTCGGCCCCGGCGAAGTCGACCGAGGTGGGCTCGCGGAACGAGCCGAACCCGGCGATCTCCAGCAGCACCGGGCGCATCAGCCGTTCCCGGTGACGCGGTCGTGCAGGCGGCGGAACAGGGCCTCGACCCGCTCGTCGGCGACCGAGCGGGTGCCGAGGTACTCGTGGAACAGCTCGGCGGGGTGCCGGTCGGCGCCGCCGTGGCCGCCCGACGGGCGCGGCGTCTCGGTGGGCGCGGCGAACTCCGGGTCGATCCGCACCTCCAGCGCGTTCGGCAGCAGCGCCGTCACCTCCTCCCGCAGCCCGGCCCTGGCCGGCTCGCGCACCCAGACCCGCAGGAAGTCGCCCTCCTCCGGGTCGCCCGCTCGTTCGCCGGCCATGCTGTCGGCCAGCACCGACAGTTCCGCGACCGTGCCGCGCACGGTGCGCAGCCCGCGCGCGGTCGTGATCGGGATGTCGGTCACCGTGGCCGGGACCCCCGGCGCCGCCTCGACCAGGCAGACCACCGGGGTGTTCTGCTGCTCGCCGAAGTCGACCGCGAGCGGGGCCCCGCTGTAGTGCACGGGGCAGGGCGCCTCCATCCGCTGCCGGCGGTGCAGGTGGCCCAGGGCGACGTAGTGCGTCTCCACCGGGAAGATCGACGCCGGCACGGCGTACTCGAAGATCGACTGCGCGGTCCGCTCGCCGCCGCCCATCTTCCCGTTGAGCACGGTCAGGTGGGCCATCACCAGGTTGACCGAGTCGTCGCGGAAGCCCGCGGTGAGGTTCGCCAGCACGTCGCGCAGGTGCTGGTCGTAGTCGGCGGTGTTCTCCGCCGGGGTGCGGTTGACCAGCTCGGCCGCGCGCACCGCGTAGCGCTGCGACAGGAACGGCAGCACCGCGACGGTGGCCCGCTCCCCCGTCGAGGCGGCCGTCAGCTCGACGACGCCACCGCGCTCGGCCGTGCGCACCTGCCCGACCAGCGTGATCCCGGCCGCGCCCGCCAGCGGGCGGTAGGCGTCGAGCGTGGGGGCGTGGTCGTGGTTGCCGGCGATCGCGACCACCGGGATGCCGTCGCGGGCCAGGCCCATCAGCGTGCGGATCACCAGCTGCTGGGCGGCCGCGGTGGGCGCGGCGGTGTCGTAGAGGTCGCCGGCGACCAGCACCGCGTCGACCTCCCGGGCGCGGGCGATCCCGACGATCTCGCGGAGGACCCGCTCCTGCTCGTCGAGCCGGGAGTGGCCCTTCAGGGTCTTGCCGACGTGCCAGTCGGACGTGTGCAGGAGCCGCATCGGGCCACATCGTAGGTGGCCGCCCCGACAGGACCCGGCCGGCCCGGCCGGCGCCGGGTCGGGCACGCGCAGCAGCGGGGCGAACTCGTAGCGTGACTCCCGACGCGTTCGGAAGTACCGTGCCCGGAATGACGTCCCGCGGCGGCCGACGCCAGGAACACCGCGAGCTCGCCCGGTCGCTGCGCGGCGCCGGGCGGGCGTGGCCGGAGATCGCCGCGGTGCTCCGCGAGCGCTACGGCCTGCCGGCCAGGGTGGCCATGCGCCTCGCCCACGACTGGAGCCAGGCCGACGCCGCCGCGGCGTGGAACGCCCGCTGGCCCGACGACCCGAAGAGCTTCAAGAACATCTCCTACTGGGAGACCTGGCCCAGCCCCACCGGCCACGCCCCGTCGCTGGCCGTGCTCGACCGGCTCGCCGAGGTCTACGAGTGCGACGTCGCCGACCTCGTCGCCGGCTGGGGCGAGCACCGCACCGCCCGGTCGGCCGGCGACGGCGAGCCGGCCCGGCTGGCCTGGCAGGTGCGCCACCTCGGGCTGCCCGAGCTCACCCGCGCCGTCGCCGACTGGGCGCAGCGATTACCCGAGGCCCGCCGCCGGGAACTGCTGCTCAAGACGAGCACCGCCACCGCACTGGCCGCCGGACGCACCGCCCGCACCGACGCCGGCCGCACCGACAGCATCGATGGCGCCGCCCCCGCCGAGCTCGTCGGGCGCTGGGACAGCCGCTACACCTGGCACAGCTCCGGGCGGGGCACCGAGCTCGACGCCACCCACCGCTTCCGCCTCCGCCTGGAGGGCGAGCGCCTCGTCGGGCGCAGCGAACCGACCGCGGCCGGCTCGGTGGAGCTCGACCTGCGCGTCGACGGGCTGCTGGTGACCGGCACCTGGACCGAGCACACCGCCCCCGACGGCTACTACCGCGGCGCGGTCTACCACGGGCTGGTGCAGCTCGCGGTCGCGTCCGGAGGGCGGGCGATGGTGGGGCGCTGGCTGGGACCGGACAAGGACCTGGCCATCCGCACCGGGACGTGGACGCTCACCCGGGCGTGAACCCGGGGGCGCTCACTCGACCCACACCACCTTCACCAGGTCGACGCGGAGCTGGTACACGTTCCGGTCAGCTCAGCCGCTCGGCGATCATGGCCTTGACCTGTTCGATCGGAATGCTGTCGGCCGGCATCCGACCGGTGCGCAGGGTCTCCTCGGTGCGGGCGAGCAGCCGTCGGTACCCGTCCGGCCCGCTGGCCTGCGTCAGCCAGGTGACCCGACGCCACGACTCCAACGCCTGGTGCACGCGGGTGAGGTCGAGGGTCCTCGGTGGCCTGCGCCATGACCGCACGCCACTGCCGATCGAACCGTTCGACATCCTCGGGCACCAGAGCAATTTGGCCAGGCGGCCACGACAGCCCCGCCCACCGACGGTCCGGGCCCGTTCCGGGCGATGCCGCCGCCGCTCAGAACGGGGCGTCGTCGTCGGTGGGCGTCGCGGGCAGCCGGGCGAACGGGTCGCGGCGGGCCGCCGGTGCTCCGCCGCCGCCGCTGCCGTTGCTCGCGCCGGATCCGTTGGCCGAGACGATCGGCCCGGAGATCTCCGAGAGCCGCGTCGCCCAGGCCGGGAACGGGAACTCCACGGCCAGCGGCACCGGGATCTCCGGCTGCGAGACGAACATCGTGCCGGGCTTGGCCAGGGTGGCCCGGGCGCGCTGCGACGGCGGCAGGAACCCGTACTCCGGGCGCCCGGCCTCGGCCGGGTCGAGCCGGCCGACCACCTTGACCGAGGAGTTCGACACGATCCGCCGCTCCACCTCGCTGGCGGTCTGCTGGGCGCCGATCAGGATGATGCCCAGCGAGCGCCCGCGCTCGGCGATGTCCAGCAGCACCTCCTTGATGGGGCTGGAGCCCTCGCGGGGGGCGTACTTGTTCAGCTCGTCGATCATGGTGAACAGCAGCCCGCCCGGGCCTGCGGATTCCTTGCGGGCGGTCTCGGCGGTCAGAACCACGCCGACCACGAACCGCTGCGCCCGCTCCGGCAGGTTGTGCAGGTCGACCACGGTGAGCTGCTGGCCGTCGGTGCTGACCCGGCGGGCCGGGACGTCGGTCAGGTCGCCGCGCACGATCGAGCGCAGCGGCTTGAGGCTGGAGCGCAGCCGGCGCAGGAACGCGTTGACCGTGCCCGTCCCGGTGACCGGGCCAGCCCAGTCGCGGCGGGCGTCCTCGTCGGTGAGCCGGTCGGAGACGAACTCCACGAGCTGGTCGTAGGTGCGCAGCACCTGGCCCTCGATCTGGACGGCGCCGTCGTCGAGGGGGATGTGCTCGCGGCGCAGCCGGGCGGTGACCTGGTGGATGACCATCGTGTACTGGTTGCGCTCGTCCTCCGCGTCGGCGAAGGCGTAGGGCAGCAGCTCGTCGGCGCAGAACTCGGCCAGCGTCCACCAGAAGGCGGTGACGCCGCTGGTGCGGCCGGTGACGTGCGGGCGGCCGGTGAGGTCGTCGGGGGTGGGCGGGGCGAAGAACCCCGCGGAGGCGAACGGCGCCGCGGACAGCCCCACCTGGGCGTAGGCGGCGCGCAGGTCGTCGCCGTCGGGCCCGTCGAGGCGGGCGTTGGGCTGGTCGAGGAACAGCAGGTCCTCGCCCTTGACGCTGAACACCAGCGCCTTGGCGTTGACCGAGCGCTTGCCGAGCACGCCGCTGCGGAAGATCGAGTAGAGCAGGAACAGCGCGAAGCTGGTCTTGGTGGCCACGCCGGAGATCCCGCTGATCGAGACGTGGCCGCCGCGGGTGCCGTCGAGGAACTCGAGGTTGACGTAGACGGGCTCGCCGTCGCGGCCGAGGCCGACCGGGACCTTGCGGTCCATCTTGTCGAAGTACAGCGCCCGGGAGCGCTCCTCCCCGGTGGCGCGGTACGCCCGCGCGCCCGGCATCGGCGGCACGTAGCACTCCGGCTCGACCCGGGTGGTGGTGACCTCGGCGATCTCCTGCACCTGCGCGGGCAGCACGCCGTCGTGGATGAGGAAGACGTCAGAGCCGAACGTGGCGCCCTCGTGGCGGGCCCGCACCTCGGTGACCACGCCCGCGGTGACGACCTCGCCGAAGCCGGGCACGGTCCGCTTCGTCATCACCACGTCGTCGAGCTGCAGGTACTGCTCGGGCGCGAGCGCGACGTTGAACAGCAGCGGGGTGGAGTCCTCGGTGCCGGCGACGAGCCCCACCGGTGTCTCATCGGCCACCGGCGGAGGCTATCCCGGTGGGCCGACGGCCCCGCCGGCAACCCGCGCGGGTGAGCGGCCGTCGGGGGTCGGTGCGAGGCTTGCACCCCGGCGCCGCGGGCCACCGAGCAGTCCGCCGAACAGCGCAGCGCCGTTCCCGCAGGAGGAGTCCCCGATGCCCGTCCGCGACAGCCCATGGCCCGCCGGCGCCCCGTGCTGGGTCGACGTCACCGTGCCCGACGTCACCGCGGCCACCGCGTTCTACGGCGCCGTGCTGGGGTGGTCGTTCGTCGACGCGGGCGAGGCGTTCGGGCACCACCACGTCGCCCAGGTCGGCGGTCGGGCGGTGGCCTCGATCGGCCCGGCCGCCGCCGACGCCCCGCCGCCGGCCTGGACCGTCCGGCTGGCCACCGACGACGCCGACGCCACCGCGAAGCTGATCGCCGAGCACGGCGGCACTGTGCTGCGCGAGCCGGCGGACGTCGCGGGCGACGGGCGGATCGCCACCGCGCTCGACCCCACCGGCGGCGCCTTCGGCGTCTGGCAGCCGGGCGCCCGGATCGGTTTCGAGACCACCGACGAGCCCGGCGCGGTCACCTGGACCGACGCGCGCCTGTCGGACCCGCGGCGGGGCCGGGAGTTCTTCGTCGACGTCTTCGGCTACGCGCTGGAGGCCGTGCCCGAAGCCCCCGCCGACTACGCCAACCTGCTCGTCGACGGGCAGCCGGTCTGCGGGATCGTCGGGGCCCCGGCGGGGGTCGCGTCGCACTGGCTGACCTACTTCTCGGTCGCCGACGTCGACGCCACGACGGCCGTCGCCGCGCGGGCCGGGGCGCGGGTGCTGGTGCCGGCGGAGGACACGCCGTTCGGGCGCAGCGCGATCCTCACCGACCCGTTCGGGGCGGTGTTCGCGGTGCACCAGGCGGCACAGGCGTGACGACGGGTCGGGTCAGCTCGGCGATCCGCGCGCGGGCGGCCGGGTAGCGGGCCGTCAGGTCGGCGCGCTCGGCCAGCCGGAAACCGCTCTCGTCGAACGGCGGCGCCATCGTCGTGCCGACCAGCGACCAGGCCCCGGTCGTCCGGGCGCCCTGCCAGGTGCCGCCCGGGACGACGAGCTGGGGCCGCTGCCCGGAGATCGGGTCGGGGCCGAGCAGCGGTTCGGTCGCGGTACCGTCCGGGGCCAGCAGCAGCATGCGCAGCGGGGCACCGGCGTAGAAGTGGTAGACCTCCGGTGAGCCCAGCACGTGCAGCGCGGAGAAGTCCGGATCGAGCAGCAGGTAGTAGATCGCCGAGGAGTGCGCGTCGAGGTGGGTCCGTCTGAACAGCCCGCCCTCACCGGGCAGCGGCTCCAGCCCGAGCCGCTCGGCCAGGCGCTCGCCGTCGGCGCGGTCCGCCCCGCTCACCACCCCGGCACCACCGACATGCCGCCGTCCACGACGAGGTCGTGCCCGGTGATCCAGCGGGCCATCGGCGAGGCCAGGAACACGCAGGCGTCGCCGATGTCGCCCGGCTCACCCATCCGGCCCAGCGGGGCGGAACGCCGCCAGCTCGCCACCCCGTCGGGCCAGGCGGACTCCAGACCGGGGCGGTCGACCAGGCCCGGCGACACGCTGTTGACCCGGATACCGGCGCGCCCGTGCTCCAGCGCCGCGCCCTTGGCCAGCATGATCGTCGCCGCCTTGGACGCCGCGTAATGGGCGTGTCCGCGCGCCGGTCGGCTGCCCTCGATCGAGGCCACCAGGGTGATCGAGCCGCCGCGGGTCCGCATGGCCTCGGCCGCGGCCCGCACGGTGGCGAAGCTCCCGCCGGCGTTGGTGCCCACGACCTCGTCCCAGCCGGCCCGGTCGAGCTCGTCCAACGGGCTGACCGGCTGCACGCCCGCGCAGGCGACGACGGCGTCCAACCGGCCGAAGGTCTCGACGGCCACCCCCGTCACCGCCGCGCAGGCGTCGAGGTCGGTGACGTCGCCCTCCGCGGTCACGGCCCGACCGCCGTGCTCGACGATCTCCGCGGCCACCCGGTGGGCGGTCCGCGCCGAGGCGCCGCTGCCACCGCGGTGGTGCACGACGACCGCGGCGCCGGCCGCGGCGAACCGGCGGGCGATCCCGGCCCCGATGCCGCCACCGGCCCCGGTGACCAGCGCCACCGTCCCGGTCAGGTCGGGCAGGGCGGGGTCGGGGCGGGGCGGCGGGGAGGGCACCCGAGCAGTATCCCGGCGCGGCGCTGCGCCGAAAGCGGCATCCCGACCCGGCCGGCCCACCGCGGCGGCCGACCGCGCATCACGCTGCGCACCGGCACCCGGGACCGGCTCACCCGCCCGGCGGGTACCACGGCGAGCCCGGCGTTGGGTACTAACAGTGACATGGGTGAACCCCGCGGACCGCGCGCCGGCACGGACGCGAGGGCTGTGGCGAGAGCTGTCGCACCCGCACCGGCACCCGCACCGTGACCATCCCGTCGCGCCGGCGCGCGCTGCTGATCCACATCGAGCACTACGACGACCCCCGGTTCCCGCCGCTGACCTCGGCGCGAGCCGCCGCGGAACGGCTGGCCGAGGCGCTGCGCGAGGACCCGGGGGCCGAGGTCGCGGTGCGCTCGGACCTCACCTCCGGCGCGCTGCGGGCCACCGTGGCCCGGTTCTGCGCCGACCGCGACCCCGACGAGCTGGCCCTGGTCTACCTGGCCTGCCGGGCCACCGTGGGCGCCGACGGCGAGCTCGTCGTCGCCGGCAGCGACACCGATCCCGACAACCCCGCCGAGACCGGGCTGACCGGCGGCTTCCTGGCCCGCTGCCTGGGCGACTGCTGGGCGGAGCAGAAGGTGGCGCTGCTCGACTGCCCCGACCCCGGGCGGCGCGTCCCGGCCACCCTGCCCTCCCCCACCGGCGTGTACCTGATCGCCTCCGACCCGGCCGAGGAGTCGCCCGCGTTCACCGACGCCGTCGCCGCGGCCCTGCGGGCGGGCGCCGAGGAGGACGTCGTGGTCACCACCGACGACCTCGCCGACGCCGCCGACCTGGCCCTGCGCGACCTCGATCCGCCACGCTCGGTCACCGTGTCGGCGGTGCGCGTCGGCGGTCGGATCCCGGTGCTCGCCCCGGCCCTGCACGACGACCCGCCACCGCCCGCCGCGCGCGCCGGGTCGGGCCGCGCGCCCCGCCCGCCGCAGTGGCGCGAGCTGCTGGCCTACTACCGCGCCACTATCCAGGCGGGCGCCGGCACGCCGCCGCTGCTCGACCCGGACGGCACCGGCCACGTGCTCGTCGGCGGGCGCGAGCGGGCGCTGCTCGACGACGTCGACGACGACGGCCTGGTGCCGGTGCCGCCCGAAGCCGCCCAGCTGGTCGCGTCGCTGGAGCGCGACGGGCCGGGCGGCGGCGACCGCACCCTGTGGGCGGGCTGGCCGCTGGTCGTGCTGCACGGCGAGCGCGACGACGGCGACCGGGCCGCGCAGCGGTGCGCCCCGCTGCTCGTGCGCAGGCTGGAGGTCGTGCCCGGCGAGGGCGGCGCCCGGCTGCGCCCGATCGGCCAGCCGGTGCCCCACCTCGGCCTGGCCCACCTGCTCCTCGGCGCCGAGGAGGCCACCGCGCTGGCCACCACCTGGGTGCCCGGGTGGCACCGGGGCGAGGCGTCGCGCATCGTCACCGAGGCCGACCGGCTGCTGCGCGAGGACCTCGGCCTGCACGCGCTCGACCGGCTCGACCCCGAGCGGCTGGGCGAGCACCTCGACCGGCACAGCCCGCTCGACGGCGCGCGCAACCTGGCGGTGGTGTTCACCGCGCACCCCTCCCCCGCGGCCGCCGACGTGCTCGCCGACCTCGACGCGATCACCCGCACCCCGGACGCGATCGGGGCGTCGGCGCTGGCCGCGCTGCTGCCCGACGCGCCACCGGCGCCGGAGTCGCCGCCGGTCGCGCTGGTGACGCCGCAGGCGCTCACCGCGACCCAGCGCGCTGTCCTGCGAGCGGCGATGACCCGGCGGCTGACCGCGGTCACCGGAGCGCCGGGCACCGGCAAGACCCGCCTCGTGGTCGACGCGGTGGCCACCGCGGTCGCCGCCGGGCAGCGGGTGCTGGTCGCCGCGGCCAGCGACCGCGCCGTCGAGGAGATCGTCGAGAGGTGCCGGCGGATCGTGCCCGGCCTGCTGGTCCGCGCCGGCCACCCGCGGGGGCGCGACGCCGAGGCCGGGGAGCTCGACGAGCTGCTCGCCCTGCCCGCGCCCCGCCGCGACGAGCGGACCCGCGAGATGGGCTTCCGCTACGCCGAGCACCTGGTGGGCTCGGCGGAGGAGGAGCTGCGCGCGGTCGCGGCCCGCGAGGCGGAGCTGCTGGCGCTGGGTCGGGCCCGCACGGCCGCGCACGTGCGGCTCGGGCACACCGGCGAGGAGCTGACCCAGCGGCTGGGCCCCGGCTGGGGAGAGCGGGCCCGCGAGCTGGCCGGGGCGCGGCTGTTCGGCGAGCTGCGCAGGCGGCGGTTCCTGCACGGCGTCGACCTGCCGCCCGGCAAGGGCCGCACGGCCGAGACCTGCGTGGCACTGGCCGCGCTGCACGACACCGAGCAGCGCTGGCGCGACGCGGGCGAGGCCGCCCGCGCCGCCACCGCCGACGCCGCGCTGCGCACCGCGCTGGCCACCGCGCGACAGCGGCTGGAACGGGCCTCCGGCGAGCTGCTGACCGGCGTCGTGCTCGACGGCGTCGACCGGGGCCGCCCGGCGCTGGCCGAGCTGCGCAGCATCCGCCGCCGCGGCGCCCCCGACCGCGCCGCGTTCCACCACGTGCTGCGCCACCTGCGGGGCTGGGCGGTCACCGCCGCCGCCGCGCACCGCATCCCGCCGCGCGCGGCCCTGTACGACCTGGTGGTGATCGACGAGGCCCAGCACTGCTCGCTGCCCGAGGCGGTGCCGCTGCTGTTCCGGGCGCGCCGGGCCCTGGTGGTGGGCGACCCGGCCGAGCTGCCGCTGGCCGCGGGGCTGCCCTCGCGCACCGACTGCGTGCTGCGCGAGCGGCACGCCGTGGCCCGGCACTGGCTCGCCCGCCACCGGCTCTCGCCGGTGCGGCACTCGCTGCTGGCGGCGGTCGAGCAGGCGGCGGGCGGCGCCGCCGTGCTCGACGAGCACTTCCGCAGCCACCCGGCCATCGCCGCGCTGGGCGCCGCGCTGGGCCCGCGCCGCCCGCTGCACGTGCTGACCGACATCGGGCGCAGCCCGCTGCGCGCGGGGCGGGCGGTGATGTGGCGCCACATCACCGGCCTGGCCGAGCGCGGGCCGCAGCGCACGTCGTGGCGCAACCCCCGGGAGGCCGAGGAGGCGGTGCGGTGCGCGCGGCGGCTGCTGGAACGGCTGCCGCGCACGGCGACCGTCGGCATCGTGACGCCGTACCGGGCGCAGGCCGACGAGCTGGCCCGGCGGTTCGCCGGCGAGCCGCGGGTCTCGGTGGGCACGCCCAGCTCGTTCCAGGGCCACGAGCACGACGCGATGGTGCTCTCGCTGGTCGCCGACAGCGCCGACCACCGCTTCGACCGCGCCCAGCGCCAGCCCGAGCTGTGGACGGTGGCCCTGTCGCGGGCCCGCTACCTGCTCGTCGTCGTGGGCGACCGGACCGTGTGGCGCGAGCGCGGCGGGGTCGGCGGCGCGCTGCTGGCCGCGTCGGGGGCGCCCGCGGCCGCCACCCACCCCGTCGACGACCTCTCCGACCGCCTCGACAACGCGCTCTCCGCGGTGCCGGGGGCCGAGCGGGAGGTGGCGGTGCGCGGGCACGCGGCCGACGCCGTGCTGGGCGACGGCGGCTACCGGCGTCCGGTGCTGATCGATCGCGGCGCGCAGGTCGGCACCGACCCGGCGGTGCACCTGGCCCGGATGCTGCGGCTGATCGACGTGCTGGGCGACGCGGCCATCCGGCTGCCGGGCTGGATCCTGCACGACTCCGACGACGCGGCCCGTTCACACATCGTCTGACCGACTATGAAGCGGTGTCCCGCGCGGGCCGGGAGCGGCCGGTGACCGCGTCACCCGCCTGCCGCGACATCCGCAGCGCCACCACCGCCGGCCCCAGCAGCAGGACCGCGAGCAGCACGAACGCCACGCGGTAGGGCCAGTCCGGCCCCGCGGCCGGCCAGGTGGCGCCGCCGAGGCGCACGAGCAGGGCCCCGACGGCGACGCCGAGCCCGGCGCCGAGTTCCTGCAGCGTCGACAGCAGCGTGTTCGCGTGGGTCATCCGGGGCTGCTCGACGTCGGCGAAGGCGAGGCTGTTGTAGGCGGTGAAGCCGGTCGAGCGGAACACCCCGCTGAGCAGCAGCACCGCGACCAGCAGCGGCATCGGCGTCGTGGGTTGCAGGAAGGCCATGGCCACCAGGCACGCGACGCCGCCGGCGATCGACCCGAGCAGCACCGCGCGGATGCCGAATCGGCGCATGAGCGGCGTGGTGACCGGCTTGATCCCGACGTTGCCCAGGAACAGCGCGATGACCACCACCCCGGCCTGCGCGGCGCTCCAGCCGAAGCCCAGCTGGAACAGCAGCGGCAGCAGGAACGGGATCGCGGTGATCACCGCCCGGTAGACCGAGCCGCTCACCGCCGTCACCCGGAAGCTGGCCACGCGCAGGACCCGCAGGTCGAGCAGCGGACGCGGAGCGCGCAGCAGGTGCCGCGCGGCCAGCCACAGCCCGACCGCGGCGATCCCGAGCCCCGCCCCGACCGCCGCCCAGTGCGGCCGCTGGGTCCCCAGGCCCTCCAGCCCGACCACCAGCGCCCCCACCCCGACCGCCGTCAGCGCGAACCCGCGCACGTCCGGCGCGCCGACCGCGCTCCCGCGCATCTCGGGCACCAGCCGTCGGGCCAGGACCAGCCCGACCAGGCCCAGCGGCAGGTTCAGCAGGAAGATCCACCGCCAGGAGGCGTAGGAGCTGAGCACCCCGCCCAGCACCGGGGCCACCACGGGCGCGGCGAGCGCCGGCCAGGTCAGGTAGGCGATGGCGCGCACGAGGTCGTGCTTGGCCGTCGTGCGCAGCACGACCAGCCGCCCGACCGGCACCATCATCGCCCCGCCCGCGCCCTGCAGGACGCGCGTCGCGGTGAGCACCTCCAGGGTGGGCGCCGCCGCGCACGCCGCCGAGGCCAGCGTGAACAGCGCGAGCGCCAGCGTGAAGACCCGCCGGGCGCCGAACCGGTCGGCCAGCCACCCGCTGATCGGGATGAGCACGGCCAGGGTCAGGACGTAGCCGGTGATGGCGATGTTGATGTCGACCGGGTCGACGCCCAGGTCGGCGGCGATGTGCGGGGCGGCGGGCGCGATGACGGTGCCGTCGAGGATCTCCATGAAGAAGGCCCCGGCCACGAGCAGGGCCAGTCCCCGGTGCAGCCCGTCGCGCTCGCCCACCCGGACACCGTAGATCGGCGAGGGCCCGGTCAGGGCCAGTCGCCCACCATGGCGGCGATCACGGCCAGCTCCCCCGGGGTGATCACCGACGGGTTGCCCATCTGCGGCGCCCGCAGCACCTCCATCCGCGCCGTGCGCGGGTCGGCCCGCAGCGCGGCCCGCGCCACCGGCTCGGGCAGCACGTCGAGCGCGAGCCCGACCCGTGGTCGCGGCGCGTCGGTGACCTCGCCGGTGGTCCGCCCGACCATCCAGATCCCGGGCACCGGGGAGGCGCCGTCGGGACCGGAGACCCACAGCACGGCCGGCTGCCCGGGCCGGACCAGTCCCACCCGGTAGGACGGGTGGGCGCAGAACGCCTCGACCCGGCCGTCGAGCTCGCCGAACTCGCGGGGGTTGCAGGTGAACAGCCACGCGCCGACATCGGCGCCGGTCAGCCGGGGCCGGGCGCTCAGGAGCGCTCCTCGAGCCACTCGGTCTCGATCACCGGGCTGGCGTGGATGTTGGTCATCTCCAGCCGGTCGGTGCCGACGTTGCGGAACTTGTGGGCCACCATCGGCGGGGCGACCACGATCTCACCGGCCCCGTGCACGGCGACCTCGCCGGCGAGGGTGAACTCGACCTCGCCGCGGTGGATCACGAAGGTCTCGTCGTAGGGGTGGCGGTGCAGCGCCGGGCCCGCGCCGGGCTCGTCGGTGCTCACCAGGATGACCGAGACGCTGCCGCCGAGGTCGCGGCCGTCGAACTGGCCGCTCGCCCGCGGACCGGGCGCCGTACCCCCCATGGCTCCCCCTGCCTGGCCGGGTCGGGCTGACTGCCCGACCCCGGCCGTGGGACCGGTGCTCAGACGTTGACGCCGTAGTCGCGGGCGATGCCCGCCAGGCCCGACGCATACCCCTGGCCGACCGCGCGGAACTTCCACTCCGGGCCACGGCGGTACAGCTCGCCGAACACCAGGGCCGTCTCGGTGGAGGCGTCCTCGGTGAGGTCGAAACGGGTGAGCTCGCGGCCGTCGGACTCGTTGACGACCCGGATGAAGGCGTTGACGACCTGGCCGAAGCTCTGCCGGCGGGCGTCGGCGTCGTAGATGCTCACCGGGAAGACGATCTTGTCGACCTGCGGGGACATCGCCGCCAGGTTGACCTTGATGACCTCGTCGTCGCCCTCACCCTCGCCGGTGAGGTTGTCGCCGGTGTGCTCCACCGTGCCGTCCGGGCTGGTCAGGTTGTTGAAGAAGACGAAGTGCGCATCGGAGATGACCTTGCCGCTGCTGTTGAGCAGGATCGCCGAGGCGTCCAGGTCGTAGTCCGCGCCCGTCGTGGTGCGCACGTCCCAGCCCAGCCCAACGATCACGTTGGTCAGGCCGGGGGCTTCCTTCGAGAGACTGACGTTGCCGCCCTTGACCAGCGTGACGCCCACCCGGTGCTCCCCTCATCGCGCTTCCCTCGATCGCGCCCACCGTATCGGTTGCCGCCGACAGGGCGCACCACGCGCGACGGTGTCGTTACCGCCGGCCCACCGCCCCACCGCTCGTCCCGGACACCCGGATCGCGCGATCACGGCACCCGGCGGGCCCGGCCCGCAGCACCCGTCGGCCGGGGTCCCGCCTCCACGCGCAGTCGGCCCGCCGCGACGACCCACCCGACGCTGCGCACCGCACCCAGGGCTGCCAGGACACGCGCCGACCACACCGGGCGGCGGCTAGCAACACTGAGCGCGGCTCGCAGCACGGGCTGCGTGGTCGCAGCCCGCCGGCGCGCTGCGGCAAACCACCTTCCGCTGCGAGGCGCAGCTGGGTCTGCGAGGCGCGGCTGGGTCTGCGAGGACGGGGCGGCGCCGGCTCGCAGCGCTGAGCGCGTCTCGCAGCACGGGCTGCGTGGTCGCAGCCAGCCGGCGCGCTGCGACGACCCACCCGACGCTGCGCAACACACCCAGCGCTGCCAGGACACGCGCCGACCACACCGGGCGGCGGCTAGCAACACTGAGCGCGTCTCGCAGCACGGGCTGCGTGATCGCAGCCCGCCGGCGCCCTGCGACAAACCACCTTGGGCTGCGAGGCGCAGCTGGGTCTGCGAGGACGGGGCGGCACCGGCTCGCAGCACCGAGTCCGTCTCGCAGCACGGGCCATGTGGTCGCAGCCAGCCGGCGCGCTGCGACGACCCACCCGACGCTGCGCACCGCACCCAGCGCTGCGAGGACGCGCGCCGAACCCACCGAATAGTGGCTCGCAGCGCCGAGGGCGGCAGGGAGCACGGGGGGAGTCAGCTCAGCCCGCGGGCGCCCTGCG
>NZ_JAHDTH010000210.1 GCF_018531445.1 Pseudonocardia lacus
GCCCCCGTCGCGCACCCCCGGCGGACCGCTGCCCGCGTCGGCGACGGCGGCCGGGACGCCGCCCCCGTCGACCGGCGGACCCGCGGCGTCGGCACCGGCCGCGGACATCATCACGGTCCCCTGCGGGCTCAGCAGGACCGCTTCCGGACGCA
Source organism: Pseudonocardia lacus (assembly GCF_018531445.1). GTDB lineage: Bacteria > Actinomycetota > Actinomycetes > Mycobacteriales > Pseudonocardiaceae > Pseudonocardia > Pseudonocardia lacus. Next base: position 153 of record NZ_JAHDTH010000210.1, read on the forward strand.
CGATCGGGCCCGATCCGTCCGGCCCGTCCTCGACGGTGAAGCGGTCCGGAGCGGTGGCCAGGGCGGTCCGCATCTGCTCGGGTGTCACCCGCTGGCCGAGGACGCGACCGATCTGGGCGGCCACCCCATCCACCGGGGCGCCGCGGTTCGCCTCGACGGACACCTGCCCGTGCAGCATCGCCCGGTAGGTGACCTGGGCGAGCACCTGGTCGCGGGCCAGCGCCATGTCGGTCGCGCCGCCCCGCGCGTCGAGCACCGCGTACTGGTCGACCAGCGCCCGGTCGTAGGCGCGCTCGACCGCCCGCGGCCGGCCGCCGAGCAGGCCGGGCTGCTCCACCGCCCGGTCCAGGGCGGCCAGGTAGGCCGTGCTGACGCCCAGCGGCCCGGCCGTCCGGTCGGTGCCCAACCTGCGATAGGCGAGGCTACCCCCGAGAGCGGACAGGTAGCCGCGCTCCCCGGCGGCCATCGCCGCCTGGCCCAGTTGGTCGATCCGCGGGGCCGCCAGGTCGAACGCCCGGGACAGCCCGGCGGTCGCGTCGATGCCCGCCGTCCTGGCCAGCTCACCGACCCGGGCGCCGGCCAGGTCCAGGACGGGGGCGTCGATCATCGGCAGTCGTGGTGGGGCCGCGCGCGACCGCTCGACGAACCCCGCGGTGGCTCCCGCGGCGCGGGTGGCCAGGGGTGCGACGGCGGTCAGTCCTGCGCCGAAGCCACCGGCGACCGCCCGACCGCTGTGGATCCACGGCAGGAGCGGCGCCAGTTGGGTCCAGTTCGCGGCGTTCGCGACCGCGGTCACCGGGCCGTTGATCCCGGTGCTCACCGCGGCGACCCGGCCGGCGAGCGCGGAGAGGGCAGGGGCCCGCGTGGAGAGGCCGACCTTGACCGCGCCGGCCCCCGAGGACACGCCCTTGAGCCCGGCACCGGCCCCGAACGCGGCCATCGCCGGGAGGGACAGGTCCTGCAGCAGCGTCCTGACGAACCCACCGTTCGCGTCGAGGTACCCGCCGTACAGTCCCTGCGAGGGATCGCCGTGCGCGACCTTCGACCAGTCCCAGTCGGTGACGACCGGCTGGAACCGGTTGTAGAGGTTCTGGCCGGGGAGGAAGAGCAGGTTGCCGGTCAGCGGGCGCACCCTGGCCTCGTACTCGGCCCACGTCTCGCCCGGCCGGTACGGCTGCTCGGGTTCGCCCATGATGTTGTACGTCCAGTGGGAGCCGATCTGCTCGAGGGTGTCGTCGACCATGACGTCCCATGCGCCGGCCGGGGCGTACGCGATCGCCCCGATGACGCCGCCAACGCCCTCGTTGATGCCGGCCTCGACCGGGTTCTCGCCGCCGAAGCAGGCGTTGTCCTCCGTCCCGCACCAGACGCCGACGACGTGGTCGCCCGTCCCCTTCAGGATGTCGACCACCAAGCTCGGCCGTGCCTCCTCGAAGATGGCGTCGATCCGGGCGCGCTCATCGTCGCTGCTCAGGAACTGCGTCCAGGCCGCGTAGTCGGCCGGCTTGTCGCTGCTGTCGGCGAACCACTCGTTGAACATCGCGTCCCGCGTGAGCAGCTCACGCGGGCTCGCGTCGTTCGGGATGCCGGTGAGCGTCGCCTTCAACCCGGAGAGCGGGTCGCCGGACACCCCCTCCACGGTGCTCAGCAGGCTGCGCTCCCAGTCCTGGGCGGTCCGGCGGGAGAGGATGTTGGCCTGCACGTCCGGGCTGAGCGAGTCCCACACCGAGGGCTGCTCCGGCATACCCTCGGCCACGACGGGAGCGAGCGGGTTGCGCTCGTCGAGCAGCACCAGATCGTCCCGAACGGTCAGGAAGCGGTAACCGGCGGTCTGCGCGTACGTCAGGTCCGGCCTGCCGGTCGAGGGCAGTTGCAGGTCGAGCAGCGGGCTGGCCGACCACTGCGACAGGGAGTCGCGGACATGGCCGTAGTCCAGCGCGGCGAGGGCCTCGATGGTCTCGAGGCCGGTCGCCAGCGCGCCCTCGGTTCCGCGAGCCGCGTTGCTGGCCTGGCGGGCGGTGTTCAGCCAGTCCCCGGCCTGCCGCAGGTCCGCGGCGTAACCCGGCTCCCCCGATGCGTCGGCGAAGTCCATGTCATACGCGCGCAGGGTCTCCTGTGCCTGCTCGACCCGGTCGCGCAGGGGCGTCATGCTGTCCTGCAGGTCGTCGCTTCGCCCGTTCACGTCCGCGACGCGGGCGTTGAACGCGTCCCGCTCCGCCTCGCTCGCGAAGCCGCCACGCGCGATCACGTCGGCGCGTTCGCGCTCCAATGCGGCCATGTCCTCGTTCAGCGCACTCACCGCCGGCATCTGCCGGCCGAGCGCGGCCTGGCTCGCCGCGTACTCGTCGAGAGCCCGGGAGACGGCGGCCGTGGCGGCCTCCGGACCGGCGGCGGTGATCCCCCGCGCGGCAGAGTTGCCCAGGTCGGCCTGCGCCTTGGTGATGTCCGGCCGCTCCCAGGTGACCATGGCGATGCCGTCGATCAGCGCGCGGGCGGCCGCCCAATCCCGCAGCAGCCCGGGCGCGGTCTTGTTCAGCTCCGCGGCCCGGCTGTTCAGGCTCCGCCGTTCGGCGGCTGACAGGCCGTCCCGTGCGGCCGCCTCGGCATCGGCGACCAGCTTCTCGAACACCGGGCGCTGCTCCGCGTGCTCCTCGGCCCCCCGGCGGGTGTCGCTCTGCGCACCCAGGTAGATGAGGCTGGCCCGGTCGCGCACCGGCTGCGACAGCGCCATCGCCTCGTTGTAGGCCCGCTGCTGGTCAGGGGTCAGCTGCTCGTTGTACTCGGTTCTGGTCAGCGGGGGCATGGGGGCGTCGCCCCTGGCCCCGTTGCGCGCCTCCTGCGAGGTCAGCGGGCGCACCCGCTGGTAGGTCGGGTCCATCTGGATCATCCAGGAGGGCGTGGGGTCGCCGCCCCAGTCCAGCGCAGGCTCCTGGCCGTAGCTCTGACAGCCCGACGGGGAGGCGGCCCGGCAGGACAAGCCTCCGTTCTCGCCGTCCGGGGTGCGGTACCGCAGGCCGGTGCGGCAGTTCTCGGTATCGCAGGCGACCCACTCGCCGCTGACGTTCGACCCGAAGCAACTGCTGCCCTCCCCGCCGCCGGTCCGGCAGATCGAGCCGCCGCCCTCGCCGTCGGCGTCCGGGTAGAACTGGGTGGCGCTGCAGGCGACCTCAACCCCGGTGCACCGCTGCATGTTGACGTTGCCGTCGGCCTGCGGCGCCATCGACAGCGTGCAGCCCTCACCGGTGCACCAGCCCATGCCCGGGTCGGTCGCGGTGTCGAACTGCAGAGTGCCGGAACCGTTGAGGATCTGGACCGCGTTCTTGTCCCGGCTGGTCAGCGTGCAGTCGCCGGCGCACGCCAGGAAACCGCCGAAACCGTCCGCGTCGCGGGTCTGGATGGACACGTCCCCGACGGCCCAGTCCCGCCCGGGCAGGCCGGTGGTGACGTCGCCCTCGGCGGAGGTGAACCGGCCGAGGCCCTGGAAGGTGATGGACGCCCCGCTGCCCTCGCCGTCGCGGCCGATGATGTCCGCGGTGCCGGACTTCAGCACGAAGTCGTCGACACCCGGCGCGTTGGGCACCGGGGCGCCGAGGTACGCGCAGGCCGCCCCGCAGTGCGCGGCGAACGGTGCGCCGGTGGTGGGGTTGCTGAACGCGACGGTGTGCCGCTGGCCCTTGGTGGCCGGCTCGGTGAAGCGGATGGTCTCCCCGGTCGAGCCGTCGTCGGCCCGGCCGGTGCCGTCGACCCAGCCCCTGCGGTTCCCCTTGGCGTCCTCCACGATGCCGACACCCGCGGTGCCGACGGCGGTGTCCTTCCGGCCGTCCGGCCGCTTGGGGTCGTGCGGCATCTCGGCGACCCAACCGCCCCGGTCGCCGTCGTACACGACGCGCTCGCCGCCGGAGCCGACCGGGACGTCGCAGCTCCCCGGCCCCGGGCCGCAGGTCACGGTCCGGGGCTCCGTCCCGGGCGACTGGATCGTGTAGATCCTCGTGCGACCCGGTCCGACCTTCAGGCTCGCTTCGCGCTCCGATGGCCCCATGGCCGCCACCGGGACCCGCTCGCCGTTCGGGTCGACCGTGTACGGGTTGCCCTTGTCGTCGAGGCGCACCCCGCTCGGTGGGTTGTTGTAGCCCGTGGCCGGCCCGGCGCCTGCGCAGTCGCCGTAGCACTCGGCGCTCCAGCCGCCGCCCGGCCCCGCGTCCGCCCTTGCCCTGATCATGCAGCCGCCGCCGGACGCGCCACCGCCGGTGCAGGTGCGCTCGGCGTGCGCGTTCCACGTGCCGCCGGGACCCTGTTCCGTGTCGGACTGCTCGCCGTGGGCGGTGTAGGAGGTCTGGCAGTTCGCGGCGCCCGTGCAGGACGCCGAAGCGCGTGCCCACCCGTCGCCCGCGGAGGCCTGCGCGGACACCGAGACGCCACCGCCGCCCTGGCCGCCGCCGCCCGAACCGCGGGCCGACGCGTTCGCGTGCGAGCCGGACGCGTGCTTCGCCGACGCGGACGCCGATGCGGAGTAGGAGTGCTGGCAGTTGGCCGCCCCGGAGCAGGACGCCGAGGCACCGGCCCAACCCGGGCCCGCGGAGGCCTGCGCGGACACCGAGACGCCACCGCCGCCCTGGCCGCCGCCGCCCGAGCCGCTGGCCGAGGCGCTGGCCCGGGAGCCGGAGGGATGCGAGGCGGCGGCGGCGGCCTGCGCGGAGTAGGAGTGCCGGCAGTTGGCGGCGCCGGAGCAGGAGGCCGAGGCGGAGGCATGGCCGGGGGACGCGGTGGCCTGGGCGGTGACCGCGACCCCGCCGCCGCCGTGGCCGCCGCCGCCCGAGCCGGAGGCCGACGCGGAGGCGGAGGCGCCGGGGGCGGAGGCGGAAGCGCTGGCGCTGGCCGAGTAGGAGTGCCGGCAGGTGGTGCCCGCGGTGCCCCGGCAGGACGCCGACGCCTGGGCGGAACCGGCGCCGGAGGCAGCGGCCGCGGTGGTGGCGACCTGGCCGCCGCCGGTGGTACCGGAGTCGAAACCGGTGGCCGAGGCGTGCGCCGAACCCGACGACGCCTCGGAGTGCGCGCGGAACTGCCGGTAGCAGCCGGGGCCCTGGCAGGCGGCGCCGGCCAGGGCCGACGTGGCGGTGGTCGCAGCGCTGCCGACCGCGGCGCAGCGCTGGGTGCCGGTGGTCGAGCAGCCGGCCCGCGCGGTGGCCTGCTGGCCGCCGCTGGTGGACGCGACCCGGTGGCGGCAGGTGCTGGTGCCGGCGCCGGAGCAGGCCACGGACGCCTCGGTGCCGACCGGGGAGGCACCGACCCGGGTGGAGGCCCCGCACTGGCCGACGGCGGTCGCGGTGCACCCGGAGAGGCCGGTGGCGAAGTGGCCGCCCGAGCCCGCGGCGCCGGAGGTGCGGGACACGCAGCCGCGCTCGGTGGCGCACTGGGCCTCGACCGCGGCCTGGGTCTGCGTGCCAGCGGCGACCCCGCCGCTGGTGACGGCGGCCGTGCAGGCCCTGGCGCCGGTGCAGGCCGTGCTCCCGCCGGAGACCGACACGCTGGTCCCGCCCGTGGCAGCCGCGCGGGCCGCCGCCTTGGGCGAGGCGCCGTCGGCGAGGGACTCGCGGACGGCCGCGATCGTGCCGGCCGCGCCGCCACCCGGCGAGGTGACCGCCACCGTCTCCCCGGTGATCCGGCCACGGCACCGCTCGGCGCACTGGATCATCGCGCCGGACCGCGTCGTGCCGGCCACCGTCGGCGCCTGCCCCCGGCCGGTCACGGCCGTGGACGCGGTCGCCTGCCCGACGAGGGCGCAACCGGAGCTGACCCCGGCGCACCACCCGCGGGTGGTGGAGTCGCTGGCCGCGGCGTCGCCGAGGCCCGTGGTGGTCGAGGTGGCCTCGACCCCGGCCTTGCAATCCGTCCCGCCGCACCGGGCGGAACCGGTGGACTGGCTGTAGGTGACCGGCAGCTGCTGCGCTGCCCGCGTGGTGGGTTGTGCGGCCTCCTCGGCGGTGGTCTTGCTCGTCCGGGTCGTGCGGGCGTTCTGGGACGTCGGGGCGATGCCCGCGGCCGCCTCCATGGCGTTGCGGGTCATCAGGTAAGCGACACCGGCACCAGCCGCGGCACCCGAGCGCGACTCGGCGGTGCAGCTGTCCGCGCCGCTCACGCAGGTGGACCGGTAGGTGGTCGTGGACGACGACGGGGGCCCGCGCACGCCCGGACCGCCGGTCATGCTCGACACGCCGGGCGCGGCCCGGTCGGTGCCGGTGGTGGACGTCCAGGTGCCGCCCCGGCAGTCGCTCTCGCAGACCGCGAGGGCCTGGGCGTCGGACAGGCTCGACGGGCCCGCCGCCGTGCCTGGCCCGGCCGCCGAGCGCTTGGTGTCGCGGGCGGGTTGCGCGGGGGCCTCGCCGTCCGGGTCGACCGCCGCGGTCGGGCCGCCGTCGATGCCCTCGGCCACCTTGCCGCCCAGGCCCAGCGCGGGCAGCAGGTCGGCGACGGTGGAGTCGGAGCTGGCGACCGAGCGGCTCCCGCCGGTGCAGGTGCCGTTGTTCAACTTGCAGCCCGCCTGGCCGACCGAGCCGCGCTCACGCACCCCGTCCGAGCCGGTGGCCGAGCTGAGCACCTTGCCGGTGCAGCCGTTGGGGCAGTCGAAGTAGGCGGTGGCCGAGGCGGCGGCCGACGGGCCGTCCGGCAGCGCTGCGCGCGAGGTCGCGCGGGCCGGTGCGGCGGGCTTGTCGTCGCTGTCGTTGCGGCTGCCCGCCGAGGGGCCACCATTGGCGTCGCCGTTGTCGGGCGGGCCGCCCCCACCGGGGGCGTCGCCGTCGGTCGGGGTGTACGGGCCGGTGCCGAGCTGGCGGGCCAGGATCTGGGTGGCGCCCGGCGAGGCCGACGAGATCGCGACCGCCTGCCCGCCGCAGGCCCCACCGGAGATCCGGCAGGTCACCGTGCCGTCGGCGGCCCGCGCCGTGCCCTCGGCCTCGGTCCCCCCGGCCTGGGCACCTTCCGCGCCGACCGCGCGGGCGGTGGCCGTGCCCCGGCAGCCCTGCGGGCAGTCCAGGACGGCGACCGAGGTGGACAGGCTGCTCGGGCCCCTGGTCGGCTGTCCGGCCGCCGGACGCCCGCTGGCCGGGTCGATCACCGCGTGGTCGGGCGCCGACGAGGCCACCGACTCGGCGTGCCCCTGGCACCCACCGCCGTTGACCCGGCAGGTGACGGGGTCGCTGGTGGAGCGCCGCGGCAGGCCGGTGCCGGTGTCACCGGCGCTGGTGGTGGCCCGGGCCGACCCGCCGCATTGCACGGAGTCGACCGCGCACACCACGTCCGCGCTCGACTGCGACCGGCTCACCGGCCCGGCGTCACCCGGCAGGCGGGCGTCCCGCTCCACGACCTCGGTGTGCGCCTGGGCCACGCAGCTGCCGCCCGCGCCGTGCACGTTGCAGACGCCGTCGCCGTCGCTGTCGCGCACGCCGCGGACGTCACCGGAGGCGGCCCCGTCGGTGTGCGCCGAGCCCGAGGCGCGGCAGGCCACCACCGCGCACTCCGCCCACATCGACGACGTGCTCTCCGCGACCGGCTCACCGGACCGCCCCCCGGCCCGGCCGACCTCGGAGGCGGACTGGACGCCGCAGTTGCCCGCGGCGACCCGGCAGTCCGCGTCGCCGTCGGTCTGCCGGACCGCGTCGCCCACGGTGATCCGCGCGGTGGTCTCCGCGTCCGCGGTGCCGGAGCAGGAGCCGGGCTGGTTGCAGGTGACGGCGGCGCCCGAGGTGCTGGACGCGATGTTCCTCCGGTCGTTCGCGCTGGTCTGCCCGTCGGTCGCGGCCTCGGTCCCCCCGTCAGCCGACCGCACGCGATCCGACGCGGCGCCGTTGCGGATCTCGGTGGCGGCGAACGCGCCGCACCCGCCGTCGCCCTCGACGGTGCACCGGCCCGACCCGGTGCTCGCCCGACCGTTGCCCTCCCGCCCGGCCTCCGCGGTCCGCCCCGCGCTGCCGCTGGTGTGCGTGCGCACCGAACCGTCGCAGCCGGACCCGTCGCACCAGGCCTCCCCGTCGGCGACGACGGCGGTGCGGCCGGTCTCCCCGCCCGAGACGTCCACTGTCGAGCCGGCGCGGCAGGCGCTGCCGGTCACGGCGCACTCGCTCGTCGAGTCCCCGTCGAGCCGGGCCGAGGAGCGTTCCACCACCCCCTCGGCTCGAGTGGTCGCGCTGCCCGTGCAGTCCGCTGCGCAGCTCACCCCGGCGTCGACCCGCACCCGGTCGGCGGCCGCGAGGTCCACGGACGTGCTCGTCGCGCACAGGCCGTCGGCCGCGCAGCGGGCCGTCGCGCTCCCGTCCCGGGTGCGCTCGGCGTCGTCGCGCGCGACCCGCCCGGCGTCCTGCTCGGCGTCCTGCTCGGCGTCCACGGCCTCCCGCACGGCCCCGCCGTTGTCGGCGCGGCCCGTGCTCGTGCTCGTGCACCCGCCACCGGTCGCGCTGCAGGCCGTCTGCGCGCTCCACCGGTCGGCGACCCCGACCGTCTCGCACGCACCCGTGCACAGCACGGTGGCCTCGGTCCGGGCGGTGTCCGCGGACGACGCGGTCGGCCCGCTCACCTCCCCGCCGCAGGAGCCCCCCGCGGTGCTGCAGGTGGAGGTGGCCCCGGCCCCGGTGGCCGAGCTGCGCTGCGTGCAGTCGCCCGCGTCGCCCGTGCAGCGGGTCTTCGCCGCGACCTCCTCGTCACCCTGCTTGCTGGTCGCCGCACTGTTGCAGCCCTGCCCCGCGCCCTTGAGATCGCAGGAGGCCGAGCCCTCGTTGTCGCCGGACGCACTCGCGGCCGAGCAGCTCGCGGACACACCGGCCAGCGCCGAACACTGCTCGGTGCGCTGTTTGCCGCTTGCGTTCTCGCTCGTCGAGGCGCAGGCGACGAACGCGCCGCTGGAGCCGCAGCCGGCCGCCGCGCCCTCGCCGTCGGTGTCGCCCGCCGGGGTCATGGTGTTGCCGGTGGCCTCGGCCAGCTCCCGGGTGGCCGCGTACACCTCGTCACGCTGCTCCTCGTAGGCGGCGACGTTGCGGTTGTGGGCGGCCTTGGTGACGTCGCCCGCGGCGACCTTCTTCTCCTCGGCGGCCAGCTTCCGCTCGCGCTTGGCGAGGTTCTGCTGACCCTTCACCACCTGGTCGACGAGGTCCGCATCGGCCGCCGAGAGCTGCTCGCGGTCCTCGGCCGCCCGGTCCCGCGCCTCCTCGTTCGCCGCCTCGACCTCGGCGTGCTCGGCGGCCGTGGCGTCTCCGGCGGCGACCTTCTTCTTGCTCGACGCCTCCCGCGCGGCGGCCCGCTCGGCCTCGATCCGGCTGTCCACGGCCTGCTCGAGCTGGGCGGCGCTCTCCGCCTCCGGCCCGGGGGTGAGCGGCTCGCCCTCCGAGTAGACGCTGTCCCACCAGTCGTCGGAGTTGCCGACCACGCTGGGGTCGAGCATCCCGACCTCGCCCGCGCTGACCTCGGCGACCGAGCCGGTGCCCGCGGTGGCGCCGGGGGACGAGCTGATCTGCTCGCCATCGCCGCTCTCGCCGGAGCTGAACCCACCGCCACCGCCGCCACCGGCGACGAGGGTGATGGACCCACCCCCGGATCCGTCCCCACCGCCGCCATCGTCCGCGCCGCCCTCGCCGAACGTCCCGCCGGAATCCCCGGCATCGTCGGACCAGCCACCGTCCTCCGACCCACCCTCGACAAACGTCCCGCCCTCGTCGGACGACACGCTCTCCCCGTCGTCGGTGTCCTCGAGGACCGTCAGGCGGTCGTCGGAGTCGTCGTCGGTCCAGCCACCGTCGCCAGAACCACTGTCCGACGACCACGAGTCGCCAGAAGCAGAAGACTCCGGTTCAACCCAACCCGAGTCATCGCCGGAGTCCTCGCCGGAGTCCTCGTCGGAATCGTCGGTCCAGCCACCGTCGTCGAAACCGCTGTCCGACGACCACGAGTCGCCAGAAGCAGAGGACTGCGGTTCGACCCAACCGGATTCATCGCCGGAGTCCTCGCCGGTCCAGCCACCGTCGCCAGAACCACTGTCCGACGACCACGAGTCGCCAGAAGCAGAAGACTCCGGTTCAACCCAACCCGAGTCATCGCCGGAGTCATCGCCGGAGTCCTCGTCGGAATCGTCGGTCCAGCCACCGTCGTCGGAACCACTGTCCGACGACCACGAGTCGCCAGAAGCAGAAGACTCCGGTTCAACCCAACCCGAGTCATCGCCGGAGTCCTCGTCAGAGTCATCGCCGGAATCATCGTCGGAATCATCGTCGGACCAGCCACCGTCGGCAGAACCACCGTCCGACGACCACGAATCGCCAGAAGCAGAAGACTCCGGTTCAACCCAACCCGAGTCATCGCCGGAGTCCTCGTCAGAGTCATCGCCGGAATCATCGTCGGAATCATCGTCGGACCAACCACCGTCCGCAGAACCACCGTCCGACGACCACGAATCGCCAGAAGCAGAAGACTCCGGTTCAACCCAACCCGAGTCGTCGTCGGAGTCGTCGGAGTCGTCGTCAGTGGAGCCGGACCATTCGTCGGAGTCGTCCGAGCTGTCGGACCCGACGTAGCCGACGCTGCCGGAGATCGAGGCGATATCCCCGTCGGACCCGCCTCTCGAACCGGACGTCCCGATCGAGTCGGCGACGAAGGTGATCGTGGGGGTCCCGTTCTTCCCGCCGGCCGGCCTGCTGCTGCCTCCCTTCAGCAGGCCGGCGGTGGCCGCGGTCGTCGAGGCGGCCGCGGCTGCGGGGGATGGGGTCAGCAGTGCTGACCCCATCCACAGCACCACGACCAACCCGGCGAGCCAGAGCACCCACCGCAGCAGCACCAGGGTCCGGTCGAGCGCCGACAGCCGCAGCCGCACGGCGAGATCGGCGGACGGGCTGTGCGCCCGTCCGCGCGTCTCACCGTGGTAGCTCATGCCGGACGACTCCCGGGATCGCGGGGTGCGGTGGCGAATGGCGAACATGGCCGGATGCGGGCCCGCACGGCGTCGCGCACAGCGCAGCGCAGCGCCCTCGTGCCGGACGGTCGTCCTCACGCCCAGCGGCCCTCGGTCTCCGAGCGGTCGCCCGCCGCGCAACGTCAGCAGCGGATGTCCGATCGGTTCGCCCAGGATGCTAACAATGCGTGAGTGGCCGGAGCAATAGCCCGTGCGGCCGCGGCGCCGACCCGCCAGGGTGCCGCCGTTGCGTTGCCGTCGTCTCGTGATCCCGGCTGCGCTGCGTCAGGCCGTCGGCTGCGACGTGAAGCTGCGCGGGTCGCCGGGGATCAGCCGGACGGGGTCACGGGTCGTGCCCAGCTCGGCAGGGCACACCGCGCCGGTGTGGCCGCCGTGCCCCGCAGCGCCATCGTTCGCGGAGCCGCCCAGAGACGGTGGCGGTGACAGCGATGGCCACGGTACCGGCCACTCACATCGACGATCAGGTCCTGTCTGGAGGCTATCGCCCCTCGGCGGGTACGGGCTGCTCACCGACTGGTGGCGGCCGCATCCGGGATGGCGCCGCGCCCCACCAGCGCCGGGCGCATCGGCTGAAGACGGCCTGCTCGGCGAATCCGAGCCGGGCGCTGATCTCGGCCAACGGCAGATCGGTGTCGAGCAGATAGGAGCGGGCCTGCTGACGTCGGACGCAGTCGAGGATCTCGCCGAAGCCGAGACCCTCGTCGGCCAGGCTGCGTTGCAGCGTACGGGGGTGGACGGCGATCGTGCGGGAGACGTCGGCCAGCGCTGTGGACTCGCGGCCCAGCCGTTCGGTCACCAGGCTCCGCACGCGCCAGGCCAGGTCGGAACGGTCGGTCGCCGGACGGAATGCGGCCCCGGCCCCCGCTCGACCAACGATCCGGGCATCGTCGGTCACGGATCGACGGGTTCGGCATCATCCGATCCGCGGACCCATCGGACGCGTTCGGCCCGCCCGCCGAACGCGCAATCGCCGCTGTCGACGGGGACCCCGACCAGCCGCCCGTCCGCGCCGACCTCGACACCGGCCCACATGGTGTGGATCTGCATGTCCGGGTCCTCCGCGCACATCGCGCGCGCACCGCGATCAGAGAGGAACAGCGTGGCCACCTGGAACCGCGGCCGGGCGACGAGGTCCCGGATCCTGCGTACGACCGAAACGATTGTCTGCCCGGAGTTGACGATCGGATCGAGCAGGAGGTAACTGGGACATCCACCCGATCGTCGGCAGGGGATGTCGAGGTAGGTGATCGACGGCAGCCCGTCCGACGGGAACGTCTTCCGGTGGGGTACCACCACACCGGACGGCCGGTACGCCGTCATCGACCGGTACACGGTGTACATGGTCAGGCCGCCACGCATCACCAGGACGGGCACCATCGACTCATCCAACTCCGGCAGGATGCGCCCGAAGAGCTGGTGCGAAGCTCCACCGAAGGCGACGTACGCAGCGGCGTCGTCGCCCTCGCTCCTCGCCACCGCCTGACGCAGCGCCCTGCTCTCGCCGCCTGCGTGGGCGTGGACGCGCGCACGCGCTCGGACGTCCCCCGCATCCTCCTCCGCCGTCACGGCCGCGGCCCATCCTGAGCTGTCCGGCACACGGCCGGAAGTCGGACTACCAACACGAAGAATCTCCTTCTTGCGGTCTCTGCCGCCGCCTAGCTGCCGGTCCCCGGTCGGGTGATCCCTTCGGACCCGCGTGAGGTAGGTACGTGACCGACGCCGCGGCTGCGACCGAGCATCACCAGCCGTCACCTCGGCCGCGTCCCACCGGAGGAGACCGATCCGCTACTTCCTGAGAAGTAGCACCCGCGGGAGCACCGCCACCTGCAGGCAACGACGTCGTGCTGCGTCCTCATCCGGGACCCTGCCGCGAACGCCCCGACGGCGCCATCTGCACCCCGATGACCGGGCCCTGGGCGTGGGTGACGCTGGTCTTCGTCTCGTCCCTGGCGGTGCTGTGCGTGACCTGCACGATCCCGCACCGGCCGGTGATCGCCCGCGACGACTGACGGGGAGCCGGCAGGGTCGGTGTCGGTGCTGCCGTTCGGCACCCGAGGACGAGGCCTTCACCCGGGCCAACGACTCGGTCTACGAGCTGGCCGGCTCGGTGTGGACCGGCGAGGCGCAGCGCTCGCTGCGGGCGGCCCGGCGGATCGACGCCGGAGCGCCGGCGGTGAACTCCTACAGCGGGGTGTGGGTGCACACACTGTTCGGAGGGTTGAAGCAGTCCGGACCGGGCGGGAGCTTGGGCCGCACGCGGTGGAGAGCTACACCGAGGTCAAGAACGTCTTCTCAGCACGACGGACTGAGCCGACCCCGGGCTCAGTGCTCCCCCACGAGCGCGATGAAGTCGTCGCGCAACTGCTCGTAGGTCTGGAGCCGGTGGGTGAGCGCGGCTCGGGTGAACAGATCCGGGTCGGCCCGGCGGGTGGCCCGGCCGCGCTCGGTCCAGAAGGCCGAATCCGGCAACTCGTCGGCGGCGTCGGGCAGGAAGCGCAGCACCTCGGCGGCGACGTCGACGGCGAAGCGCCAGGCCAGCAGCGCCTGCTCGGGCAGCTCCCGGTCCCCCCGCGCCCCGACCGCGGCCATCTCCGCCTCGACGGCCTGCTCGACGTAGGCCTCGGCCATCTCCAGCCACTCCCCCGCGTCGATCAGCGTCGACCGGCCCGGCCCGAACCGGGCCCCGGTGCGCCGGGCCTCGGCCAGGTCGGCGTAGCGGATCTCGATGGTAAACGGGTGGAACCGGCCGCCGGCGCCGTCGGCGTGCAGGGTCCACGACCGCGGCCCTTCGGTGAGGATCGTCCAGCCGCCGGGGTCGCCGGGGTCGTCGTCGCCGAGCCGGCCGTCGGCGCGCAGCAGGTCCAGGTACAGGTGGGCCTCGACGATCGTGCGCGCCCGCAGCTCAGCCACGACCCACCTCCGCGACCGAGCGTAGTGGGGCCCGCCCCGAGCCGGGGGTGCGTGCGCCGGCTCCGACCGCTCACCCGGCGGCGGGTCGGCGCCAGGGGTGGACCCGGGCCACCGGCGGCGCGACAGGCACCTCAGCCGGCCCCGGCGTCGCCGGGGGCGGGGCGGCCGACGGGCCTGTGGTGGGCGGCCCGAGCAGGGCCACCAGGTCGATGCCGACCCCGGTCAGCACGAGCAGGAAGGTCACCAAGCCCGCCGAGCGACCGGTGAGGCCGAGCTGGTCGGGCAGCACGAACCCGGCGGCGCTCACGAGCAGCCCCGGCACGACCGCACCGAGCGGGAGGGAGTCGTCCGCGTCCGGCTGGGACGGCGCCGGGTGCCGCGGTCGTGACTGCCCGAGCGGGCCGCCCCACGTGCGGGCCGCCGGCATGGTCGGGAGCGCTCTTGGCCCCGATCCGCTGCATGGTCCGCCGCGCGTGCTCGTCGTGCCCGTGCGGTGCGGCCCGGTCCAGGTGGAAGCGGCGCTCGTGGTCGAGCACCAGCTCCCAGGAACCGTCGGCGGCCAGCTGCGCCGGCCGGCCGGTGGGCGCGGCGATCACGTCGAGCGTCTCGCCCGGCAGGCTGAAGGCGAGCATCCGGTCCAGGAGGTCCTGGGCCCGTACCGGGTCGATGCCGGCGACGCGGGCGAGCGCGTCGGCGTCGACCTCCAGCAGCCGCTCCCGCGGCCGCAGGCCGAGCTGCGGGGGGCCGCGGGCCCGGGCCGGGTCGGCCGTCCACCGCGGCGCGGCCTCGGCC
>NZ_JAHDTH010000021.1 GCF_018531445.1 Pseudonocardia lacus
CAGGGGCCGCCGCCGGCGGAGCCCCCGCCGCTGCCCGCGGACTGGCGCACCGCGCTGCCGGACGAGCTCGACGCGCTGGTCGCGGCCTGGCGGGGCGCCGACGCGCTCACCGGCACGACCGCCGTGGGCGGGGTGGAGCTGCCGGCCCCGGTCGCCGCCGCCGTCGCCCTCGACGAGCTGGTGCTGCACGGCTGGGACCTCGCCCGGGCCACCGGCGCCGACTACCGGCCCGGGTCGGAGGAGATCGCGGCCTGCATGGACTTCGTCGAGGCGAGCGCGCGGCCCGAGGGGGTGCCGGGGCTGTTCGGGCCGCCGGTCCCGGTGCCCGACGGCGCCCCGGAGCTCGACCGCCTGCTCGGGCTGAGCGGCCGCGACCCGGCCTGGTCGCCGCCCGCCTGAGCCGCGGTCCGGGGGTTGGGGGCGTCTTCGCAGGGGCGGTGTGGTCTTCGCAGGTGCCGTAGACCCTGCGAAGACCATGAGGACTCTGCGACGACGACCGGTCGCCCTCCGCGCAGGAGCCGCCGGAGGCCCTCAAACCGCAAACCCGGTCCTCCGTTGGTGGCCTCCCTGGGCAACCCATACCCCCCTTGGACCAGGATGTGCACCTGTTCGACCTAGTCGACGGGTCGATGCATCCTGCTCCGAGGGACGGCGGGAGGTCTGGTGGACACGGACGGCGGCAGCGTGGACGACGGGGCGCACGATCCGCGGGCGACCGGCTGGCGGCGGCTGCGGCGGCCGGGCGGGCTGGTGGCCCAGACGCGCTGGCTGTTCAGCCTGATGGCCGTGGCGTCGGTCCTGCTCTCGGCGCCGGGGCTGGTCGGCGTACCCTCCACCGGCCTGCGCTGGGCCGCGGCCGCGACCTTCCTGGCCCTGATCGCGGTGTGGACCTACCGCTACCTGGCGCTGAAGGCGCCCTTCTGGCTCGACGTCGTCGAGGCCGTGCTGATGCTGGTCGCCGCGGTCTGCGGGCCCGAGCCGGTCAGCGTCTTCGGCTACCTCTTCGCGTCGCTGTGGCTGCGCGCCCTCTACGGCTCCACCTGGGCCGTGCTGGCGCACACGGCGCTGATGGCGCTGGCCGTGCTGGGCGGGTTGGCGGTCTCGGCGCCGCTGCTGGTGCGCGACGACCCGCCCTCGCAGGCCTCGATCACCGGCGTGGTCACGACCGTGCCGGTCATGTTCCTGACCGTGGCGGTGGCCCGCTACCTGGTGCTGAGCCTGTTCTCCCGGGAGCAGTCCCAGGAGCGCGGCACCGCGCTGGTCCGGCTGGGCAACACCCTCATCGGCCTCACCGACGACGCCGAGATCCGCAGGCGCGGCACGGAGTGCGCGCACGCCCTCTGCGCGGCCACGCCCGGGCTGCGGCTGCTGCTGGTCCGCGTCGTCGACGGCGAGGCGGTGGTGGTCAGTGACGCCGGCGACGTGCGTGAGGTCCCGCGCACGCTGCCGGCGTCGATGCTGCGCGACACCGGGCCCGACGAGCGGCCGGTCGCCGACACGGCCGCGCTGGCGGGGATCGCCGGCCCGGACGCCGGGTGGGTGGTGCTGCCACTGGCCGACCCGCCCGGCGGGTGGATCCTGGCCGGGGCGGTCCCGCAGGTTCCGGTCGAGGCCAGGGTCGCGATCCGGTCGATGGCCAACCAGGTGTCGCTCGCGCTGCGCACCAGCGAGGCCCACCACGACCTGGCCACGCAGGCCACCCAGGACCCGGTGACCGGCCTGGCCAACCGCGCCGCGTTCACCGCCGCGCTGGGATCTCGGCTGGCCGACCCGGTCGGGCGGACCGCCCTGCTGTTCCTGGACCTCGACGACTTCAAGCGCGTCAACGACGACCTCGGGCACTCCGCGGGCGACGAGTTGCTCCGCCGGGTCGCGGCCCGGCTGCGGGGTGGGATCCGGCACGGCGACCTGTGCGCGCGCATCGGCGGCGACGAGTTCGCGGTCCTGCTCGACGCCGCCGACCCCGACGGCGCCGTCGGGGTCGGCGAGCGCCTGGTGGAGGTCGTCGCGGCGCCGTTCCCGCTGCACGGGCGGTTGGCGCGCATCGGGGCCAGCGCCGGGCTCGCCTTCGCCGAGCCCTCCCCCGCCGACCGCGACGGCGACCTGCTCGTGCACCGGGCCGACGTGGCCATGTACGCGGCCAAGGCCACGGGCAAGAACCGGCTGCAGGTGTTCGACCCCAGCCTGCTCGGCGACGGCGAGGACGCGCGGTTCGAGGACGAGCTCGCCCGCGCCGCCGCGGCCGACCAGCTCGTGGTGCACCACCAGCCGATCGTGCGGGTGGACGACGGGTGGTGCGTGGCGGTCGAGGCGCTCGTGCGCTGGCAGCACCCCGTGCGGGGGCTGCTGCACCCCGCCGACTTCGTCGCCGTCGCCGAACGCACCGGCGCCATCGTCGACATCGGCGCCTGGGTGCTGCGCCGGGCCTGCGCCGACGCCGTCGGCTGGGCCGGGGCGGCCGGTCCGCTGGCGGTGCACGTCAACGTCTCGGCGGTGCAGCTGACGACGCCCGGGTTCGTGCGGACCGTGCAGAGCTGCGTCGCCGACGCCGCCCTGCCGCCGTGCCGGCTGGTCCTGGAGGTCACCGAGGGCATGGTGCTCGACACCCCCGCGGTGCACCGCACCCTCGCCGAGCTCGCCGCCACGGGCGTCCAGCTCGCCATCGACGACTTCGGCACCGGCTACTCCGCGCTGAGCACCCTGCGCTCCCTCCCCCTCGACATCGTCAAGATCGACAAGTCGTTCCTGGGCGGCGGCCGGTCGCGGGCCGCGAACGAGGCGCTCGTCGAGGCGATCGTGCAGGTGGCCACCCGGCTCGACCTGCAGGTCGTCGCCGAGGGAGTCGAACGGCCCGAGCAGCTGGCGTTCCTGCGCGGCATCGGCGCCCACGCCACCCAGGGCTACCTGCACGCCCGCCCCGCACCGCCCGCCGCCTTCGCCGACTGGTTGCGCAGGTGGGAGGGCGAGGTGCGGGCGCCCGCGCTCACCCGCGCAGTGCCTGACCGATCCGCGCCGCCTGCCGGGTGAGGTGCAGGCGCTCGGCGAGGTTCGTGGCGGACCGGGCCGCGTCGGCGTACAACCGGGCCGCGGTCGGCAGGTCGCCCGCCTTCTCGTGCAGGTACGCCGAGGCGGCGGTGCGCCGGGGCAGATCGGGGTCGACCCCGGCCAGCGCGGCCAGGCCGGCCGCGGCGCCGTCGGCCTCGCCGACCGCGACCGCCCGGTTCAGCGCCACGACCGGGCTCCCGGTGAGCCGCAGCAGCTCGTCGTACCACTCGACGATCTGCGGCCAGTCGGTCTCCTCGGCGCGCGGGGCGTCCGCGTGCAGGGCGGCGATGGCCGCCTGCGCCTGGAACTCGCCGAGCCGGTCGCGCGCCAGCGCCGCCTGCAGGATGACGACGCCCTCGGCGATGAGCGCGGTGTCCCAGCGGGAGCGGTCCTGCTCAACCAGCGGGACCAGGCTGCCGTCGGGGCGGGTGCGCGCCGGGCGCCGGGCGTGGTGCAGCAGCATCAGCGCCAGCAGCCCCGCGGTCTCCTCGTCGTCGGTCATCGACGCCAGCTGCCGGGTCAGCCGGATCGCCTCGGCGGCCAGGTCGACGTCGCCGGTGTAGCCCTCGTTGAAGACCAGGTAGAGCACCCGGCGCACGGTCGCCGGATCGCCGGGCTCGTCGAACCGCACCCCGGCGACCGTGCGCTTGGCCCGGCTGATCCGCTGCGCCATCGTCGTTTCCGGCACCAGGTAGGCCCGGGCGATCTGGCGGGTCGTCAGGCCGCCGACGGCGCGCAGGGTGAGCGCCACCGCCGACGCCGGGGTCAGCGACGGGTGCGCGCACAGGAAGAACAGCCGCAGCGTGTCGTCGACGACCTCGGCGGGCCCGGGCGGCGGCTCGGCCTCGACCCGCTCCTCGCGGTCGCGGCGCGAGGCCTCGGAGCGGTGGGCGTCGAGGAACTTGCGCCACGCGACCGTGACCAGCCAGCCCTTCGGGTCGGCCGGCCGCTGGTCGGGCCAGCTCAGCGCGGCCTGCAGGAGCGCCTCCTGCACGGCGTCCTCGGCCGTCGCGAAGTCGACCCCGCGACGGACGAGGACGGCGGTGATCGCGGGGGTCAGCTCCTTCAGCAGCGGCTCGTCGAGCGCCCGGTCCGGTCCGGTCACTCCGTGACCGTGGGCGCGTGACCCAGGAACGGACGCAGCTCCAGCCACTCGTGGATCGGCTTGCCACCGGCGCCCGGCGCCGCCGAGAGCTCGCCGGCGAGCTCGACCGCCCGCTCGTAGGAGTCCACGTCGATGATCATCCAGCCGGCGATGAGGTCCTTGGTCTCGGCGAAGGGCCCGTCGGTGACCGGCGGCCTGCCCTCCCCGTCGTAGCGGACGAACGTGCCCTCCGGCGCCAGCGCCTGGCCGTCGACGAACTCGCCGGTGCCTTCGAGCTTGGTGGCGAAGTCGGTCATGAACTGGATGTGGTCCTGGACCTCCTGCGGGGTCCACTGGTCCATGGGGACGTCGTTCACCGCAGCCGGGGCGCCGCGGTAGTGCTTCAGGAGCAGGTACTTCGCCATGTCGTCCTCCTTCGGGCGGGGGACCGCGGTGGCCCCTCCGCTCCTGGGACGCAGCCGTCGACCCGATCTCGACATCCCCGGCGCGGATTCTGGAAGAAGTTCTCGACGCCGTCCAGCGCCGGGCACCGGCCATGATCGCGTGCTAGACATCCGGGCATGCGCGCGGTCGTCTGCGAATCGGTCGGTGGCCCGGAGGTCCTGCGGCTGCGGGACGTGCCGGTGCCCGATCCCGGCCCCGGTGAGGTGCGGGTGCGCGTCGAGGCCGCGGGGGTCAACCCGATCGACTGGAAGACCCGCTCCGGCCTCGGGGCGGCGAAGTCGTTCGGCGGGAAGCCGTTCACCGTCGGCTGGGACGCGGCGGGCACCGTCGACGCCGTCGGCCCCGACGCCGCCGGGCTCGCCGTGGGCGACGCGGTGCTCGGGATGGCGCGCTTCCCCGGCCCGGACGGCGCCTACGCCGAGTACGTCACGGCGCCCGCCGGCCACTTCCGGCGCCGCCCGGAGGGCATGCCGGTCGCGGAGGCCGCCGCCCTCCCCCTGGCCGGGATGACCGCGTGGCAGAGCCTCGTCGACGTCGGGCACCTGGTGGCCGGGCAGCGGGTGCTGGTCCACGCGGCCGCCGGCGGGGTCGGGCACCTGGCGGTGCAGATCGCGAAGGCCCGGGGCGCGCACGTCATCGGCACGGCCTCGGCCGCCAAGCACGACCTGCTGCGGTCGCTGGGCTGCGACGAGGTCGTCGACTACCGCGCGCAGCGGTTCGAGGAGGTCGTCGGGCCCGTCGACCTGGTCTACGACCTGATCGGCGGCGAGACCGCCGTCCGCTCCTTCGACGTGCTCGCTCCCGGCGCTCTGCTGATCTGCCTGCCGACCATCGCCGTCGAGGATGCGCTGCGGGCCGCGCGGGAGCGCGGGGTGCGGGCCACCGGGGCCTACGTCCGCCCGGACGGGCCCGGCCTCACCGAACTTCTCGACCTCTACACCGCGGGGCGGCTGCGGGTCCTGGTCGCCGAGACCTTCCCGCTGGAGCGCGCGGCGGACGCGCACCGGCTCGGGGAGCGGGGCCGCACCACCGGGAAGATCGTGCTGACGGTCTAGCTAGCCTGCCTCGCCGGGCTCGTCGAGGTCGGCGGCGTAGGGCACGGGGTGGTCCTGGCCGCGCTCGGTGAAGTGGTCGTTGAGCGCCTGGGCGAGGACGTTGTGCTCGTAGGCGGTGGGTTCGAGCTCGCCCCGCAGCGCGGCCTCGACCTCGGCGGCGGACATGGTCCCGCCCAGCCCCACGTAGGCGATCCACAGGTCGTCGAACCGCAGGTCCGACATCGCCAACCCGGCCCGCAGCACGACCGCCGACCGGGACGCCTGCACCGCCCGCCGCGCGGCTCCGGGATCGTCCGCACTCCCTCGCATGGCGCGAAGCATGGCGGACGCGGAGCCGCTCGGCACGTCGGCGGGGCGGCTCAGGCGGACTTGATGGCCGAGATCTCGAACTCCAGCGTGATCTTCTCGCTGACCAGCACGCCGCCGGTCTCCAGCGCGGCGTTCCAGCTGACGCCGTAGTCCTTGCGGTTGATCACCACGGCGCCCTCGAAGCCGACGCGCTGGTTGCCGAACGGGTCGGTGGCCGCGCCCTCGAACTCGAACGGGACGGTGACCGCGTTCGTCACGCCCTTGATCGTCAGGTCGCCGGTGACCTCGAAGCTGGTCGGGCCGGTCTGCGCGACGGCGGTGGAGGCGAAGGTGATCTGCGGGTAGTCGTCCGGCGCGAGGAAGTCGTTGCTGCGCAGGTGGCCGTCGCGCTGCTCGTTGCGGGTGTCGATGCTGGCGGCCTGGATGGTCACCCGCACGGTGGAGGCGGTGAAGTCGTCGGCGTCGACGACGGCGCTGCCCTCGAAGTCGGTGAACTGGCCGCGCACCTTGGTGACCATCGCGTGCCGGGCGACGAACCCGATGCGGGTGTGGGCCGGGTCGAGGACGTAGGTGCCGGACAGGTCGGCGAGCGTGCTGGCGGTGGCGGTGGTCATCGTGGACTCCTGCGATCGGGGGTTGTGCGTCCCGGTTGGTGACGTATCACCAATATGCGCCGCATTAGGTGACATGTCAACCAAACCGGCCTACGCTGTGACCATGACCTCCGACACGCCCTGGCTCAGCGCCCGGGAGGAGCACATGTGGCGCGGCTGGCTGCGACTGAACGCGGAGCTCAACGCGACCCTGCAGCGCGAGCTGCTGGACGACGGCCTGTCGATGCCGGACTACGACGTCCTGGTCAGCCTCACCGACAGCCCCGACGGCCGGGTCCGCGTCACCGACCTCGCCCGCGAGCTGTACTGGGAGCGCAGCCGGGTCTCCCACCACGTCACGCGCATGCAGAAGCGCGGGCTGGTGGAGCGGGTGGAGTGCTCCGAAGACGGGCGCGGCGCGTTCGTCGCCGTCACCGCGGCCGGGCGCGCGGCGATCGAACGGGCCGCGCCGGGGCACGTGCGGGCCGTGCGGAGGCTCGTGTTCGACGCCCTCACCGGCGAGGAGGTCGCCCGTCTCGACGCGACCATCGACGCGCTGCTGGCCCGGATCGACGGGGTGGGCGCGGAGCCGGCGCGCGGCGACCGGTAGCTACCGGCGGAACAACCGCTCCGCCACCCGCCGGGTGGCCGCGCGCGGCAGGCGCGCCAGCACCCCGGACATGACCGCCGTGACCGCCCCCGGGACGTGGACGGTGCGACCGGCCGCGAACGCCCGCAGCGCGGAGGCCGCGACCTCCTCGGGCCGCATGGTGCCCGGCGCGCCCTCCATCAGGTCGGCCATCCCCGCGATCTCCCCGAACTCCGTGCTGACCGGTCCGGGGCACAGCGCCATCACCCGGACCCCGGTGCCCCGCAGCTCCGCGGACAGCGCCTCGGCGTAGGAGAGCAGGAAGGCCTTCGACGCCCCGTAGGCCGCCAGGTAGGGGCTCGGGTAGAAGCCGCCGGCGGAGGTGACGACGACCAGCCCGCCGCGGCCGCGGGCGACCATGTCCGGCAGCAGCGCCGTGACGAGGTCCACGCCGGCGGTCACGTTCAGGGCGAGCACCTGGGCCGTCGTCGAGCGCGGGATCTCCCACCCGCGGCCGTGCGCGCCCCGACCGGCCGCGCTCACCAGCAGGTCCACCGGGCCCAGCTCGCGCGCCCGCCGGACCACGGCGTCGACGGCGCCCGCCGCGGTCAGGTCGAGCGGCAGCGCGACGACCGCGTCGGGGGGCGCCGCGCGCGCCAGCTCGTCGAGCCGGTCGGCGCGGCGCGCGACCGCGAGGACGCGGTGGCCCCGCGCGGCCAGGGCGGACGCGAAGGCCGCGCCGATGCCGGAGGACGCGCCGGTGACGATCGCCAGTGCTGGACTGCTCATACCCCGCGGATCGACCGGCGCCGGGCGCCCATTAACCACCACGACGGGTGACAGGGCTTTTCCCGGGGGTGCGCGACGACGAACGCCCCGACCCACCGCGGGTGCGGCGGGCCGGGGCGTCGGCCGAGCGGGAGGGCTTACCGCAGGTCGAACCGGTCCAGGTCCATGACCTTGGACCAGGCCGTGACGAAGTCGCGGACGAACTTCTCCTTGGCGTCGTCGGCCGAGTACACCTCGACGATGCCGCGCAGGATCGAGTTCGAGCCGAAGACCAGGTCGACCGCGGTGGCGGTGCGCACGACCTCGCCCTTGGCGTCGCGGCCCTCGTACACGCCCTCGTCGGTGGCCGAGGTGCTCCACTCGACGTCGAGGTCGAGCAGCTTGCGGAAGAAGTCCTGCGAGAGGACCCCGGGTCGGTCGGTGAAGACGCCGTGCTTGACGCCGCCGGTGTTGGCGCCCAGCACCCGCAGGCCGCCGACCAGCACGGTCAGCTCCTTGGCCGTGAGCTCCAGCATGTAGGCGCGGTCGACGAGCAGCGTCTCCGGCTGCAGCTTGACGTCCGGGTCGATCCAGTTGCGGAACCCGTCGGCGCGCGGCTCCAGGTACTGGAACGTGTCGACGTCGGTCTGCTCCTGCGAGGCGTCGGTGCGGCCGAGGCTGGTCGGCACCGTGATGCTCACGCCCGCGTCGGCGGCGGCCTTCTCCACCGCGGCGGAGCCGCCCAGCACGATCGTGTCGGCGAGCGAGACGGGCTTGCCGAACGCCTTGCGGACCTCGTCGAGCTTGGCGATGACCTCCTGGGTGCCGGCGTTGACCGGCCAGGAGGCCTGCGGCTCCAGGCGCAGCCGGGCGCCGTTCGCGCCACCGCGCTTGTCGGTGCCGCGGTAGGACGCCGCGGACGACCAGGCGGTGTGCACCAGCTGGGAGACCGACAGGCCGGAGCCGAGGATCTGCTCCTTGAGCGCGGCGGCGTCGGACTCCGACAGCGGCTCGTGCTCGGCGGCCGGGACCGGGTCCTGCCAGAGCTGGACCTCCTGCGGCACCCACGGGCCGACGTAGCGCGAGACCGGGCCCATGTCGCGGTGCAGCAGCTTGAACCAGGCCCGCCGGTAGGCGTCCTCGAACAGCTCGGGGTTGTCGCGGAAGCGCTCGGAGATCGCGCGCAGGCCCGGGTCGATGATCAGCGCCATGTCGGCGGTGGACATCATGGGCGGGTTCTTCTTGCCCGGGATGTGCGCGTCGGGGACCAGTTCCTGGCCCTCGGCCTCGCGCGGCTTCCACTGCTTGGCACCCGCGGGGCTCGTGGTGAGCTCCCACTGGAAGCCGAACAGGGTGTCCCAGTAGCTGTTGTCCCAGGTGGTGGGCGTCGGGGTCCAGGCGCCCTCGAGACCGCTGGTGACGGTGTCGGCGCCCTTGCCGGTGCCGTTCTCGTTCTTCCAGCCCAGGCCGCCCGCGTGCACCGGGGCGCCCTCCGGCTCCGGGCCGACGAGCTCGGGGTTGCCGGCGCCGTGCGCCTTGCCGAAGGTGTGGCCGCCGGCGATCAGGGCGACGGTCTCCTCCTCGTTCATCGCCATCCGGGCGAAGGTCACCCGGATGTCGTGGGCCGACGCGAGCGCGTCGGCCGAGCCCTTCGGGCCCTCCGGGTTAACGTAGATCAGGCCCATGGTGACGGCGCCCAGTGCGCCCTCGAGCTCGAGCGGGGTGTCGTCGGTGGAGTAGCGCTCGTCGCCGAGCCAGGTGTCCTCCGGGCCCCAGAAGACCTCCTCGGGCTGCCAGACGTCCTCGCGGCCGAACGCGAAGCCGAAGGTCTGGAAGCCCATGTCCTCGTGGGCGATGTTGCCGGCCAGCACCAGCAGGTCGGCCCAGGACAGGCTGCGGCCGTACTTCTGCTTGACCGGCAGCAGCAGCCGGCGCGCCTTGTCCAGGTTGCCGTTGTCGGGCCAGCTGTTCAGCGGGGCGAAGCGCTGCTCGCCCGCGCCGCCGCCGCCGCGGCCGTCGATCTGGCGGTAGGTGCCGGCGGCGTGCCAGGACATCCGGATGAACAGCGGGCCGTAGTGGCCCCAGTCGGCCGGCCACCAGTCCTGGGAGGTGCGCATGACCTGGACGATGTCGGCCCGCAGGGCGTCGAAGTCCAGCTGGGCGACGGCCTTCTTGTAGTCGAAGTCGTCGTCGCCGAGCGGGTCGGAGTCGCGCGAGGTCTTGTTCAGCACGCCCAGCTCGACCTGGTTGGGCCACCAGTCCCGGTTGGACCGCGGGCGGCCGCTGCCCTCGAAGCTGGGGCCCTTGAGGGCCGGGTTCTCGCTCTCGCTGCGGCTCTCGGTGGTGTCGGTGCCCTGCGGGCTCGCGGTCTCGTCACGCGGCTTCGGGTCGTTCATGGCCGGGTTGTCGCTCTCGGGGGGCACGTCAGTCCTTCCTCGGGGGGCGCCGGTCCCGGGGGGCCGGTCAGCTCGGTGCGGTGGGGTGCGGCTGGTCGGGGGCGCGCGCTCAGCGGCCCGCGGGTGGAGATTGGCATGCGGGGCACAGGCCCCAGTACACGACCTCGGCCTGGTCGATCCGGAAGCCGTTGTCGTCGGACGCGGTCAGGCAGGGCGCCTCACCGACGGCGCAGTCCACGTCGCTCACCGCACCGCAGGAGCGGCAGACGGCGTGGTGGTGGTTGTCACCCACCCGCGCCTCGTAGCGGGCGACCGACCCCGCCGGCTGGAAGCGGCGGACGAGCCCGGCGTCGGTGAGCACGCGCAGGACGTCGTACACGGCCTGGTGGGACACCGATCCGAGGCGCTCCCGCGTCGCCGCCAGCAGGGTCTCCGTGTCGGCGTGCGGGTGGTCGTGCACCGCCAGCAGCACGGCCTTGCGCGGGGCGGTGACGCGCAGCGCGGCGTCACGCAGCAGGCGCTCGGCGTGCGGGGCGTTGGTCACCACCCCATCCCAGCACGAAGACCTGACTGGATCAAGTCCAGAACAGGCTGGGTCGGACCGTTCACCGCTGTCACCCGAACAGGTGCCGGTGGGCCTTGGTGTCGTCGCAGCTCTGGGAGTGTTGTCGCAGCGCGCCGGCGGGCTGCGAGAACACGGCCGGCGCTGCGCGACGCCACCACCCCTGCGAGGCCACCGCGCACACCCGTCGCCACCGCTCAGTCGTCGAGATCCCGGTGCCGGCCGACCGGGAAGTAGTGCTCCCCGACCAGGTCCTCCACGGCGAACGCGTTCGCCCGCTCCTCCCGCTCCTGGTCGGTCACCGTCAGCCGCCCCGTGTGCTGGCGCAGGTGCTCCTCCCAGGTCGGGAACAGCTGCACGAGCAGGAACACCGTGGGGTCCGCGCCGTCGCGGTAGAGCGTGCAGCTGGTCGCGCCCGTGCGCAGCCGGGTGAGCCGGACGGCCTCCATGGCCTCCAGGAACTCCGCCTCCTGCTCGGTCTCCACCACGTACCGCACGGTCACCAGGACGGGCCCCTCCTGAGGGTCGGGGTCGTAGGTGAGCGTCGGCTCCGGCCAGTACACGGCGGCGGCGCGGTTCCAGTGGGCGACGTCGGGCAGCGGCCACACCCGCACCGTCACCGCGCCGGCCACCATCAGCACCGCCGCGGCGATGAAGGTGGGGAACAGGCCGGTCCACTGGGCCAGCAGCCCCCACACGAGCGAGCCGAGCGCCTGGGACCCGGCGAAGACGACGTTGAACGTGGACAGGCCGCGGGCGCGGACCCAGGCGGGCAGGAACACCTGCAGCGCCCCGGTGATGCCCATCAGCACGAGCAGCCAGGCCATGCCCGCCGGGACCAGCAGCACCACCAGCGCGGGGAGGCTGGGCACCGTCACGCAGGCGACCAGGGAGCCGGCGAACAGCACCGCGGAGACGACCAGGACCTGGTTGGCCGACAGGCGCGCGACGACGCGCGGCAGCACGGCCGCGCCGAGCAGGGCACCGACGCCGAGGCTGCCCAGCAGCAGCCCGAAGCCGGTGGAGCCGGCGTCGAGCAGCTCGTCGGCGACGACCGGGAGCAGGGCCCAGATCACCGCGCCGGGCAGCACGAACAGGAAGACCCGCAGCAGCATCCGGCGCACGACCGGCGAGTTGCGCACGTAGCGCCCGCCGGCGCGCAGCGCGCCGGCGAACCGCTCGGGCGGGAGCTTCGCGGCGACGGACGCCTGCCTCGTGCAGACCAGCACCACCACGAAGACGAGCGCCGACAGGGCGGTCACGGCGAACACGACGGACGCGCCGACCTGGGCGAGCAGCAGCCCGGCCAGCGCCGGCCCCACCGCGCGGGCCCCGTTGACCGCGACCCCGCCGAGCGCGGCGACCATCCGGATCTGCTCGCGCGGCACCAGGTCCTGCACGGACGCCTGGTACGCCGGCAGCGTCAGGGCGAGGCAGGAGCCGAGCAGGAAGGTGAAGGTCAGCAGCAGCGCGGGCGGCATCAGGTCGAGCGCGGTGAGCACGCTCAGCGCCGTCCCCACCACCAGCTGGAACAGCTGCACGCCGACGAGCAGCCGCCTGCGGTCCATGATGTCGGCCAGCGCGCCGGCGGGCAGGGCGAGCAGCAGCATCGGCACCGTCGCCGCCACCTGGACCAGCGCGACCAGTGCCGCCGCGTCGGGCGCCTCGACCAGCACCCACTGCGCGCCGACCGTCTGCATCCAGGTGCCGAGCATGCTGGCGAGCTGGGCGAACCACAGCGCCCGGAACGCCCCGACCCGCAGCGGCGCCCACAACGACGGCACCGGCGTGGCAGCGGTCATCGCACCTCTTCCTCGGGTCGGCGGGCGTCGGCGACAGTGTGCCTTCCCGGTCGGGCCGCGGCGGGGTCTCGCGCGGGCCGGGTGAGGATGGGGATCACGGACGCACCGACCGCGTTCACCCCCGACGGGGTGTACGACCTGCTCGTCGACGGCGCGCTCGCGGCCGGTCCGCGACGGCGGGCGGGAACGTGCTGCGGCTGGACCCGGCCTCCGGGACCGCGCGCACGGTGGCGGGCCCGGCGGCCGCCGTCACGCCTCCCGCCAGCCCTCGTCGATCCGGTCGTCGGCCGTGATCGGGCGCAGGACGCGGGCGGGGACACCGGCGGCGAGGCAACCCGGCGGGATCGACCTGGTCACGACGCTGCCCGAGCCGATCACGCTGCCGCGCCCGATCCGGACGCCCGGGTTGAGCGTCGCCCCGCCGCCGATCCAGACGCCGTCCTCGACGACGACCCGTTCGGCGAGGCAGGCGCCGGCCGCGCGCTGGGCCGGGTCGAGCGCGTGGTTGGTCGTGTAGATGCCGACCCGCGGCCCGAACAGGACGTCGTCGCCGATCGTGATGCCGCCGCCGTCCACCATCACGCA
This sequence comes from Pseudonocardia lacus, assembly GCF_018531445.1. GTDB lineage: Bacteria > Actinomycetota > Actinomycetes > Mycobacteriales > Pseudonocardiaceae > Pseudonocardia > Pseudonocardia lacus. The sequence continues at coordinate 13,254 of NZ_JAHDTH010000021.1, forward strand.
GTCGAAGTTGGCGTAGAAGCCGTTCCCGATCTCGATGCCGGACCCGAACTCGCAGCGGAACACCGGCTCGAAGTGCACCCCCTCCCCCACCCGGCCGAGCAGCTCGGCCAGCAGCGCCTCGCGCTCGGCGGCCGGGCGGCCGAAGCTGGCGTTGTAGGCGTCCGTGCGGTGCACCGCCGCTTCGCGCGCCGCGACCAGCTCGGGGGTCAGGTCGTCGTACCACCGGCCGGCGAGCATCCGCGCCCGTTGCTCCGCCACGCCCATCCGCGCCTCCGGTTCGGTCGTCGATCGTCCGGCGTCGAACGTCACCGAGCATGCACGACGGGCGGATCGGGCCGGTGCGGGGTTGCCGGACGGCCAGGACGGGCACTGTCCGAGCATGGCGATCCAGCCCGAGGTGCGTGCCCCGCAGTCAGACCGCGACGAGTCCGGCGCGGTCCCGGTCGACGAGCAGACGCTGCTCGTGCTCGGCGCCAGCGGCGACCTGACGGCCCGGCTCCTCCTGCCGGGCATCGCCGGGTTGCTGGCCGCCGGCGGGGCGCCCGGCCTGTCGCTGGTCGGGAGCGGGACCGACGACTGGGACGACGAGCACTGGCGCGAGCGCGTCCGCACGTCGTTCTCGGCCGCCGACCAGGCGGAGGACGTGCAGCGGGTCGCGCGGGAGACGCGCTACCTCCGGGCCGACGTGACGCGCCCCGACGACCTGCGCCGGCTCCTGGACGCCTGCCGCGGTCGGGTGGTCGTCTACTTCGCGCTGCCGCCCGCGGTGACCGCGAAGGCGTCCGGGGCCCTCGCCGAGATCGGGGTGCCCGACGGGACCCGGCTGGTGCTGGAGAAGCCCTTCGGCACGGACGCGGCGGCCGCCGCCCGGTTGAACGAGCTGCTGGCGCGGCTGGTGCCCGAGGACCGGGTGCACCGGGTCGACCACTTCCTGGGCAAGTCGACGGTGCTGAACATCCTGGGGCTGCGCTTCGCCAACCGCATCTTCGAGCCGCTGCTCAGCAACGAGCACGTCGCCTGCGTCGACGTCGTCTTCGACGAGAGCCTCGGGCTGGAGAGCCGCGCGGGGTACTACGACGGCGCGGGCGCGCTCGCCGACATGATCCAGAGCCACCTGCTGCAGGTGCTGGGCCTGCTGGCGATGGAGGCGCCGCCCACGATCACCGCGCTGGAGCTGCGCGACCGCAAGGCCCAGGTCCTGCGCGCCACCCGGCTCTGGGACGACGACGTCGCCACGTCCAGCCGCCGAGCGCGGTACACGGCCGGCGAGGTGGACGGCAAGCGGCTGCCCGCCTACGCCGACGAGGCGGGCGTCGACCCGGCCCGCGGCACCGAGACCCTGGCCGAGGTGGTCCTGGCCGTCGACACCTGGCGCTGGGCCGGGGTCCCGTTCCGGCTGCGCTCGGGCAAGGCGCTGGCCGCGACCCGCAAGGAAGCGGTCATCACGTTCGCGCGGCCGCAGCACCTGCCGGAGGGGCTGCTCGGCTACCGCCGGCCCGACCGGTTGCGGATCGGATTCGGCCCCGACCGGCTGAACCTGGACCTGAACATCAACGGCCCGGACGACCCGTTCGTGATCGACCCGGTCACCCTGGGGGCCGACTTCGGACCGGGCGACCTGCCCCCGTACGGGCAGGTCCTGCGCGCGGTGCTGGACGACGACCCGATGCTGTCCGTGCGCGGCGACACCGCCGAGGAGTGCTGGCGGATCGTGGAGCCGGTGCGGGACGCCTGGCGCGGCGGCGGGGTGCCGCTGCTGGAGTACCCGGCCGGGAGCACGGGACCGGCGGACTCGCTGCTCGACGGCTCGCCGGCCCGGCCCGGCGAGGTCAACCCCGTCTTCGCAGAGTCCCCGTAGTCCTCGCAGGTGCTGTGCACTCTGCGCCGACCACACGGCCCCTGCGAAGACACCTTGGAACGGCGGCACGAGAGCCGAGAGGGATACTTGCTATAGCATGTGGAAGGCGGGTCGCGATCCGGTCGGTCCGCGTGTCGGTCCGACCCAGGAGATCACTCGTGGCAGGGGAGCTACCCCACATCCCAGCCCCCACCTCGTTGGGCGATCAGGCGTACGCCGCGGTCCGCGAGGCGATCATGACCGGGGTCCTGCCGCGGGGCAGCAAGGTGACCGAGCGCGGGCTGGCCGAGTCGCTCAAGATCAGCCCCACGCCGGTGCGCGAGGCGCTCCGACGCCTCGAACAGGATCGCCTGGTGAGGCGCGAGGGGCCCCGGTCGGTGCGGGTCGCGCAGTTCGACGACGCCGAGTTGCTGCAGATCACGATGATCGAGGACGCGCTGCGCGCGCTCGCGGCCCGACTGGCGGCGGTGAACGCCACGCCGGCGCAGATCGAGCAGATGCGCACCGCGCTGGAGCGCGCCGAGGCGCTCGGCGCGGCGTGGACCGGCAGCGCATCCGACGACCTGATCCTCCAGATCAGAGCCGCGCTGCGGGAGTTCCACGCGACGATCGACCGGTCGAGCGGCAGCCCGACGCTGATCCACATGCTGAACATGGTCGACGCGTTCACCCACGACGAGCGGAGCCGGCTGGTGCTCGCCGAGATCGACCGCGAGCCGGACGCGGTGCGCATGCGCTTCCGGCAGCACCGCGAGATCTTCGAGGCCATCGAGCGCCGCGACCCGGCCGCCGCCGAGCAGATCATGCGCGAGCACAGCCGCGATTCGAACGACGTGCGGATCGCCGGTCATCGCGGCGTCCAGGCCTGATCCGCCACACGACAGTGGCCGCAGGCCACTCTTGACAGATTTGCCATAGCAAATAGAGTAAGTGCACCTCGCAGGGTGGCGAGGCGCCGCCGGGCTCACCCTCAGGGACTCAGCTGTCACGCACTGCTATAGCAAATCTCAAGGAGTGCTCATGCGGTTCCGGAAGCGGGCGACCCACGTGGTCGCGACCGCCGGTCTCATCGTCCTCACGGCCTGCAGCCCGGGCTCGTCCGGCGAGTCGGCGCCGGCAGGTCCCGTCTCCACCGCCGACTCGGGTCCGGCCTCAGCGGTCACCCCGATCAGCGACGAGATCATCGCGGCGGCCGAGCAGGAGGGGTCGGTGCTGCTGTACTCGAACGCCAACCCCGAGGTCTTCCAGCCGCTGGCCGACGGGTTCGCCGCGAAGTACCCGAACATCGAGGTCCGGAACCTCGACCTCGACGACACCCAGATCGTCGAGCGCTACAAGAGCGAGACGGCGACCGGCGCGCCCACCGCCGACCTCGTGATGGGGTCGAGCCAGTTGACCCTGAGCGCGTTCGTCGACGACGGCCACATCCTCGACTACCAGGACCCCAACCTGGAGAACCTGCCGGAGGCGGCCGAACTGGCTCCCGGCATGACGGCGATCTCGCTCGACCCCGTCGTCGGGGTGTTCAACACCGCGCTGCTGCCGAAGGACAGGCAACCGAGGAGCGTCGCCGACTACGTCGCACTCGCCGCCACCGACAGCGGCAAGATCGGCACCGTCGCCGTCAGCAACTCCTTCGCCTACCACGTCGTGGCGTCGTACCTGAAGCACACCGGTGAGCAGGGCTGGGCGAACCTGGAGGCCATCGGACGGTCGGCCGGTGTCGAGAACGGCTCGGCGAACATCGCGCAGAAGCTCCTGCAGGGCCAGTACGCGGCGTCGCTGTTCCAGTCCGGCGCGATCCGCCCGCTCCTGGTCGGCGACGCGGCCAAGGTGCTCAACTACGACTACGTCACCGACGGCACCGTCCTGGTGCCCCGCGCCATCGGCATCACCGCCCGGGCGCCGCACCCCAACGCCGCCAAGGTGTTCCTGAACTACGCCCTCTCCGTCGAGGGGCAGAACGAGGCGTGCAAGGGCGGCTTCTCCCCCTACCGCGCCGGCGTCACCTGTCCGTACGGCCTGACGGCCGTCGAGGAGGCCGTCGGCGCGGAGAACGTGATCAACGACGGCTGGGACCCCTCGTTCGTCTCCGACCACGACGCCATCGTGACGCGGTGGAACCGGGCCTTCGGGCGATGACCAGCCTCCGTGCGCCCGCCCGGCCCCCCGTCGGGGGGTCCCGGGCGGCACGCCGCCCCCTCCGCCGGCTCGACGGCACGACGCTCTCGCACTACGTGATCTCCGCGGTCGCCGGTGTGCTGATCGTCGGGCCGATCGTGCCCGTGGTCGTCGCCTCGCTGTGGACCACGCCGCTGTACGAGTCGGGCGGTGAACCGACCCTGGCGAACTACCGGGCGCTGCTCACCGACGGCGCGTGGTGGTCGGCGGTGTGGAACAGCGTGCTGTTCGCGACGCTGATGACCGTCGGCTCCGTGGTCCTCGGCGTCACGTCGGCGGCGTTGTTCACCCGCACCAACCTGCCGGGCCGGCGGCTGCTCGCCGGCATCTTCCTGCTGCCGGTGGTGCTGCCCGGCATCGTGCTGGTGCTGGGCTGGAGCACGATGTGGTCGCAGGCGGGCTTCGCCGCGACGTGGCTGCGCACCAACACATTCCTCAGCGTGCCACTGGACCTCTACAGCGTCCCCGGCATGGCGCTCGTGGGCATCAGCGTGGCCGCGCCGGTCGTCTTCCTGTTCTCCCGCAACACCCTCGTCGCCGTCGACCCGGCGCTCGAGGACGCCGCCCGCACCTCGGGCGCGGGTCCGGTGCGCGCCCTGACCACGGTGAGCGTGCGGCTGCTGCGCCCCACCGTGCTCAACTCGACGCTGCTGATCTTCGTCATCGCGCTCGAGGTGCTCGGGCTGCCGCTGGTGCTGGGCTTCTCCAACGACATCGACATGATCTCGACCTACCTCTACAACAACTGGACGAACTCGTCGCCACCCCGGCACGGGCTCGTGTCGGCGGGCGCCGTGCTGATGCTGCTGACCGTCTCGGGACTGCTGCTGCTGCGCAACAAGCTGGTCGGCGACGTCGGCCGGTTCGCCGCCGTCACCGGCAAGCCCACGGGCTCGCGGGCGCTCGACCTCGGTCCGATCCGCTGGGTGCTGTCGGCGGGCATGCTGGCGCTGCTGTCGGTCATGGTGCTGGTCCCGCTCGCGGGCGTCGTGATGGCCGCGTCCACGACGGTCTTCACCCCGTTCATCTCGCCGTGGGCCTCGCTGACCACGGCCAACTTCGAGGCCGTGTTCGCCAACCCGGTGTTCACCAGGGCGCTGGTGAACAGCCTGCTCATCGCCTCGGTCGGCGGTGCGCTGACCACGGTCGCGATCGCCGTGCTCTCGGTGATCGCGCACCGGTCGGACTTCCGGTTCCGGGGCGGGCTGCAGCAGTCGATGATGTGGCCGCGGATGGTGCCCGGCCTGGTCACCGGCATGGCGTTCTTCTGGTCGGTCATCGTGCTCGACCCGAGCGGTGCCGTGCGCGCCAGCCTGTGGGCGATGGGCCTGGCCTTCGCGGTGCGCAACCTGGCCCTCGGGTACAGCGCGTTCTACCCGGCGCTCGCCGGCGTCGGAAGAGAGCTCGACCTCGCCGCCCGCACCGCCGGCGCCACGTACTGGACCGCGATGCGCACGATCGTCCTGCGCCTCGTCCTGCCGGCCATGGGCGCCTCGTTCGTCCTGCTCTTCGTCGCGATGCTCAACGACGCCGAACCGGCCGTCTTCCTCGTCACCGACGACACACCCGTGCTCGGCCTGACCATGCTGCAGCTCGCGGCGACCAACATCGGCGGCAACGTCGCCGCGCTGGGAGTCATCCAGATGGTGATCACACTCGTCGTCCTCGGCGTCGGGCGCGGACTGTTCGGGGTGCGTCCGAATGCCTGAGCTCGAGATCGAGAACCTGCGCAAGTCGTTCGGCGACAACACCGTGCTGCACGACCTGTCGCTGACCGTGCCCGACGGGCAGATCACGACGCTGCTCGGGCCCAGCGGCTGCGGCAAGTCCACGACCCTGTGGTCGATCGCCGGCTTGCACCGGCCCGACTCGGGACGCATCAGCTTCGGCGGCCGGGTCGTGTTCGACGGCGCCCGGATCGACCTGCCGCCGGAGCGGCGCAACTGCGGCGTGGTGTTCCAGTCGTACGCGGTGTGGCCGCACATGACGGTCTTCGACAACGTCGCCTACCCGCTCAAGCTGCGCAAGGTGCGCTCGGCCCGGCGCAGGGAGCGCGTGCTGGAGGTGCTGGGGCTCGTCGAGCTCGGCGACCACGTCGACCGCTACCCGCACCAGCTCTCCGGCGGACAGCAGCAGCGCGTCGCGCTGGCCCGCGCCCTGGCGCACCCGCCGGACATGCTGCTGCTCGACGAGCCGTTCTCCAACCTCGACGCCAAGCTGCGCGACCGCTCGCGCGACTGGTTGCGCTCCCTGCAGCAGCGGGTCGGCGTGACGACCGTGTTCGTGACCCACGACCAGGACGAGGCGCTCTCGATGAGCGACCAGGTCGTCGTCATGAGCGGCGGCGAGATCCGCCAGATCGGCACGCCGCGCGACGTGTACGAGAACCCGGCCGACCTGTTCGTCGCCGACTTCGTCGGCACCGCGAACATCCTCGACGCGACCACGCTCGCCGCCGACGGCACCACCGCCACGGTGCGCCTCGACGGCCTGGCCGATCCGCTGCGCGTGCCCCACGCCGGGACGCGCACCGGCGCGGTGAGCGTCACCATCCGGCCCGAGGCCGTGCACATCGTCCGCGCCGGTGAGGCGGCCGGACCGAACACCGTGACCGCGAAGGTCGAGACGGTGTCCTACCTCGGCGACCACTACCGGTACGTGCTCCGCCTGGGCGGCGCACGCCTGGTCGCCACCACCACGCGCCCGGTCGACGGGACCGAGATGACCGTCCGGCTGGCCCCCGGCGACCTGCGGCTCTTCGAGCCCGAGACCACCCCCGACCACGAGCAGGAGTACGACGATGAGTGAGCCCCGCGCGCGCGTGGGCGTGCTGACCCCCAGCGGGATGCTGGGTGCCGGCATCCGCGAGGAGTCCGTCCGGCGAGGACTCGCCCTCGGGGCCGACGTCATCACGGTCGACGGCGGTTCGACCGACTCCGGGCCGTACTACCTCGGCGCCGGCACCGCCAAGACCACCGCGGCAGCCGTGCGGCACGACCTGCGCATCCTGCTCGCGGCGGCAGCCGGCGCCGGCATCCCGCTGCTCATCGGATCGTGCGGCACCTCCGGCACCGACTCCGGCGTCGACTGGGTCGCCGGCATCGTCGACGACGTCATGGCCGAGCAGGGCCTGTCGCTCGAGGTCGCCCGCATCTACAGCGAGCAGACCGCCGCGGGCCTCGCGGAGCCGCTGGACGCCGGCCGGATCCACCCGCTCCCGCCGCTGGGCGAACTCGACGCCGCGACGCTCGAGTCGTGCACCCACATCGTCGGCGTGATGGGCCACGAACCGTTCGCCGCGGCGCTCGATGCCGGCGCCCAGGTGGTGCTCGGTGGCCGCGCGACCGACACGGCCGTCGCCGCGTGCGTGCCGATCATGAAGGGCCTGCCCGACGGTCCCGCGTGGCACGCCGCCAAGATCGTCGAGTGCGGTGGGCAGTGCACCACCAACCCGCGCTCGGGCGGAGTGATCGCGTTCGTCGACGCCGACGGTTTCGAGATCGAGCCGCTCGACCTCGACGCCGCCTGCACCACCACCTCGGTGGCCGCGCACATGCTGTACGAGACCGCGAACCCGTTCCTGCTGCGCGAGCCGCGGGGCACCCTCGACGTGACGCGCAGCAGCTACGTCGCCGTCGACGACCGCCGCGTGCGGGTCGAGGGGTCGGTGTTCCACGAGGCGGAGCAGAAGACGATCAAGCTGGAGGGCGCCCGGCTCACCGGCTACGAGACGATCTCGTTCGTCGCCATCCGGGATCCGCACATCATCGGCCGCATCGACGAGTGGGCCGCCTTCATGCGCACGGTCCTGACCGGCCGGGTCGAGCAGACGCTCGGCCTCGCCGACCACGAGTACGCGTTCGACCTGCGGCTCTACGGGCACAACGGCGTGCTCGGCGGGCTCGAGACGCAGGGCGCCACGACCCACGAGGTGGGCGTGATGCTGCGGGTCAGCGCCGCCGACCAGGCGACGGCCACGGCGGTGGCCAAGGTGTCGAACCCGCTGATGCTGCACCTGCCGCTGCCGGACCTGCCCTACCTGCCGAGCTTCGCGTTCGCGACGTCGCCCGCCGAGATGGAGCGCGGCGCGGCCTACGAGTTCGTGCTCAACCACGTCGTCGACGTCGACGACACCACCTCGATGTTCCGCTCCGTCCAGTGAAGGGCACCATGACCACCCCGCCCCGGGTCCTCGCCGACTTCGCCCACGAGGTCCGCGCCAAGAACGCCGGACCGTTCTGGACCACGTTCGAGACGTTCATGCTCGACGAGAACGGCTATCGGATAGCGGCCGACGCCGAGTTCCTCAACGAAGCCGTGATCGCGGACCTCTACCAGGTCGACGCCGCCGACGTGCTGATCTTCCGCATCCCCGAGCTGAACACCGTGAAGATCTCGTTCCCGCGCAAGGTGGCCGCCGGCGGCCTCCTCGACCGCGACCTGCACTGCGGCCAGCAGCACGTGCCGCTGGCCATGATGGTCGTACCCGAGCGGCTGCTGCCGGCACGATCCTCGAGCGTGAGCCGACCTGCGGAGGGACGACCATGACCACTGGCATCACGGATCCGAAGGTCACCGCGGCGGAAGTGCTCGAGACCTTCCCCGAATTGACCGGGATCGCCGACGGGGCTCTGCGCGACGCGGTCGTCGAGATCTGGCAGGAGGTGCTCCAGGAGAGCGATTGGGACCATCTCGACCAGGTCCCCAAGCACCCCGTCAAGCTCCCGGCATCGAGTTCGCTGGTCGACCACACCCGCGCCGTGACCCAGATGGCGGTCGCCGTCGCCGAGGTCGCGGAGCGGGTCCGCGGGATTCCCTTCGACCGCGACCTGCTGATCGCCTGCGCCAACCTCCACGACGTCAGCAAGCTGAAGGAGTTCGAGCCCAGCGCCGAGGGCGGTCGGGCGTCCCGATTCGGGTACCTGGTGCAGCACGGCGTCTACGGCGCCCACAAGATGTGGCAGAAGAACCTTCCGCTGGAGATGGTGCACAACATCCTCGTGCACACCACCACGTCGCGTTACCTACCGCAGACCTGGGAAGCGGTCATCGTCCACTACGTCGACTACCTCGACTCCGACGGCCTCAACCTGCAGCACGGCGTGCCGCTGAACATCAAGAAGTGAGCCGCCGGTGATCCGCCTCGGCGATCTCCCGGCCGGTCATCCCGGCCGGAGCCTGCTCACCGGCATGACCCTGCTCATGGCGTCGCAGACCGACCAGCGCTTCTCCTACCGGCTGTTCGTGCCGCACGACCACCGGGACGACGAAGCGCCACTGACGATCTGGGTGCTCGTGCACGGGACGGAGCGTCGCCACGAGCATCTCCTCGAAGCGGCCGCGGCGCAGGCCGCAGAGCGCAGAGCAGTAGTGGTGGCACCGCTGTTCCCCGCCGGAATCGGCGACCCCGACGACGTCCACAACTACAAGATGATCGAACAGGACGGGGTGCGTTACGACCTGCTGCTCCTGAGCATGATCGACGAAGTGGCCCAACGGTGGAACGTGGCCACCGAGAAGTTCGTCCTCGGCGGCCATTCCGGTGGAGGCCAGTTCGTCCACCGCTTCGCGTACCTGCATCCACATCGGCTGACAGCGCTGTCCATCGGGGCACCCGGGCGCGTGACCCTCCCGACGACGGATCGCTGGTGGCACGGTCTCGGCGATGTCGAGGACCGCTTCGGCACGTCCGTGGATCTGGACGCGGTGGCGGCCGTACCCACCCAGATCGTGATCGGGTCGCTCGATCGGGACCCCACCGCCGTCGCGCCGAGCCCCGGGGGGCCGGATCGGATGTCCCGAGCCGAGGCGCTTCGCGACGGACTACGCGCGATCGGTGCGCACGTGCAGTTCGACGTGGTCGACGGTGTCGCGCACGACGTCATGGGGATCATCCCGACGATGCTCTCGTTCATGCGGGGCGTCGATGACGCTCTCAGCTCAGCGGTTGCGCCACCCGAGCGGTGAGATCCGCAGCGCGGCCTCGGCGATGCGCTCGGCGGTGCGCGTCCGGATCGCCGCCCGCGACGAGGTAATCCACCCCTCGACACCCGTATTGCCGCCGGCCTGGTACTCGACGGCCTGAATGAGGCACTCCAGCTTGTCCGCGTCCCGCGCACACCGGGCCTCAAGAGTGGTCTGTGCCTCGTACTCGGACACGGTCTCCCGCACCGCCTTCGCGGCAGCTTCCGGAAGACCGGCCACCTGATCGGCCGTGATCGCTTCGGGATCGATCCGGGCCGCCATGTACGGGCGGGCAGTGTGCGGGATGTCGCCGCTGCGGGTCTCCTGGGAGTCGTGCCAGATCGCCATCAGCGCCGCCCGGGCCGGATCGGCCCCCTCCTCCGCGGCGATCAACGATGCGAGCTGGGCAACACGCATGCTGTGGTCGGCGATGGACTCGGCGTCCCGGACTCCCGCGTGCGCCCAGCCGGTGCGGCGCAGTCGCTTGAGCACCCCGAGTTCGAAGGCCAGGCCCGCGAGCCCGTCGGCGCTCGCGTCACTCGGGCCGGGTCCAGGTTCCTGCGCGCTCACGATCTCGATCCTGCCTCACCCTCGGGCGAGCCGGACCGCGTAGGCGACCCCGGCGAGTCGCTGCTTCGTGGCCGGATCGGGGCCGGGCGCATCCAGCACCCGCTCAACCTGGTGGCCGACCTGCGTTCGCAGGTGTGGCTGCTCCTCCAGGACGCGCGGCCGAGACAGGATCAGGGCCCACAAGGTGTGGGCGTTCAAGGCCAGGTGCGGCGAACCCTCGCGGACCCGCGGCACGAGGTGCTCCAGCAGAAGCGCGCCCGACCACGGACGCGTCGGGACCTCGGTCATGAAGCGATCGTCGACCTGGGTGTCGCCGATCTCGCCGACCCAGTACGCCCAGTAGTTCACGTTCGCGGTGTCCTGGTCGTCATCACCGAGACCACGGGCGACGAACGCGGCCAAGGGCTCCGGATCGCCTTCCTGCGCCAGCGCGACCGCCGAGGACCGCACCGCCACCCACGACGGCACGGTGTCGAAACGACCCGCGGCGCGCAGCGCCGCGTGCTGCTCATCGCGCAGCCACTGCCGGGTCGGCTCGCGCTCGTCGAAGCCCAGCAGATAGATCGCCTGGCGCCGCAGCACCGCGTGCGCCTCGTCCCGGAACCTGTCGGCCACCGCCAGGAGGTGATCGAAGAACCGCTCCCGCACCTCGGCGCCGAGCAACGGTCGATCCGGGGAAGGTCCGCGCCGGGCAGCAGGCGGGCCCAGCCCGGCCAGGCGGGAGGGCGTCTCGCCAGTGAACGGCCACGTGACCAGGTTCGTGAAATCGCGCCGGTGTACCGCCAACGCCAACGGATGCGCCACCGCGGAGGTAACCAATTCCCCCGTCTCGACCGCCGAGGTGATCAGGAGGTCGGCGTCGAGGCAGTCCCGCAGCGCGGCGAATGCGGTCGGCGAGGCACCGCGTGCGAGCAGCTCGGCCCGAAGTCGGCTCAGGTCCGTTGCGCGCAGCGCGGTCAACGGTCGCCGCCCGCTCTCCCAGCCCTGCACGGTGGCCAGATCCCGCTCCACCAGTTCGGCGAAGCCGGCCTGCGTCAGACCGACCGACTCGCGCATCAACCGCAACGCGAACCCGCTCACCGCACCCACAGCTGAGCGAGAACCCTGACCCGGGCGCGGTGTTCTCGGGCTGCCCACCATCAGCGGCTCCCCGTTTCTGCAGCTCACCGGGCCATCAACGCGTACTCGGAGTCAGTCCACTCAGATCACGAACGGTCATAGCTTACGTGCCGTGAGTAGCCGCGGCCGCAGAACCGGCGCCCAAGCGCCGAGCGTCGAACACCTCGACGAACGCTCACCCTCGACTCCGGCCGACGCGGACGCCCCCACCCTCCGCGTCGGCCGGAACCCACCGTCTCGCGCCACCAACCTTGATCCAGTACCCGGCTTCGCCCTTGCCGTTGTCCCAGTGACCAGCACGACCGACCGCATGGCGCATGCCGTCCTCGAATCGGAGATCACGAAGAGCAGCAACGGCCGCTACCGAGCGACCTGCGGCAACCTCGTGATCGCCGGATCCCTCTGCGAACCGGACGGCCGCCGATGCTGGGCCTGCTGGCCACACGGGCACACCGGACCTCGATGAGCGACGACCAGCTGAGCCCACTGCCGATTGCAGCGCTCTACACCGCGCCCACGGTGGACCGTGCTACGGGGGCGCCCGTGGTCACGAGTCGCGGGCGGTCGCCTCGATGACGAGTTCGGCACGGAGCACGCGACGCAACGCCTTACCGGTGTCCGTGTGCGGCAACGTCTCCCGGACGACCACCCGCGCCGGTGTCTTGGCCGAGCGCAGCCGCTCCCGGACGTGCGCCTGCAGCTCGCGCTCCAGCGCCGCCTCGTCGGCCACCGGCCCGACCGGCACGATCGCGGCGACCGGCACCTCGCCCCACTCGGTGTCCGGCACCCCCAGCACGATCACGTCGTCCACGACCGGGTGGGTCAGCAACGCGTCCTCGATCTCGCCCGGGGACAGGTTCTCCCCGCCCCGGACGATCACGTCGTCGGCGCGGCCGTCGAGGAACAGGTAGCCCTGGGCGTCGAGCCACCCGCGGTCCCTGGTCGGGAACCACCCTCCGGCGTCCGTCGCGGTGTGCGACAGGTACTCCCCCGAGACCTGCTCCCCGCGCACGAAGATCTCCCCGGGCTCCCCCGGCGGCAGCACCGCGCCCGCCGCGTCCCGTATCTCCAGCTCCACGGTCGGCAGCGGACGGCCCACCGACCCGAGCCGGGCGCGCACCGCCGGCTCACTCGCGGCGATCGCGTCCCGGTGGTCCTGCGGGCCGAGCACCGCGATCGTCGAGCTCGTCTCGGTCAGCCCGTAGGCGTTGACCAGGTCGACGTGCGGCAGCAGCCGCAACGCGCGCTCCACCACGGGGGCCGGCATCCGCCCGCCCCCGTAGGACAGGTGCCGCAACGCCGGCAGGGACTCCCCGCGCGCCTGCAGGACGTCCAGGATCCGGCCCAGCATCGTCGGGACCACCATCGCGTGCGTCACCGACTCCGCCCGGACCAGGTCCACCCACGCCTGCGCGGTGAAGGCCGGCAGCACCACGATCCGGCGCCCGGCGAACACCGACGTGAGGATCGTCGAGATCCCGGCGATGTGGTAGGGCGGCACGCTGACCAGCTGGGCCTCGTCCTCCCCGGCCCCCAGGAAGTCCACCGTGGACAGCACGTACGAGCACAGGTGCCCCGGGCGCAGCACCGCGGCCTTCGGCTCGCCGCTGGTGCCCGAGGTGAACAGCAGGACGCTGACGTCCCCCGGCCCGGACGGCCCGGCCGGCCCGGCCGGCAGCTCGTCCGGCCCCAGCACCGTGATCCCCTCGATCCCGGCGCACCGCTGCCGCTGCCGCTGCCCCGCCACCACCACCGCGGGCGCGATCCGCGCCAGCGCCGCGCGCAGGGCCTCGTCGGAGAGCCGGTAGTTCAGCGGCACGAACGGCAGGCCGGCGGTCGCGGCGGCGTAGAACAGCACCGGGACGGTCTCGGAGTACTCGTCGACGTAGCCGACGTGGCGGACCCCGGCCCCGGCCAGGCCGCCGGCCACCGAGCGGGCCCGCTCCTGCAGCTCGCCGTAGGTCAGCGCGCCGAGCGCGGTCCGGTCGGGCGCCGCGCCGGCCACCATCTCCAGCAGGACGGACGGATCCACCGCGATCAGCTCCGTCCCGTGGCCGGGGCGGCGGCGCGGAGCTCGGCCAGCACCTCGGTCTCGAACAGCCGCAGGCTCTCCCAGCCCAGCTCCGGCGGGATCCCGCCCTCGAGCGGGTTGAGCCGGAACCTCCCGCCCGGCCCGATCGCGCGCAGCAGCGCGCGGCACTCCTCGGGCGTGACGACCTTCGCCGCCCCGGACTCGAGCAACTGGTCCGGGTCGGTCACCGCCTTGAACGGGGTGAGCTCCTTGGCGGTCGCGTACGCGGCGTACTCGTTCACGTTGTGCAGGACGTGCTTTCCGATGGCCGCCCAGGCCGCGTCGGGGTCGCGCGCGATGTGCACGAACGCCGGGTGCGACACCGCGGCCGGTGCGGCCGGGACCGGGGGCTGCTTGCCCAACGACCGCAGCTCCGCGAGGTACACGTCCTGGAACAGGTTCCCGAGGGGTTCGAACCCCAGGCCGAGGCGCGCGGCCCGGCGGGCGGCACCGGCCGACGTCCCGGCGAGGGAGAGCGGCGGGCCGCCCGGCTGGAACGGCCGCGGGAGGACGCGGGTGCGCACCCCGCGGAAGTCGAACGGCTCCCCCGTCCACGCCGCCCGCAGCGTCTGCACGCACTCGACCATCATCGACGGTCGCTTGCGCCAGTCGACGCCGAAGGTCTGGAACTCGATCTTGCGGTACCCGGCGCCGAGGGCCACGTCGAGCCGGCCCCGCGCCAGCAGGTCCAGCACCGCCAGGTCCTCGGCCAGGTGGACCGGGTGCATCAGGGTCGCCAGCACCACCGACAGCCGCAGGCGCACCCGCTCGGTCCGGGTGGCGATGCCCGCGGCCATGACGATCGGTGAGGGCAGGTAGCCGTCGTCGGTGACGTGGTGCTCGCTGAGGAACACCTCGTCGAACCCGGTGCGGTCGGCCCACGCCGCCATCTCCACGGCGGCGTCGTAGAGCTCGGGCGCCGGCGGCCCCCAGCTCGGAGCGCGCAGGTTGAAGGCGATCGTCAGCCTGGGGATGCCGGTCACTGGTACTCCGATCCGATGTGGCCGTCGCGGGCCAGGGCGGCGTACTCGTCGTCGTCGACCCCGAGCAGCTCGCGGTAGACGTACTCGTTGTCCTGCCCGACCACGGGGGCCGCGCGGACGATCTGCGCCGGGGTCGCGGTGAGCCGGAAGTTCGCCCCGGGATGGAAGTGCATCCCGGCGCGGCGGTGCTCGAGGAAGTGGAAGAACCCGCGCTCGTGCAGCTGGGGGTCGGCGCTGGCGTCCGCCTCGTCCATCACCGGACCCGCCGGCACGCCGGCCCCCTGCAGTGCGTGGAACGCGTCGTGCTTGGTCACGGTGGCGGTCCAGGCGCTGATCACCCGGTCGATGTCGTCGTGGCGGCGGTGGCGTTCGGCGGCGTCCGCCAGCGCGGGGTCGCGCAGCTCGACGGGGTCGCCGAGGGTGGCGCGCAGCGCGTCCCACTCCGCCGCGGAGCGCACCGACAGCGCCAGCCAGGAGTCCGGCTCGAGGCACGGGTAGACGCCCTGCGGGGCGTAGGCCGGCGAGCGGTTGCCCTCGCGGGCGGGCACCCGGTCGTTCATGACGGCGTCCATCACCAGGTCCCCGATGTGCACGATCATGTTCTCCACCTGGGCCACCTCGATGACCGCCCCGCGGCCGGTCCGGCGACGCTCCAGCAGCGCCATCAGGAACGCCGACGCCCCGGCCGGCCCGCTGGAGCCGTCCATGAAGATCGAGCCGACGGTCTGCCCGTCCGGGTAGCCCTGCACCTCCAGGAACCCGGCCAGCTCCTCGAAGTGCCAGCCGAACCCGGTGGCGTTGGCGTCCGGGCCGGTCGAGCCCAGCGGGGGCATCCGGACGATGATCAGCCGGGGGTTGCGCTCGAGCAGCAGGTCCGGTCCGAGGCCGAGCTTCTCCAGCAGGCCGGCGGCGTTGTTCTCCACGAAGCCGTCGGCCTTCTCGATCAGCCGCAGGAACAGCTCCTTGCCGGCCGGGCGGGTGATGTCCATCGTCGCGTTGCGCTTGTTGCGCGAATGCGAGTTGAACCAGCTCAGCCGGTTCCACGGGTCCTCACCCGGATCGTTGTCCGGGTAGTCCCGGGCGGCCGAGACCGCGCCTGCGGCGGTGCCGCGCGGCGGGTTGCGGGGCCCGCGGCTGGGCGCCGGGTAGTGCTGCAACGACTCGATCTTGATGACCTCGGCGCCCATGTCCGCGAGGAGCATGGTGGAGAAGGCGCCGGCCAGTGCGGCGGTCATGTCCAGGACCACCATGCCGCGCAGCGGACCGAAGTCCCCGATGCCGTCCGATGTCACAGGACCACCCCTTCCGCACGCAGCCCGGCGATGGCCGCGTCGTCGAACCCGGTCTCCCGCAGGACTTCGTCGGTGTGCTGGCCCAGCCGCGGCGCGGGCGCCCGCAGCGCCCAGCCCCCGCCGTCGACCTTCCATGGGGCGCCGGTGTGCGGGACCGGACCCATCGGCGATTCCCCCTCCACCCAGAAGCCGCGGGCGACGAGGTGCTCGTCGGTCAGCAGCGTCTTCGGGTCGTTCACCACGACCACCGGCCACCCCGCGCTCTGCGCCTCGCGCATCGCCGCCCGGGCGTCGCGCGAGGCGGCCCAGCTCGCGATCGCCGCGTTGACCAGCTCCGGCTGCGCGACGATCAGCTCCTCGCCGCGCTCGGCGAAGCGGGCCGAGAGCTCCTCGTCGCCGAGCACCGACACCATCCGGGGCAGGTGCGTGGGCCACACCGCGCCGGTGGTGATCATCCGGCCGTCCCGGGTCGGGAACCGGCCGCCGACGGCGATGCGCCCCGCGCCGACCTTGTGCGCGCGCTGGGTGACGTAGCCGGAGTACTGGTAGGACAGCAGGTAGTAGCGGCGCCGGTCCAGGCTCCCGTTCTGCGTCTCGTAGGTCGCCACGTCCACGTGCTGGCCCCGGCCGGTCGACTGCGCGTGGAACAGCGCGCCGAGCGTCGCGGTGAGCGCGGTCGCGCCGCTCTGCATCTGCACGGCGTTGCCGGCCAGCTTCACCGGCTCGCGGTCCGGGCTGCCGCTGGAGTTCATCGGCCCGCCCATGGCGAACGCCACGATCTCGGTCATCCGGTAGTCCCGGTAGGGCCCGTCCTGGCCGAAGGGCGTCACCGAGGTGACGACCAGGTCCTCGCGCCCGGCGAGCAGGGCCGCCGGCTCCAGGCCGGTGCCGGCCACGTCGGCCGGGCGCGCGGACTCGACGACGACGTCGGCCGCGGCCACGAGCCGGCGCACCACGTCCACCCCGGCCGGCGCCCGCGAATCGACGACGATTCCCCGCTTGTTCGTGTTCAGGTGCAGGAACAATCCGCTGCACTCCGGATCCGGTTCGTCACCCGGGAACGGCCCCGCCCGACGGGATTCGTCGCCGGCCGGCGACTCCACCTTGACCGCGGTCGCGCCGTAGTCGGCCAGCAATCGGGCGCAGAACGGGCCGGCGACACCCTGGCTGAGGTCGACGACGCGCACACCTTCCAGCGGCAGCCGGGCCGCGGTCGCTCCGGCTCCACCCGTCACCTGTTCCGTTTTCATCGTATCCCGTCGTGAAACCAGCCGTGACCTGACCAGGACTTTGCTGGGCGGTATCCGCCCCGTTCGCAATTTCGGGTGGAGGCTCCCGCATTCGGCGGTCTTCGGTATGCTCCGACCACCACAACCGCCCGCCGGAAGAGGTCCCTGTGCGCTCGAACCGCGTTTCCCCGGGGGCGCCCAGCCCGCAGGAGCGGCGGAGCCCGACGGGCACGACGGCGACCCGGCGGGTCGGCCCCCGCCTCGTGGACCGCGTCGCGTCCAAGATCCGACTCGACATCATGGCCAGCGGCTGGCCGGTCGGGGAGATCATCGGCACCGAGCCCGAACTGGTCGAGCGCTACGGCGTCAGCCGGGCCGTGGTCCGGGAGGCGATCCGGCTCGTGGAGTACCTCGGGGTGGCCCGGATGAAGCAGGGCGCCGGCGGTGGCCTGCTGGTGACCGCCCCCGACGAGACCGCGGTCAGCACCGCGGCGATGGTCTACTTCGCCTACGCCGGCGTGGGCCCGGACGAGGTGCTCGAGGCCCGCGGCATCGTCGAGCAGCGGGCGGCCGAGCTCGCGGCCCGCGTCGCCACCCCGGAGCAGCGCGCCGGGCTGGCCGCCCTGCTCGCCGCCAACACCGCGACCGGCCGGGCAACCGCTGACGCCCCGCCGTGGACCGAGGTGCACGGGCTCGTCGCCGGGCTGTCCGCCAACCCCGCGCTGGAGCTGCTCACCCGCATCCTGGTGCGGGTCACCGACTGGTACTCCGCGTCCGGGCGCCGCAGCGACGCCCAGCAGCGGCGCGAGCGGCGGGCGGCGGCCGCCGCGCACCGCCGGATCGTCGGGGCGGTCTGCGCCGGCGACGAGGTCGCGGCCGGTCGCGCCGCGCGCGAGCACGTCCACCAGATCGGCGCCTACCTCACCAGCCGTCGCGGGCGGCGCCCGATGACCTTCGAGGACATGTCCAGCGGCAAGTCGGTCGCGAAGCTCGCCAGCGTGATCGCCGCGGAGATCCTGACCGACGTCGTCACCCAGGACTGGCCGGTCGACCAGCACATCGGCTCCGAGGTGGTGCTCGCCGAGCAGTACGACGTGAGCCGGTCGGTGGTCCGCGAGGCGGTCCGGCTGCTGGAGTTCCACCAGGTCGTGCGCACCCGCCGCGGGCCCGGTGGGGGGCTGTTCGTGGCCAGGCCGACCGCGGACGCCGTCGCGGACTCGCTGGCGATCCACCTCGACTTCGAGGGCGTGGACACCACGCAGCTGTTCGAGGTGCGCTCGGCGATGGAGCTCGCCACCGTCGAGCGCCTCGCCGCCGCCGCGGACGCGGCGACGATCGCGCAGCTGCGCGACGCCCTGGCCGCGCACCGGCTGGTCGAGGGCAGGGCCGGCCGGCAGATCCACGGCTGGCACGGGCAGCTGGCCGAGGCCGCCGGAAACCGGGCCGTGTGGCTGTTCCTGCTCGCACTCATGCGGCTCACCGAGACCCGCGGCGTGCAGCCGGACGCCGCGATGCGCGAGTGGGTCGACCGGGAGCACGTGGAGATCATCGACGCGATCGGGGCCGGGGACGGCGCACGCGCACGGGTGTTGATGCGCGACCACCTGGAAGGGATCCGCCCGGTAGTCCGGCCCCGCAACACCGCCGCCGGGGTGGCGACCGGCCCCTGAGAGCCCAGTAATCGTCATACTGGTTTGCCACCCACACCGGGCACGAGCAGCGTAGATCACTTCCATGAAGCCCATCCAGGGTATCTAATGTCGGGGAGGATTCCAGGTCGAGGAGGACGTCGATGATGGTGAAACCCGGCATGCGGCTGCGCAGCGCCACGTGCGACGGGCAGTTCGTGGTGGTCCGCCCGCCCGCCACCGCTGTCGAGTTGACCTGCGGCGGGGCCCCGGTCGTCGACCTCGCGGCCGGGGCAGGCGAGGCCGTGCCCCTCGCCGACCGCTTCGCCGGCGGCACCCAGGTCGGCAAGCGCTACGGCCACCCGGGGTCCGGGCTCGAACTGATGTGCACCAGGGCCGGGAAGGGGTCGCTCGCCGTCGGCGACGAGGTGCTCGAGCCGCTGGTCGCCAAGCCGCTGCCGTCCTCGGACTGACGCCCGCGGGGTGGCCGGCGGTGCCGGCCACCCCGGGTCCTCATGTCCCGGTGAACTTCGGCTCCCGCTTCTCCACGAACGCGAGCGAGCCCTCCCGCACGTCGTTGGACTTCAGCGTCAGCATGTCGTAGGCCATCGACGTCTCGAACGCGCCGGCCATCATCTGCTTGAGCATCACGTTCACCGACAGCTTCGCGAACGCGATCGCCATCGGGGCCCCGTTCGCCAGCCGGTCCGCCATCTCGTCCACGAAAGCGTCGAGTTCGCCGTCCGGCACGCAGTGGTTGATCAGCCCCATCTCGGCGGCCTTCGGGCCGTCGATGGGATCACCGAGCATGATGTACTCCTTCGCCCGGTGGAACCCGATCAGCAGCGGCCACAGCGCGGCCCCGCCGTCGCCGGGCGCGATTCCGTTCTTCACGTGCGAATCGCAGAACCGGGCGTTCTCCGAGGCGATGACGATGTCGGCGCTGAGGCAGATGTTCACGCCCAGCCCGTAGGCCGGGCCGCGGACCTTGGAGATGATCGGCGTCTCGCAGTCCAGCATGCGCCAGAACGTGTCGCGCGGGCCCTTCACCGACAGCCGCCGGGTCGCGTTCTTCTCCGGACCGGAGGTCTGCGACAGGTTCTTCAGGTCGATCCCGGCACAGAACGCGTCGCCGTGCCCCGAGAGCACGACCACGTGCACGTCGTCGTCCTCGTCGACCTCGGTCCACAACCGGTGCAGGTCGTTGAGCATCGTCGGGTTGAGCGCATTCTTGCGGCCGGGGTTGTGCAGTTCGGCGTGCAGGACGCGGCCCTGCTTGCGCAGCAGCAGGCCGGTGTAGTTGTCCGGGTCGATCGCGGTCACGGGGGTCCTTCCGGATTGCGGTTCGTCGGTGGAGCGGCCGGTCAGGCGACGGGCCGGACCGGCGGGTGCCCGATGGGGTGGGTGGTCGCGCGCAGGGTCGAGTCGACGGCGTCGGCGACGTCGGCGACGGTCCAGCCCGGTCCCCTCGCCACGACGGGCTCGGCGTAGGCGGGTGGGCTCAGCAGGCTCAGGGCACGGCCGTCGAAGCGGACGACCTGGCCGTGCAGGGGTGCCGCGGCCTCGGAGAGCAGGTACGCGACCGCCGGTGCGACGTCCTCGGCCGGCGGCAGCGCGTCGGACCTGCCCATCCCGGAGCGGCCCAGCGGCGAGAAGCCGACCACCCGGATCCCGGAGCCGGCCAGGTCGATGGCCCAGCCGTAGGTCAGCGACGCGACCGCGCCCTTGGTGGCGCCGTAGAGGGCGAGCCCGGGCATGCCGAGGTGGCTGCCCGAGGTCACGTTGACGATCACCCCGCCGCGGCCGCGCATCGCGGCGATGGCCGCGACCCCGGTGTTCAGGACGCCGACCACGTTGACGTCGACGAGGTGGCGGATGTCGTCCGCGCCGACCGTCCACGGATCGCCGGAGGTGATCACCCCGGCGTTGTTGACCAGGCCGTCGATCTGGCCGAACGCATCGACGCAGGCCTCGACGATGCCGGCCGCGGCGGCGGGGTCCACCACCGAGGCCTGCTCGGCCACCGCCTTCCCGCCCCGGTCGGCGATCTCCTGCACGACCGCCGCCGCCCGGTCCCCGTCGACATCGTTGACCAGGACCGAGGCGCCCTCGGCCGCCGCGGCGAGCGCGTAGGCCCGACCGAGGCCGTAGCCGCCACCGGTCACGACGACCGCGCGCGAATCGAGTACTCCCATGGCAGATCCGTCTCCGCGCCACGACCCGCGGCGCTGCTGGTGGGTGGGGCGGATGGGTCAGGAGCCCGCGGTGCGCCGGCTCAGCAGCTCCCGGAAGGGCACGGTCCGGTCGTCGGAGGCCTCGCGCGGCATGCCGAGCAGCCGCTCGCTGACGATGTTGCGCTGCATCTCGTTGGTGCCCCCGGCGATGGAGATCGTGCGCGCGGTCAGCCACTTCACCGAGTGCCGGTCGACGTCGTCGTGCGCCCCGTCGTCCGCCCCGTCGTCCCAGACGACGGCGCCGGTGCCCCCGACGGCGAGCCCGATCTCGCCGCGGCGCGGGGCGTCGATCCCCATGCCGAGCTTGAGCAGCGAGCCCCAGTCGCCCCGGAAGGCGCCGGTCCGGATGCCGGTCATGACGCGGTCGCCCACCTGCCGCGCGACGACGGCCGCGACGTGCGCCTCGGCCAGCAGCTGGCGGGCCACCGGGTCGCCGGTGGTCCCGGCGGCGCGGGCGAGGTCGATCAGGTCGTCGATCCCGGTGCCGGTGGCCGCGCCGGCGTCCGCCTCTGCTCGGTAGCCCCGGCCGTGGCCGACCCCGGCCGTGGCGTTGCGCTCGTGGTAGAGCAGCGCGCGGGCGACGACCCAGCCGTTGTTCAGCTCGCCGATCAGGTTCCCGGCGGGCAGCTCGACGTCGTCGAGGAACTCCTGGAAGAAGTGCGGTGTCCCGCCGTCCGAGGCCACGATCGGCTCGATCCGCACGCCGTCGTGGGCGAGCGGGACCGCGAACATCGACAGCCCGGCGTGCTTGGGCACATCGGGATCGGTGCGGGCCAGGCACATCCCGTAGTCCGCGTGGTTCGCCCCGGTCGTCCAGATCTTGGCCCCGTTGACCACCCACTGTTCGCCGGACCGGACGGCGCGGGTCAGCACGCCGGCCATGTCCGAGCCGCCCGACGGTTCACTGAGCAGCTGCAGCCAGATCTCGTCGCCGCGCAGGATCCGCGGCAGGTGGGTGCTCTTGAGCTCCTCCGAGCCGTGGTCGAGCAGGGTCGGGGCGAGCATCGCGACCGAGACGGCCAGCGGTGTCGGCATCCGGTAGCCGGCGGCCTCCTGCCCGAAGACGGTCTGGTGCTCCAGGGTCAGCCCGGCGCCGCCGTACCGCGCCGGGAAGGCGATCCCGGCGAAGCCGCCGTCGAACAGGACCGCCTGCAGCTGCTTGGCCTCGGCCATCGAGACCGGGCCCGACCGCTCGTCCTTGCGGGGCAGGGACGCGGCGAGGAAGGCCCGGACCCGGAGCCGGAACGCCTCGACGTCCTCGGTGCCGGCGCTACTGGCAGTGCCCGCGGTGGTGGTGCTCGTCATGGGGATCTCCTCACACGCCCAGCCGGACGACGATCTGCTCGCGGTGCTGCTCCGGGGCGCCCAGCACGGCCCGGTTGAGCGTGGCCCGCCGCAGGTAGAGGTGGATGTCGTGCTCCCAGGTCACCCCGATCCCACCGAGCAGCTGGACGCACTCCTGGATGAAGGTGACCGCGGTGTCCCCGACGTAGGCCGCGGCGATCCGGACCAGCCGCGCGACCTCGGGGTCGCGCTCGTCCAGCGCCCGGGCGGCGGCGTCCGTGGTGGCCTTGGCCGACTCCAGGTGCAGCAGCATGTCCGCCACCCGGTGCTTGAGCGCCTGGTAGGAGGAGATGGGCCGGCCGAACGCGTAGCGGTCGCCCATGTAGGCGAAGGTGAACTCGAAGACGCGGTCCATCAGGCCGACGGACTCCGCGCTCTGCAGGGTCAGCGCGAGCTGCAGCTGCCGCTCGACGCCGCCGTCGGCTCCGCCGGGCTCGCCCACCACGGCAGTGCCCGGCAGGCGCACCTCGTCGAACCGCAGCCGGGCGAACCGCCGGACCAGATCGAGGCTGTGCCCGGGGACGACGGTCACGCCCGGGTGGTCGCGCGGCACCAGCACCTGGGTGAGCCCGTCGCCGGTCCGCGCGACGACCAGCACGACGTCGGCCGCGGCGCCCGCCTCGACGTAGGCCTTCTCCCCGGTCAGGACGACCTCGTCGCCCTCGACCCTGGCCTCGGTGCGCACGTCCCCCGGCGCCCAGCCACCCTGCTCGGCCAGCGCCCAGGCGGCCGTGGTGGAGCCCTCCAGGAGCCCGGGCAGGTGCTCCTCCTTCAGCCCGGCGCTCCCGCCGGCGCTCAGCGCCGAGATCACCACGTTGGTCGGCAGGAACGGGCCGGGCCCGACCATCCGGCCCAGCTCCTCGGCCACGATCACGGCGTCCTGCACGGGGTTCCCGGACAGGCTGCCGCCGCCGTCGTCCTCGGCGGCCAGCAGGGACGTCCAGCCGAGCTCGGCGGCGCGCTGCCACCAGGCCGGGTCGACGCCGTGCTCGGTGCGGTGCAGCTCCCGGACGCGCTCGACCGGGGACTCGCGTTCGAGGAACCGGCGGGTGTTCTGCTGGAAGAACAGCCGGTCCTCGGCCAGTTCAAGATCCATCGGTCGGCTCCTCCAGCCAGCGGTTGAACGTCGGTGTCTGCTTGCGCAGCCAGGCGCGGGAACCCTCGACCGCGTCGGTGTGGAAGTCGCTCACCGCGGTCCGCACCGCGATGTCGTCGCCGGCCTGGTCGAGCGTCTGGTGCGCGGCGTTGTAGACGGCCCGTTTCAGCAGCCTCATGGCGACCTGCGGGCCAGCAGCCAGCTCGGCAGCCAGCTCGCGCGAGCGCTGCGGCAGGTCGTCGTCGTCGACCACCTCGGTGACCAGGCCGAGCGCCTGCGCCTCCGCGGCGCCCACCATCCGCTTGCGCAGCAGGAAGTCCAGCGCGCCCTTGACGCCCAGGTGCTCGACGAGCAGCCAGTGCCCGCCCTCGTCGGGCTGGTAGCCCATGCGCAGGGTGGCGCTGCCGAGCGTCGCCGACCGTGCCGCGACCACGTAGTCGCAGGCCAGCGCCATGCTGAGGCCGATCTGCACGGCGAAGCCGTTGACCGCGGCGATGGTCACCTTGTCCAGCCGGCGGATCGTGCGGGCCAGCTCCTGGCTGTGCGTGCGCAGCTGGGCGGCCAGGTCGACCGGCGCCCGGTGCCCACCGGGCAGGTCCGGGACGAGCGTGGGGCGCTCGTCCTCGTCGCGCGGGCCGAGCCACATCCCGGCGCAGAAGCCGCGGCCGGTGGCCGTCAGGACCACCACCCGGACCGCCGCGTCGAGCTGGCAGGCGGACAGCACCTCGACCAGGTCCCGGCGGGCGGGGATGGACAGCGCGTTGAGCCGGTCCGGGCGACGGAGAATGATCTCGGCGATCCCGCCGTCGACGGTGACGTCGAAGCCCTGGTACTCGCCGACGAGCGGACTGCTCACGAGCTCGCTCATCGGGCTGCCAGGAACGCGTCGAGCGGGGCGAAGTCGGCCAGCATGCGCTCGCGGTGGGCCACGATCAGGTCCTTCACCTTCGGATCGGTGAACACGTAGAGCCGGCCTTCGCGCACTCCTCCGACCGTCATCCGGGCAACGACCTCGGGGTCCAGCGCCGGGGAGAGGTCGAACGAGCCGCTCGGGACGTGCGCGGGGCGGGTGTCGTCGGCCGTCGCCGCCTCGGCGGGGCGGTTGCGCACCGAGTCGGTGATGCGGGTGCGGACCCCGGCCGGGCACAGCGCGGTCACCCCCACCCGGGTGCCGGCCAGCTCATTGTGCAGGGTCTCGGTCAGCCCGACGACCCCGTACTTCGACGCGGAGTACATCGCGCTCTGCGCGCTGGGCACGATCCCGTTCATCGAGGCCGTGTTGACGATGTGGCACTCCTGCCCCGAGTCGAGCATGTCGGGCAGGAACTCGGTGATGCCGTGGACGACGCCGTCGAGGTTGACCCCGAGCACCCAGCGCCAGTCCTCGTACGTCGCGTGGATGCCGCGCCGGTGGTAGGAGACACCCGCGTTGTTGCACAACAGGTGGACGAGCCCGAACCGCTCGCGCGCGGCCGCGGCCAGCTCCTGCACCGAGCCGCGGTCGGCCACATCGGTGCGCACGGCCAGCGCCGAACCGCCGTCGGCGGTGATGGCGTCGGCCACGGCGGCGGCCCCGTCGAGCTCGACGTCGGAGACCACGACGCGGCAGCCCTCCGCGGCCAGCACCCGCGCGAGCGCCGCACCGATCCCGCTCGCGGCGCCGGTCACGACGGCGGTCCGTCCCTGTAGGTCCTCCATGCGATCAGTCCTTTCCTGCCTCGACGCGGGCGAGGGGCTGCTCGGGCACGTCGGCCGGGACGGCCGGCGGCTGCGGGGCCGGACCGCGCAGCGACATCGGGATCGGCCGGGGGATGGCCGCGAGCAGCTCGCGGGTGTAGTCCTCGCGCGGGTTCTCGAAGATCTCCTCGACCCGGCCCTGCTCGACGATCCGGCCACCGGACATGACGATCGCCCGGTCGGCGATGACCTCGACCAACGACAGGTCGTGGGTGATGAACAGGTAGGTCAGCCCGAGCTCGCGCTGCAGGTCGAGCATCAGGTTGAGCACCTGCGCCCGGACCGAGACGTCGAGCGCGGCCACCGGCTCGTCGGCGACGATCAGGTCCGGCTTCATCGTCAGCGCCCGCGCGATCGCCGCGCGCTGCAGCTGCCCGCCGGAGAGCTCGGCCGGGTAGCGCTCCAGCACGTCGTGCGAGATGCCGACGACGTCGAGCAGTTCCGCGGTGCGGCGCAGCCGCTCCCCCCGCGACATCCCGAAGTGCACGTGCAGCGGCTCCGCGACCGACTCGCCGACCGGCAGGTGCGGGTCGAGCGAGCTGTACGGGTCCTGGAAGATCATTTGCATCCGCCGCCGCAGCGTGCGCAGCGCGGGCTGGTCCAGCGCCCGCACGTCCACGCCGTCGAAGCGCACGGTCCCGGCGTCGGGCTCGACCAGGCGCAGGATCAGCCGCCCGGTCGTCGACTTGCCGGCGCCGGACTCGCCGACCAGGGCCAGCGTCTCGCCGCGCTCGGCGGTGAACCCGACGTCGTCGACGGCGGTGAACCACTCCCGCGCCCGCCCGAGGAACCCCTGGCGCACCGGGTACCGCTTCACCAGCCCCTCGACCTCCAGCAGGCTCATGACCGGGCTCCCGCGGGAGTCGGGATGCCCAGCAGGGGCACTTCGCCGGACCGCACGCACCGGACGTCCTCGACGAGGTCCACGGGTCCGGTGTCGCAGCGGCCGGTGACCCCGTGCGGGCACCGCGGGTGGAACCGGCAGCCCGGCGGCATCGCCCCGGGCGCGGGGACGTTGCCCGGGATGCTGATCAGGCGTCGCCCCCGGCCCACCGCGGGGATGGCGTTGAGCAGGCCCGCGGTGTAGGGGTGGCGCGGGCGCAGGAACAGCTCCTCGACGCCGGCCCGCTCGACGACCTGCCCCGCGTACATGACGACCACGTGCTGGGCCAGCTCGGCGATGACCCCGAGGTCGTGGCTGATGAAGACCACGGCGATGCCGGTGTCGCGCTGGATCTCGCGCAGCAGGTCGAGGATCCGCGCCTGGACCGTGACGTCCAGGGCGGTCGTCGGCTCGTCGGCGAAGACCAGCTTCGGCGAGCAGGCCAGCGCCATGGCGATCATCGCCCGCTGGCACATCCCGCCGCTGAACGTGTGCGGGTACTCCGCGGCGCGCTCGGCGGCCCGCGGGATGTGGACGCGGTCGAGCATCTCCACCGCCCGGCGCCACGCCTCCTTGCGCGACACCCGTTCGTGCCGGCGGACGGACTCCGCGATCTGCTCCCCCACCGTGAACGCGGGGTCCAGCGTCCGGATGGCCTGCTGGAAGATCATGCTGATGGTGGCGCCGCGGCGGGTGGACAGCTCCCGCTGCGACAGCGTCGCGAGGTCCTCGCCGTCGAAGAGGACCTGACCGGTGACGCGGGCGCCCTGCGCGCGGGTCAGGCCCATCGCGCTCAACGCCGTCACCGTCTTGCCGGAGCCGGATTCGCCGACCAGCCCGACCGTGGTGCCCGCCTCGACGTCGAACGAGACCCGGTCGGTGACCGGGACCCAGCCGCCGGGCCCGCGGAAGGAGACACTCAGGTCCCGCACGCTGAGCAGGCTCATGCCTTCTCCGCCACGGCGAACCGCGACGTCCCCAGCGCCCGGGCGAGACCGTCCCCGAGCAGCGAGAAGCTCAGTACGGTCAGGGCGATCATCGCACCCGGGACGTAGATCAGATGTGGCGCCTGGGCCATGTACGAGTTCGCTTCGGACAGCATCGATCCCCATGTGGCGGTCGGTGGTTGGACGCCGAGGCCGAGGAAGCTCAGGCTCGCCTCGATCGTGATCGCGAGCCCGAGCAGGATCGTGATCTGCACGAGCACCGGCGCGATCATGTTGGGCAGCACGTGGTGCAGGACCGTGCGCCGGGTCGGGAAGCCCAGCGCCCGGGACGCCTCGATGTAGGTCTCCTCGCGGACGCTGCGCGTCGTCGCCCGGGCCACCCGGAACAGCGGCGGGGTGAGCAGCAGGCCGACGGCGAGCATCGCGTTGGTCAGCCCCGGTCCGAGCACGGTCACGACCGTGATCGCGAAGAGCAGGCCGGGGACGGCCATCAGCATGTCGACCAGGCGGCCGAGCAGGCTGTCCACCCGTCCCCCGACGTACCCGGCCAGCAGCCCGCCGGTGACCCCCACCAGCACACCGATGGCCACCGCCTGCAGGGAGGCGAGGAGGGACACCCGCGCGCCGAACATCAGCCGGCTGAGCTCGTCGCGGCCGAAGTCGTCCTGGCCGAGCCAGTGCTGCGCCGACGGGCCCTGCAGGCGCCCGAGCAGGTCCTGGCGGTCCGGGTCGA
The DNA here is from genome assembly GCF_018531445.1 of Pseudonocardia lacus. GTDB lineage: Bacteria > Actinomycetota > Actinomycetes > Mycobacteriales > Pseudonocardiaceae > Pseudonocardia > Pseudonocardia lacus. The sequence continues at coordinate 41,123 of NZ_JAHDTH010000021.1, forward strand.
ACGGGGCGAGCCACGGGGCCAGCACGGCCAGCAGCACCACCAGGGTGAGGAAGGCCAGCGCGCCGGTGGGGACCGGCTGGCGCAGCAGTCGGCGCAGGACCCGACCGCGCCGGGGCACCGGGCGCGACGCGGCGGGCCCGCCCGGTGGCGGGGACGTGGCGGGATCGATCAGCACGCCTTCGGTCATCTGGCGCCTCGCAGCTTCGGGTTGATCAGGCCGTAGGACGCGTCGACGACGATGTTCACGGCCATCACGAACAGGGTCGTCACCGTGACGATCCCGAGCATCACCGGGACGTCCTGGTTCATCGCCGTCTGCTGGGCCAGCAGGCCGAGCCCGGGCAGCACGAAGATCGTCTCGATGATCACCGTTCCGCCGAGGAGCGCGGCGATGCGGAAGCCGAGCACGGCCACCACCGGCACGGCCGCGTTCTTCAGCGCGTGCTTGAACATCAGGCTGGCCGCGGTCAGCCCCTTCGCCCGCGCCGCCATCAGGTAGTCGCTGCCCTCCTCCGCGATCAGCGCCGACTTGAGCTGCAGCGCGATGGTCGCCGCCGGGTTCATGGCCAGCGCCAGCGCCGGCAGGGCCAGGTGGTAGAGCCACTGCCCGGCGCCCTCGGAGAGCTCCGCGTAGCCGAGGGTGGGGAACACCGCGTAGCTGACCGCGAAGATCAGCACGAGCACGAGCGCCAGCCAGAACGACGGGATCGCCAGCATCACCGAGGACACCGCCGTGACGATCCGGTCGACGAGCCGACCCGGGCGGAACGCCGCGAGGATGCCGAGAGCGAACCCCGCCAGCACCGCCAGCAGCAGCGACAGCACCCCGAGCGAGAGCGTCACGGGCAGCCGCTGCAGCAACAGCTCCGACACCGGCTGGTTTGAGAGGTAGGACTGGCCGAGATCGCCCTGCACCGCGTTCCCGAGCCACTCGAAGTAGCGCTGCAGCAGCGGCTCGTCCAGCCGCAGCTCCTGGCGGATCGCCTCGACCACCTCCGGGGAGGGGTTCTCCCCGGCCAGCGCGTAGCCCGCGTCCCCCGGCGCGATCTCCACCAGCAGGAACACCGTGAAGGTCACCACGAGCAGGGTCGGGACCAGGGCCAGCAGCGGCCGCCCGACGAGCTTGAGCACGGTCCGGCCCTACTTCGCCGTCACGTAGAGGTAGCGGACGTCCACCAGGCCGATGTCGGTGCCGGGCATCGTCTCCAGGTTCCCGACGCTCCCGTCGGTGAGCCAGACCTGCGACCCGTAGCACATCGGCACGGAGTAGGCGCCCTCGTAGAGCATCTGCGCCATCTCGTCGAAGACCTTCGCCCGCTGATCCTGGCTCAGCAGCGGGTCACCGAGTTGGGCGAGCAGGGGCTCGTAGGGGGCCCGGTCCGCCTCGGGGACGAGGTTGATGTTGCCGAAGTAGAGGTCGGTGACCAGCTGGGCGGGGTCCGAGCTGCCGACGAAGGCGCCTTGCTGGGCGTCGAAGTCGCCCTTGGCGAAGGTCGGGCCGCCCGGGGTGCGGGTGTCGACCGCGAGCTCGACGTCCATGCCGACGTCGCGCAGCGCCTGCTGCACCGCCTGCCCCTGCGCCTTCCAGGTCTCCGCGGCGTACAGGGTGAACTTCGGGGTCCCGACCCCGGACTCGGCGATGAGCCGACGCGCCTTCTCCGGGTCCGCAGGCGGGATCTGCGCCAGCGCCGGGCTGCTGGCCCAGTGCTGCCCCTCCGGGTAGTCCTGGATCGTGGGGGTGCAGTCGCCGTTGAAGAGGCCCTCGTTGATCGCGTTGCGGTCGATCGCGGCCTGGATCGCCTGGCGCACCTTGACGTTGTCCAGCGGCGGCCGCGACGCCTGCAGCCACAGCTCCTGGTTGATCTTGGGCTGGCGGAAGAACATCCCCGCCACCTGCCCGCTCTCCACGAGCTGCTTGGCCCGGGCGACGTCGACGCCGGTGACCTGCCCCATCGTGATGTCGCCTGCCTGCGCCGCGTTGATCCGCTGGGCGGCGGTGGGGATGTTCAGCCACTCCAGCTCGGCGATCTTCGCGGCGTCCTTGTCCCAGTAGTCCGCGATGTCCGCCCGCCGGGTGTAGTTGATCTTGCCTCCCGGGCCCGGCTGCATCCCGGCCAGCGTGTACGGCCCGGACTCGTTGCCGACGCCGATGCTGGTGGTCAGGTCGGCGGCCGGGTCGGCGAACGCCTTGGGATTCATGATCATGCCGGTGTTCTCGGCGAACAGGACCGGGAGCTGGGCTCCGCTGCCCTTCTGCAGCCCGATGACCACCGTGCCGGGGTCCGGAGCGGTGATCTCGGTGATCACCTGGAGGGACTGGACGCTGATCCCGCCGGGGATGGTCCGCATCCGGTCGAGGTTCGCCTTGACCGCCGCCGCGTCCACCTTCGACCCGTCGGCGAAGGTCGCGTCCGGGCGCAGGGTGAGCGTCAGCGCGCTGCCGTCCGGGGCGAACTCCCACGCCGTGGCCAGCATCGGCTCCACCTCGCCCTTGGGCCCGAGGCGGGTCAACCGGTCGTAGAGCGGCAGCAGGTAGATGTCGGCGCCACCCCGCTGGACGTTCTTCGCCGGGTCGAGCGTCGAAGGGCCGATCGCGTAGGCGAACACCGCGCTGGCGTTCAGATCGGCCTCACCGGCCGGCTGCTGGGCCGCGGGCGCGGAGCCCCCCGCGGGTGCTCCGCACGCCGCAGTGGCGAGGGCGACCGCAGCGACGGCGAGTACTCCGATCGACCTACGCATCGTCCTACGCACGGATGTACCCGTGGGTCGCGACATACCAAAGCTCCTCCACATCGAGGGACCAGTCGCATGAAGACGGAGAACCCGCCGCGACGCGACGACCATAACCTCGCCCAGCGGTCCGGTAAAGAGAACTAGGCTATCTTTTTGGTGGGTCGGTCCAGCCGGCAGGAGCGACACCAGGAGCGAGGCCCGATGCAAGCCGCCGAGCATAGATGCTGGTAGCTGGCTATCTGCTCTAGTCCCGGCGGGCGAACCGCCGCGGGGTGCTCGACCCAGCGCCTCGGAGAAAAAAACTACTGATACCTCCTCCGACGGTCTGCGGACCAGTCGCGCCGGCGGGCCGGGGTGGGTGCGAGCCAGCCCCACGGCGCCGGCCGGCCACCGCCGAGCGGCGGCCGGACCACGAGCGACGAGCGGAAGGCCTACGACTGTGCGGCGCGCGCCCGATCGGTCCAGTCGACCAGCCCCCACGCGCGGGCCGTGGCAGCGGGCAGGGCGCGGCCGCTGAGGGCGAGGTGCAGGGTGCGCCAGCGGCCGATGCGGCGGGGGATGCTGACGGTGCCGCCCGCACCGGGGATGAGGCCCATGGCGATCTCCGGCAGGCGGAAGGTGGCATCGGGGGCGGCGACGATCCGGCCGGCGAACGCGGGCAGCTCGATGCCGGCCCCGACGCACGCGCCGTGCACCCGGACCTCGACGCGGTCGCGCAGGCGGTGCAGGAGGCGAGCGGCTCCCGCGCGCGTGCGGACGAAGTGCGCGGTGACGGGGTCGGGTGCGGTGCCGAACTCGTCGAGGTCACCGCCCGCGCAGAACGCGGGCCCGGCGCCGGTGAGGATCACACGCGCGACGGTGTCGTCGAGGTCGGCGAGCTGCAGGGCGGCGACGAGGGCGTCGCGGACCTCGCGGCCGTAGGCGTTGCGCCGCCCGGGTCGGTTCAGGGTCAGGCGCAGGACGTCGTCGTGGCGGTCGAGCAGCACCGGCTCCGTCGACGCGGGCGGGGGCAGCGGGCGGGGGCCACGACGGGTGAGCCAGCGGCGGAACTCGGGGCCGCCGAGCAAGGTGGAGTAGGCCAGCGATTCGGCGTCGAGCGCGGCGGGGACGGGCAGGGCACCGGTCGTGCGCAGCAGCCCGGCCAGCACGAGCGCGGCCCCCGGGTTGGCGGTGACCGCGGCGGCGAGCGCGGCGGCCTCGGCGGCGGGGTCGGCGACCGGGACGGTGGCGCGGTCGTCGGGCGACCCGGACGCCACGACGCTGACGTCGAGCGCGGCGACCAGGGCAGCGAGGGCCGGGTCCGGGGCGGCGGTGGCGACGCCGACGAGGACGCGGTCTCCGGCGGCGGCGGCGTCGGCCGCGGCCGCGACGACGTCGCCGGGTGCGGGGCGGTCGAGGTCGACCAGCACCACCGGCCGGCGCACCACGCCGGTCGCGTCCAGCACCGCCGTGGAGGGTGCGGCAGCCAGCTCGGTCGGGGTCGTCCGCGGCGGCTGCGGGTCGGCGGCCTTCACGGCGGGCCAGCGTATCGTCGGCCGGTGCCGTCCCCGCTGCCGCGAGACCCATCGGTGGCCTGGGCGGAATCGGGGGTCGCGGCGCTGACCGGGCACCGCGGCGGGCCACCTCTGGTGCCGCCGGGACGGGCCGCGGACGCCGCACGGGAGTTGGCCACCCGGATCGCCGAGCACAGCGGTGGCCGGGTGCGTCTGGACGGCGCCCGGTTGCTGGCCGAGCGAGCGGCGCTCACCGGACGTACACGGGCCGGGGCGTCGTCGGTCGGCGGCAGCTGCCGGCTGCTGCCCACCGCGGACGGGTGGGCGGCGGTGTCCTGCGCCCGCCCGGACGACCCCGCTCTGCTCGGCGCACTGATCGGCGAGGAACTGCCGGCCGATCCGTGGCCGCGGGTGGCCGCGTGGCTGCGCGCCCACAGCGGCGCTGCCCTGGCCGGGCGCGCCGGCCTGCTCGGCCTGGCCGCCGCGCCCGTCCGACCCCCGACCGCTCCCCCGCCAGCACTCCCGGTGCTCCCGCCGCGATCGGTGGCCGGGTTGCTCGTCGTCGACTTCAGCGCCCTGTGGGCCGGCCCGCTGTGCGCGCACCTGCTCGGCCTGGCCGGGGCCCGGGTGGTCAAGGTCGAGACCCCGGCCCGCCCCGACGGTGCCCGCCGCGGGAACCCGCGGTTCTACGACCTGCTGCACGCCGGGCACCGGTCCGTCGTGCTCGACCCCGACCGGCCCGACGGCCGCCGCGCGCTCGCCGCACTGGTCGACGCCGCCGACGTCGTGATCGAGGCCTCCCGACCGCGGGCACTGGCCCGCTGGGGCCTCGACGCCGCGGCCGCGGTCGCGGGCGGCACCACCTGGATCTCGATCACCGCGGCCGGGCGGGCGTGCGAGCGGATCGGGTTCGGCGACGACATCGCCGCCGCCGCCGGGCTCGTCGCCCTCGACGACCGCAGGAGCCCGGTGTTCTGCGGCGACGCCCTGGCCGACCCCCTGACCGGCCTGACCGCCGCCGTACACGCCCTGACCGCCCCCGCCGACGGGTCCGGCGTGCTGTGGGACATCGCCATGACCGATGTCGTCGCCGCCGCTCTGCCCCCCGGCGGGCCGCGGCCGGCTCCGGCCGCCCGCCGGGGCGGTGAAGGCTGGGTCGTGGACACCGCCGAGGGCCCGGTCCCGGTCGCCGCCCCGCGCGCCCGCCCGGTCGCCGGACGCGCCCCGGCCGCCGGCGCGGACACCACCGCAGTGCTCGCCGAGCTGCGCATCCCCGTCCCGTGACCCGCCCACTGCTGGTGCGCGACGCCGAGGTCGAGGGCCGCCGCGTCGACGTCCACATCGTCGACGGCCGTGTGGCCGCGATCGGAGCCGGTCTCAACCGCAGCGGGGCCGATGTCGTCGACGCCCGCGGCGGGGCGCTGCTGCCCGGTCTGGTCGACCACCACCTGCACCTGCACGCCCTCGCCGCCGCTCGCACCTCCGCCTCCTGCGGGCCACCCGACGTGGGGTCCCCCGCCGGGCTCGCCGCCGCCCTGGCCGCGGCCCGGGCCGACGAGCACGGCTGGGTCCGCGGGGTCGGCTACCACGCCTCGGTCGCCGGTGACCTCGACGCCGCCGGTCTGGACCGCCTGCACCCCTGCCGCCCGGTCCGCCTCCAGCACCGCAGCGGCGCACTGTGGATCCTCAACACCCGGGCCGCCGCCCTGCTCCACCTCGACACCGCCGACCACCCCGGCGTCGAGCGCGACACCGACGGCCGGCCGACCGGACGGCTGTGGCGCGCCGACGACTGGCTGCGCGCCCGCCTGCCCCGCAGCCGTCCTCCCGACCTCGCCGCGGTCGGCGCCGAACTCGCCCGGCACGGCATCACCGCCGTCACCGACGCCACCCCCGACCTCGACCCCACCGCGATCACCGCCATCGCCGAGGCCGTGCACCGCGGCGCGCTCCCACCCCGCGTGCACCTGCTCGGCGCTCCCCTCGACACGCCGCTCCCGCCCCCGCTCACCGCCGGCCCCTACAAGATCGTCCTCGCCGACTCGGGGCTACCCGCCTTCGGCGAGCTCGCCGACCGCGTCCGCACCGCACACGCCACCGGTCGCCCGGTCGCTGTGCACTGCGTGACCCGAGAAGCCCTCGTCCTGCTGCTCGCCGTCCTCGACGAGGTCGGGACCCGACCCGGCGACCGCATCGAGCACGGCGCCCTCGTGCCCGCCGGACTGGTCGGCGACCTCGCCCGGCGCGGGCTGCGCGTCGTCACCCAGCCGGGGTTCCTCGACGACCGCGGCGACGCCTACCGCCGCGACGTGCCCCCGGCCGACCTGCCCGACCTGTACCGGGTCGGCAGCCTGCGACGCGCCGGGGTGCCCGTCGCCCTGTCCAGCGACGCCCCGCACGGCCCCCTCGACCCGTGGACGGTGCTCCGGGCCGCCGTCGGACGCCGCGACCCGACCGGTGCCGTACTCGGGCCCGCCGAGCGCCTCGATCCCGCCGCCGCCCTGGCCGCCTGCACTGCGCCGCCGGAGGACCCGGGCGGGCCGCCCCGTCGCGTCCTCCCGGGCGCCCCGTCCGACCTCGTGCTCCTCGACCGCCCGCTCGCCGACGCCCTCGGCGGGGCCGGGCACCCGGAGGTCACGGTGCTGGGGTTGCCCCGCTGAGGGGCCGCCAGCACCGAATCGACCACAAGATCATGAGAGTTGAGGGGGATGGCCTGCACCGCGTCCCTGACAACGGCCCCGCTGCATCAGCTCGCGCGCTACGACAGCGGCACTGACGCCGGCCGCGCCGTCATCGCAGTGCTCGGCCTGGTCAGGGCTTCCGGCGGCGCTGCGGCATCGCGACACGCATCAGGTCCGCCGCGACCACGACCTCGCCATCGAACACCGCCGCGGCCTCCCGGGCGAACGCCTCCGGATCCTGGTAGCGCTGCGAGAAGTGCGTCAGCACCAGCGTCCGCACCCCGCAGTCACGAGCCACCGCCGCCGCCTGCCCCGCCGTCAGGTGCCCGTACTCCCGCGCCAAGCCGGCATCCGCGGCCAGGAAGGTCGACTCGATCACCAGCATGTCGGCCCCGTCCGCGAGCGCGAACACGCCGTCGCAGAGCCGGGTGTCCATCACGAACGCGAACCGCTGCCCCCGCCGCGGCTCGCTGACCTCCTCCAGCCGCACCACCCGACCGCCGACCACCAGCGAGCCCTCCCGCTGCACCCGCCCCACGTCCGGCCCGACGATCCCGGCCGCCGCCAACAGATCCGGCCGCATCTGCCGCCCGTCGGGCTCCACCAGCCGGTACCCGAACGACTCGACGGGATGATCCAGCCGCCGCGCCTCCAGCACACCGACCGCATCCCGGGCCACCACTCCGTCACCGACGACCGGCACCTCCCGCAGATCGGCGACCTCGTGGAACGCCGACGCGTGCCGCAACCGGGCGAAGAACTCCGCCCCCGACGCCGGGAAGTGCGCGTGCACCGGATGCGCGACCCGATCCAGCGACAACCGCTGCACCACCCCGGGCACACCCAGGCAGTGATCACCGTGGAAGTGGCTCACGCAGATCCGCGTGATCGCGTTCGCCGCCACCCCGGCCAGCAGCATCTGCCGCTGCGTGCCCTCACCCGGGTCGAACAGCAGGCCCGCGGTGTCCCAGCGCAGCAGGTAGCCGTTGTGGTTGCGGTGTCGCGTCGGCGCCTGACTGGCCGTGCCGAGCACGATCAACTCCCGCACGCCGCGCACGCTACGCGACAACACGGAGCAACTCCCCGCGATCTCTTCACCCCACGGCCGACGGCGGTGACCGGTATCGGCGAGACCGCAGCACTTGTCCGGGACGCGCTGGACCTGGACGCGGGCACCGTTGACGTGCGCGGGACGGTGGTACGGATCAAGGGGCACGGCCTGTCGATCAAGTGGCGACCCAAGAGCAAGAACGGCTTCCGCACCCCCGATCTCCCGAGCTGGGCCGTGACGATGCTGCGCACTCGCGCGGCGGCCGATCCCGACCCCGGCGCGGCGACGCGGTCGTCTGCCCGGCGCCGCTGGGCGGCCTCCGGGATCCGTTGAACACCCAGGCCGATCTGCGGCAGGTGTTCGCCGACGCCGGCTACCCCTGGGTGACCTCGCACGTCGACCTCAAGACCGTCGCCACGTTGATGGACACCGCAGGCCTCACCGCCCGCCAGGCGGCCGACCAGCTCGGGCACGCCGAGGTGTCGACGACCCAGCACAACTACTTCGGCCGCCGGACCGACCGGCGCCGCTGATGTCCTGGAGATCTCGGCGGCACTCGGTGAATCGCCCCGGCGTGTCTGGAGCCTCGACGCTCGGAGCCCCACCGGTCCTGAGGACCCGAGTCGGCAGTCCAAGCACGCCGGCACGGTTCGCTCCGGCCCGCCGGGGTGCTTGGCTTGGCCTCATGAGGATCTTCTTCACCGGCGGCAGCGGCAAAGCCGGGCACCACGTCGCGCCCTACCTCGCCTCCCACGGCCACCAAGTCACCAACGCCGACCTCACCCCACTCGGCCACGCCGACGTCACCGACCTGCGAGTGGACCTCACTCAAGCCGGCGAGGTCTACTCAGCGCTGGCCGGCATCCCGACCCAGGACGACTTCGACGACCCCCGCACCGCACCGTACGGCGGGTCGGCCTACGACGCGGTCGTCCACTTCGCCGCCATCCCCCGCCCACTGCTCGCCCCCGACCAGACCACCTACGCCACCAACGTCCTCGCGCACTACAACGTCCTGGAAGCCGCCACCGCCCTCGGCATCCGCAAGATCGTGTTCGCCTCCTCCGAGACCACCTACGGCATCTGCTTCGCGCGCGGCGAACGCAAGCCCCTCTACGTCCCGATCGACGAGGAACACCCCGTCGTCCCCGAGGACAGCTACGCCATGTCCAAGGTCGCGGGCGAGGTGACCGCACGGTCCTTCCACGCCCGCACCGGCGCCGACATCTACGGCCTACGCATCAACAACGTCATCGAACCCCACGAATACACCGAACTCTTCCCCGCCTACCTCCAGGACCCAGCGCTGCGCAGACGCAACCTCTTCGCCTACATCGACACCCGCGACCTGGGGCAACTGACGCTGCGCTGCCTCGAGACCAACGGGCTCGGCTACGAGGTCTTCAACGTCGCCAACGCCGACATGTCGGTCGCCGCCACCACCAGCGAGATCATCGACCGGTTCTACAACGGGGTGGACGTGCGCCGTCCGATGGGCCGCAACGAGACGTTCTACTGCATCGACAAGGCCCGCCGGCTGCTCGGCTACGAGCCACAGCACTCCTGGCGCGACGTACTGCCCGACCCGCGAGCCTGACGGGCACCCACCTCCTGTGGACGGTGCCGCGCGGACCCGAGACGGGACAGGTACCAGCGGTCGTTACGGGCCACCTCGCCAACCCGCGGGTGGTGGAACCGCTTCGTGCCCTTGCCGCGCGCCGCCGATGGCGCCCGTTCGAGCCTGGCGCAGTACTCGACGCTCACCCCGGTCAGCATCGCGATCGCGCCGCAGGCTCTTTCAGGTCCGGGACTGCCGACCACCCGGCGCGGGTGATGGCGGGTTCGCTCGTGTGAGGAACCTGTCCGTCGATCGGTGGACAGCCGGGTCGGCCGCTCCACCGTCGCGGCCGCGGCGCCCCGAATGGACGCTTGATCCGGTTCCTCACCCCCACCACAGGAGAGTCACATGCCGTTCCACACCGCGGCCGACGGCACCCGGCTGTTCCACCTCGACGTCGGCGACGGCCCACCCGTGCTCCTCGTGCACGGCTGGTCGCTCAGCTCGGCCATGTGGGAGTACCAGGTGCGCGCACTCGTCACCGCGGGCTTCCGCTGCGTCGCGATGGACCGCCGCGGCCACGGCCGCTCCGACGTTCCCGGCGCCGGGTACGACATCGACACCCTCGCCGACGACCTCACCGGGCTCGTCGAGCACCTCGACCTGCGCGGGGTCACCGCGGTCGCGCACAGCATGGGCACCTGTGAGGTCACCCGCTGGCTCGCCCGCACGGGCACTGACCGCGTGGCCCGCGCAGCGTTCCTGGGGGCGATGACCCCTCACCTCGTCGGCGCTGTCGGCGCCGCGTTCGTCGACGCGATCGTCGACGCGTTGGTCGCCGACCGACCGCGCTGGTTCCAGGAGGGCGCGCCGGGCTACTTCGCCACCGCCGGCACCGGCTCATGGGTGTCGCAGGCGCTGATCGACGACGGCATTCGCACGATCCTCACCACCCCGCTGGAGGTGCAGATCGCCTGCCTGCGGACGTTCGCGACCACCGACCTCACCGCGGATCTCCAAGCGATCGACGTCCCGGTGCTCGTGCTCCACGGCGACGCCGATGCCTCCGCGCCGATCGACCTCACCGGCCGGCCCACCGCGAAACTGCTGCGCAACGGCCGGCTCCGGCTGGTCGAGGGCGCCCCGCACGGCATGTACGTCACCGCGCGGTCAACGATCGACGCCGAACTCCTCGCGTTCGCCGGGTGACGCGATGAATCTGACCAGTCTGTACCCCGTGCTCATGACCGGCGACGTCACCGGAGCGGCTGCCTTCTACCGCGAGGTGCTCGGGTTCGAAACCACCTTCGCCACGGACTGGTACGTCAGCCTGCGACACGGCAGGTTCGAGTTGGCCCTGCTCGACCCCACCCATCCCACGATCCCTGCCGAGTTCCGCGGCAGGCCGGCACACGGGGTGCTGATCAACCTCGAGGTCACCGATGTCGACGCGGTGCACCGCAAGCTGACCAGGCGGGCCGGGGTCGAGGTGGTGCTGCCACTGCGTACCGAGGACTTCGGCCAGCGCCATTTCATCCTCACCGGTCCCGACGGCGTCCTCATCGACGTCATCACGCCGATCGACCCGCGGGGCGAGTACGTCGACAAGTTCGTCGAGAGCAACGCCCCGACCGTCCGGGCAGCAACCGCAGCTGGAGTTCCGGACTCGGAGGGATCGCAGTGACGGAGTCGGTGGTCGCCGTCGACGGCGTGGACCTGTGCATCGAGGAGTTCGGCGACGCCGCCGACCCGCCCCTCCTGCTGATCGCCGGTGGCGGGCAGTCGATGGTCTGGTGGGACCGGGAGTTCTGTGCTCGGCTGGCTGCCGGCGGGCGACATGTCGTGCGCTACGACCACCGCGACACGGGACGCTCGACGACAACACCCGCCGGCCGACCCACCTACACCTTCGCGGACCTGGCCACCGATCCGCTGCGGCTACTCGATCACCTGGGGGTCGAGCGCGCGCACATGGTCGGGATGTCGCTCGGTGGCGGGATCGTCCAGCACCTCGCAGTGGAGCACGCCGATCGGGTGGCGTCCCTGGTCCTCATAGCGTCCAGCCCGGCTGGGCCGGGGGGCGCCGACAGCGGCCTACCGCCGATGAGCCCGGCCGTCGCGGCCACGTTCGCCGACCCGGACCCGGAACCGGACTGGACCGATCGCGAGGCGGTCATCGCGTACCGCATCGCGGTGGAGCGGCCCTACGTCGGCACTCTCGGCTTCGATGAGCAGCGAGTCCGTCGCCTGTCGACGCTCGAGGTCGACCGCACAACAGACATGGCAGCGAGCCTGACCAACCACTTCGTGCTCGAGGGCGGCTGGTCCGGCCGCCGCCACCTCAGCGGCATCTCCGCGCCAGCTTTGGTGCTGCACGGCACCGCCGACCCGTTGCTCCCCCTTCCACACGGGCGGGCACTGGCCCGGGAGATCCCCGGTGCGCGCCTGGTGACCCTGCCGGGTGTGGGGCATGAGATCCCACCGCCGCCGCTGTGGGACCTCGTCGTCAGCGAGGTGCTCGCCGTGACGGCCCTCGCGTGACGGCAGTGTGGGCGTGGTGCACCCAGTTGACGTCATGGGCGCCGAACGAGCGGCAGGTTCGCGGGCCACCGGACCACGGTCCGAGCGTGGATCTTCTCCGACAAGCACGAAGGCCGGGCAACTTCTAGCACCAAGACCCGTTGGCAATACGATCGACCCGTGTCCATCCCCGATGACCTCGGCGACCTCCGCGCCGTCGCGGCACTGACCGACGACGTGCGCCGCGCGGCCTACCACGCGGTGGCGTCCGCGGGCTCCGACCCGGTGGGCCGGGACGAGGTCGCCGCCGCGCTCGGCGTCGGGCGCACGCTCGCCGCGTTCCACCTCGACAAACTGGTCGACGCGGGACTACTCGAAGCGTCCTACGCCCGCCGCTCGGGCCGGACCGGACCGGGCGCCGGGCGCCCCGCCAAGCTCTACCGCACCGCCACGCAGGAACGCGCGGTGAGCGTCCCACCGCGTGCCTACCGCTCCGCGGCGGCACTGCTGGCCGAGGCCGTGGAGCGCAGCGGGGCGGAGGCGGTCCTGCACGAGGTCTCCTACGAGCACGGTCAGCGAGCCGGGACCGGCGGGCCCGGGACCGGCGACCCCGACGAACTGCTGGCCGCGCACGGCTACCACCCGGTCGCCTCCGACGACCGGATCGAGCTGCGCAACTGCCCGTTCCACCGGCTGGCCGCGGAGTTCCCGCCGGTCGTCTGCGGGATGAACCTGGCACTGGTCGAGGGGCTGCTGGCCGGCGCCGGGATGGACGCCTGGACCGCCCGCATGGACGCGGGGCCGGGCCGCTGCTGCGTCACCGTGCAGCGAACTAAAAACAAGACTGATTGACAATAGACATGGCGCTCTGGTGGGGTGGCTGCATGACGGCCTCCCACCTCGCCCAGTTCAACGTCGCGCGGCTGCGTGAGCCCCTGGACCACCCTGCGTCGGCCGGGTTCATGGCGGGGATGGACCCGATGAACGACCTCGCCGACCGATCGCCCGGCTTCGTCTGGCGGCTCACCGAGGACGGTAGCGACGACGCAACCGGCATCCGACCCCTCGACCCGGACGTGATCATCACGCTGTCGGTGTGGGAGTCGCTCGAGGCGCTGCGCGCCTACGCCTACCACAGCGAGCACCTCGACTACCTGCGTCGGCGCCGCGAGTGGTTCGTCCCGCACGGACTGCCCGCCGCGCTGGTGCTGTGGTGGGTCCCGGTCGGGCGCACCCCGACCGTCGACGAGGCGCTGGAGCGGCTCGACCTGCTCGGCTCGGCGGGACCGACCCCACGGGCGTTCACCTTCCGCCAGCCGTTCCCGGCCCCCACCGAACCGGCCGTGCTCGCGTAGCGGCCAATCTTGATCGACTCGCCGCCGTGCAGGAGGATGCCGGCGCAGGAATGGCGCAGAGCGTGGCATCCGTTGCCTACTCGTGGATCCGGGTCAGAACCGTTCTCCTCGGCGTGGTAGCGAGGTCCGTCGACCGGCCGGCGGTTGTCATACCTGGGCCCCCTTTCCCATGAAACGGATAACGAGCAGGGACGATGCGCTGACGACACCGGCGACGGCCAAACCGATGACGAAGGCCGATTCGGCCGGATGAGCGACCATCGGGTCGGTTCCGGCAGCGAGGATCGCGCCGGCGACCTGGGCGCCGATGACCATGCCGACCACGCGGGTCACCACCATCAGGCTGGTGGCGATGCCGGTGTCCTTGGAGTCGACGGCGGTGGCGATGCCGGCGAGCAGCGCCGTGCTGCCGAGGCCGGCGACGATTGCGGTCAGCACCTTCGCGACGACGATCTGCCAGGTCGTTTCGTGGAGCACGGCCAAGGCGATCAGGGCGATCGCCGAGACGACGGCGCTCACGGTGACCACGGCACGCGGACCGAAACGCTGAGCCGCGAACCCGCCGGCCATCCCGCTCGCCACCCCGACGACGGCCGCGGGCATCAGGAGCAATCCGATCTCGGTCGTGCTGGCGCCGAAGCCGTACCCGTCGCCGGACACCGCGAGGAGCTGCGGGACGAGAAAGATCGCCATCCCGGCGCTGGTGGCCATCAGCAGGGTGATCAGGCACGAGCTCCACGTGGCAGGCATGGCCAGCATGCGCAGATCGACCATGGGCGAGGCCACCCTGCGCTCGACGGTGACCCATCCCGTTGCGAGGGCGACCACGCCCACTGCGATGGCTGCGACCCCGAGCGGCGGCAGGCCTGCGGCCATCGTCATGATCCCGAGCATGAGCGCGATCAACGTGCAGCTCAGCAGCACCGCGCCGAGCCAGTCGATCCTGGCGTCGGACCGGACCGGCGGATCGTGCGGCATCATCCGGGACACGATCAGCGTGGTCGCGACGACCGCGATCGTCGGCAGCCCGAACATCCAATGTCGGGACAGTCCTTCCGCCACCGGCCCGGCGATCAGCGTTCCGAGCAGGCCCCCGCCCGTGAACAATCCCATGACGATTCCGATGGCCACCTGCGTCTGCCCTGGCGGAAGGTTTCTGCGCACCAGGATGAAGGAGAGGGGCAGCGCCCCCACCATCGCGCCCTGCAGCAACTGACCGATCAACAGGACCGGCAGGTTCGGCGCCAGGCTGGACAACAGGCCACCGGCCGAGACCACTGCCATCAGCCAGACCAGAACTCGCTTTCCGCCATAGCGGTCGCCGAGTGTGCCCGCGATGGGCACGACGACCGCACCGGTGATGAGCAAGGTGATGGAGATGAGTGCACCTTCGGAGGGGCCGATCCCCAACTCGCGCTGCAACATCGGGAGCGAAGGCTCCACCACCGATTGCAGGGTGCCGAGGGCGAGTGCCAGGACCCCGAGGGCGCCGATCGCCTGCCTCCCGATACGGACCGGGGCCATCAGAGATTCGGACATGAGAATCCTTGTCGTCGTTGGTCGTGAATGGAGTGCGGATCTCATTCGAGGGGTGCGCGCTCTCGTGGCGCCCGGAGCGATCGCTGACCGCTGTCCCGTCGCCGCCGGCGCCGGGGTGCCCGAGCGAACGGTCCACGCCTACTTCGGCGACAGGCAGACCCTGCTGCGAGCGGCCGTCGACGCCGCGGACCAGTACCTGCTCGCCACGATCCGGCGCACCCTCGACGGCACGCTCAGCAGCGTCACCGACGCAGGCTCGGGTCCGCGAACGCCGCCACGGACCCCCGTGTTCGGCCACTCATCGTCGAGGTGGTGCGGGCGTTCCTCCGGGCACACCGGACCAGACCGCGGGGCCGGGTGGGGGACGCCCTCCGTCCCTGCCGTCGCCCACTGCCGTCGCCACGACCCGGGCAGAGGCGTTCGTCGAGCACCGGCGTGCTGGGCCAGGACCGACCGGGCGGGTCAGTTGACCGGCACCGGCGTGGCGGTGATGGCGGCGAGGTAGTCCGTCACTGCCCGGACGTCGCCTGCGTCGGAGATCAGCCCGATGTAGCCGTCGGGGCGGATCAGCACGAGGGTGCGGTCGGACGCGTCGTAGGCAGCCGCGAGGTGGCCTTCGGTGTCGATGATGTCGCCGGGCCCGGTCGACCGTTCGGCGACGTGCAGGGTTCGCAGCGCAGCCTGCGGGATCTCGGCCGCAGCCTCGGGGCAGAAGGCCACCAGCGTGAATCGGCCGCCGCGGGTCAGGTCGAACAGGCGGCGCTCGCCGTCGATCGTGACCAGCCCTGTCGCATCCGGGGCGCGGTCACCGGCGCGGAGCGCCGCCTCGTCGTCGCGGTCGTCGCGCGCAAGGGCGGAGCCACGGTATCCGACGTCGAGCTGGATCGTGCTCGCGTCGCGGCGGGTGGGGACGGCGTTGTCGTCGAGCACCTGCTTGAGGAGCGCATTCGACAGGGCGATCACGTGGGCGGCGACCGGTCGCCGCTCCGCCTCGTAAGTGTCGAGCAGTTCGGGCGAGGCTGCGCTGTTCGCGACCGCGGCGAGCTTCCAGCCGAGGTTGTGCGCGTCCTGGATGCCGGTGTTCATGCCCTGCCCGCCTGCGGGCGAGTGGATGTGGGCCGCGTCGCCGGCGAGGAACACGTTCCCGTCGCGGTAGCGGTCGACGAGGCGGATGTTGGCGCGCCAGAGCGACGACCACTCCGGCTCGTGGAGGCGGACATCGGTGCGACCGGTCCGCCGCTCCAGGATCGTCTGCATCCGCGCGAGGCCGAGCCCGGGGTCCGCACCGGGCGCGATGCTTGCGGCGTACTGGAACAGGTCGGTCGAGGGCAGCGGGCAGAGGCTGAGGACGCCATCCGGATGCTGCCATGTGCGCCAGGCGTCGCGATCGAGACCGTCGACGGCGAGATCGGCGATGATCATGCGCACCTCGTCGCGTGTCTCGCCGACGAACGGTATGCAGGCCTGCTTGCGGACAATGCTGTGGCCACCGTCGCAGCCGACCAGCCACCGTGCCTCGACCGTCTCGGCCACACCGTCTGCGACGACCTCCGCGATCACGGCATCATCGGACTGTTCGAACTCGACCAGCGCCGTGCCGAACTCGACCGCACCGCCGAACTCCGACAGCCGCAACCGAAGCGCCTCCTCGACCCGCCATTCGGGCGTGATCAGGCTCGCGGGCCATGGGATGTCGGGACGGTTCGTCAAGGACTCGGGCACGGCACCGCCACGCGTCACCCGACCGTCGGGCGCGGTGGAGAGCATGGGCATCGCCAACCAGCCGTTGGCGAGCACGTGGTCGACGACCCCGAGATCGTCGAACACTTCGAGGGAGCGTGGCTGGACACCCTTGCCACGCGAGCCCCGCTGCGGGCCGGCAGCCGCCTCGATGAGCCGGAACGAGACGCCTCGACGGGCGAGCTCGCAGGCCAGCGTCAGGCCGGTCGGGCCGGCGCCGACGATCAGGACGGACGGACCCTCCTGCGACTTCGGTCTTGTCGTCGCCATCTCGGGCACCCCACTCTCTGCTGGAAGAAAGGAATCACTATCTCCAGACAGTACACAGGTTGCGAAGATAGGCAAGTCTTTCTATCGTGGGGCAGTGATCACCGAGGTGCCCGAGCCCGCGCGCCGCCGCCGGCACGGCGAGCAACTGGAGGCCGCGATCCTCGCTGCCGGATGGGACGAGCTGGTCGAGGTCGGGTACGCCCGTCTGACGATGGGGTCCGTCGCCGCTCGTGCCCGCACGAGCGAGCCTGTGCTGTACCGCCGTTGGGCGAACAAGAACCAGCTCGTGCTCGCTGCACTCGATCACTATCGGGACGCTCACCCGGTCGCCGTGCCCGACACCGGCGCCCTCCGCAGCGACCTGCTCGCACAACTGACGGCCGTGAGCGAAGCCCTCGCCGGCTTCTTCGCCATCACCGCGAGTGCCGCGTTCTCCGGGCTGCTGGCCGACACCGGGATGTCTCCTGCGCAGATCCGTGAGCAGGTCATGGGCGACCAACTGCACCCACGCCCCATCTACCAGCGCGCACACGCCCGGGGCGAGATCGATCTCGACCGCGTTCCGGCAACCGTGCTGGCCATGCCGTTCGACTTGGTGCGCCACGACATGCTCATGGACCTCGAGCCACTGAAACCCGAACGAATCCGGTCGATCGTCGATGATCTCTTCCTGCCTCTCGTACGGCTACGGCAGGCCGGCTGAATGCCGGCCGGGGTACGAGCCGCAGACCAGCACGACGCCGAGATCGGTGAGGATCGCGGCGGCGACGGTGTGGACGATCTCCCTGCCGCGGCGATGACCGTCTGGTCGCCGCCGTAGCTGGGACGACATCGACCTCGATCACAGGTTCGTCGAGACCGATCACAAGATCATGCGCGTCAAGGGGGAGGGCTTACTCCGCGTCCGCCAGACCAAGTCCATGGCCGGCCACCGCACCCTCCCGCTCCCGCCGGCCCCCGAGCAAAGCGCCGCGTGAGACTCACGAGTCAGCCGAGGGCTGGAGAACGGACGTACCGGACCATGGCAGGAACGACAGCCACCGAGCTCCCACGGACACCGGTCCCCGCGGTGCACCGACTCGCCCGCGGACCGGTCGCCCTGATCACGGCGGCGGTCGCATTCGCGCATCTGGCCACCGCCTTCGTGGGCTCCGGGTACTTCCTGGACGAGGCGATGACGGTTGTCCTCGGTCGGCACCACCTCGACTGGGGCTCGGCCGACCAGCCGCCGCTGGCCCCCGCTCTGGCCTGGCTCGCTGACCTCGTCGCCCCCGGCTCGCTCCCGGTCCTACGGATCGTTCCGGCACTCGCCACCGCGGCGGCTGTCGTCGTCGCGGCGCTGGTCGCCCGCGAGCTCGGCGGGGACGGTCGAACGCAGACGCTCACCGCCCTCGTCCAGGCCACGGGCCTCTACACGACGTTCGTCGGGCACTGGATCACCCCCTACACCTTCGAGCCCCTGCAGTGGTTGATCATCGTCTGGCTGTTGGTGCGGTGGATCCGGGTCCGTGACGACCGGCTCCTGCTGGTGCTGGGTCCCGTGCTGGGAATCGCCGCCGTGACGAGGTTCCAGGTCATCGCGTTCGGTGCGGCCCTCGTGGTCGCCCTGCTCGCGGTGGGACCGCGGGATCTGCTGCGCCGCCCGGTGCTCTGGGTGGCGGTGCTGGTCGGCGCACTGACAGCCATGCCCACGTTGGTGTGGCAGGCAGCGCACCGGTGGCCCCAGCTGGCGATGTCCCAGGCCGTTGCGCAAGAAACTGATCTCTACGGCGGGCGCCTCCTCACCGTCGTCGGACTGGTGGCCATGGCCGGCGTCCTCGGAACGGTCCTGCTGCTGATCTCCCTGGTGGCGGTGTGGACCGAGCCGGGGTTGCGTCCCTACCGCTTCCTGGCGATTACCTACGCCGTGTTGTACGTCGTGTTCGTCGTGACGGCGGGGCGGCACTACTACCTCGACGGCCTGCACGCGCCGCTCGCCGCTCTCGGTGCCCTCGCCCTCCAGCACCGCCGTGATGCCGGGGCCCGCCGGCTGTCGCGGACCGAGCGCTCGGGCGCGGTGCTGTCCATCGCAGCCGCGCTGGGCATGCTGGCCTACAGCGTGAACATGGCCAACGTCCCCGTGCGTGCGAACCTCATCGCTGAGGTGGGACGGGTCTGGTCCGCGTTACCGGCCCAGGAGCAGGAGCGGACCGCCGTGGTCACCTCGTCCTACATCTGGGCCGCCTACATCGACACCGCCGATCCGGAACTCGGCCTGCCGCGGGCGTACAGCGGCAACCGCAGCTACGGCTACCTGGACCCACCCGCCGACGACCGGACCACGGTGCTCTACGTCGGCGATCTGCCGGCCGAGCTCGCCGCCATGACGACCGGGATGCGCCGCGTCGGCGGGACGGCCGAGGTCCCGGTCCACCTCGGCCGGGTGACCGGCCGGACCTGGTCGCAGGCGTGGCCGCAGCTGCGCACGCTGCCGGTGACCATGTACCCGAGCTGACCCCTGTGGTGGTCCGGGTCCGCTCCGGCTGAGCGAGCTACCGCGCCATCCGAGGCGACACCCCGTCGTCGAGGTCGTCGTCGAAGGGCCTGTCGAAGGACATCCAGCCGGACTCCAGGCGGGCCGCGGACGCACGGTGTCATCGTGGGCGGCGATCCGCAGGACCCGGAAGCTGGACTCCGCATCGCCGGCCCCGGACCCACCAGCGCGATCTCCCTCGCGACCAAGCGGGCGAGCCGCTGTTCCTCCGGGCCGTGCGGGGGCCGGGACCGTCTGGCGACCAGGTGGCGGGCCACCTGCGTGTACGCCTTGGCGCGCCGGGACTGACCCAGGATCGCCATCGGGGGCGGCGCGCCGTCGGGCGGGACGCCGCCGACGCCCTCGATCGCCGCCCACCAAGCCGGTAGGAAGGAGGGTGGTCCAAGCGTTCCCCCCGGGTGAACGCCGGGCCGGAACGCTCTGACTTGGGAAGAAAGCTCCTCCGACTGGACTCGAACCGGTAACCCTGCGAAAGATCGACGAGGGTGCAGGATCGGCTCAACCGGTTGGTCGGTGAGGTGGTGCCGGGTGCCAGTCCAGACACACCACCGTGGCGTCGTCGTTGAGCACGCCGGCACATGACTCACTGACCGTGCGCGTGATGTGCCGGACGAGTTCCGGGGGCTCGAGGTCGCGGTGTTCGGCGAGCAGTGCGGCGAGCCGGCGGTAGCCGAACTCCCGCTCACCGCGCCGGTGGGCCTCGGTGATCCCGTCGGTCAGCAGCACCAGCCGGTCACCGGGCTGGAGCTGGAACGAGTGCAGCGGGTAGCACGTGGACGCCATCAGCCCCAGTGGCAGCGCGGGCGGGATGAGCAGTTCGCTGACCGCTCCATCGCGCACCAGCAGCGGCGGCGGGTGGCCTGCGTTGAGGATCGTCGCGACGCCGCTGCCGACGTCGAGTTCGAGGACGAGTCCGGTGACGAAGTCCGCGCCCGGGAACTGCTCCACCAGGTGCCGGTTCGCCGCATCGGTCTGCTCCACGATCGTGCAGCCCGCACGCCGGGAGTTGCGCATCGCCGTGCACGCGAGGCTGGCCAGCAGCGCCGCGCGAAGCCCGTGACCGACCGCGTCACTGACCGACACGGTCAGCCGGTGTGCGCTGATCGCGTAGTCGAAGTTGTCCCCACCGATGTCGTAGGCCGGCTCCACGGTGCCGGCGATGGAGAACCCGGGGAGCGCGAAGGCCAGGCTGGGCAACAGCTCCCACTGGATCTCCGCGGCCAGCCCGAGCTCACGGCGCCGACGCAGGATCTCGAACCGATCGGTGTAGCGGCGCGCGCCGGTCAGCACGTGCCCCAGCATCCGGGCGACGTCGTCGAGCACCTCCAGCACGTCGCGGCTCGGCCCCTGGTCGGGCATGGTGACGGCCAGCACCCCGAGCCGCTCAGCGCGCACCGACACCGGCAGGTAGACCACCAACGCCGATTCGCCCAGCCCGCCGGCGGCGGCCCCGGCCGCGGCGGCCTCCTCGGCCTGCTCCAGCGTGACGGTGACGTTGCGCTGCTCGCGGTAAGCCTCCCCGGCCGCGCTGTCGACCAGGTCCTGCGGGTGGAGCTGCCCGGTGGGCGGACCGGCGGCGACCGGTTCCAGGCTCGCCTCGGCGTAGTCGGCCAGCAACAGGACACAGGCCCGGGCGCCGACCCGCCGGCGCAGCCACCGCGAGCAGACATCGACCAACTCCGAGGGGTGCGACCGATCCAGATCCCGCAACAGGGCGCCCACCCCCGGCCGGGCGGCACGCGGATTCTCGGACACAGCCACACCCTGCCACCAGCGCGCCCGGCAGTCCCCTACGGCCGTCATGCTCGCCGAGCACACGACGGCACAGTCGGTCGTGGATCGACGATCCAAAGCAGCCCGCGCCGGGGCGTGAGAACAGAGCCTCCGCCCAACCGGGCACTTGCAGGCGGCGAGGACGCTGCCCGATGTCGGGATCAGCGCGGCGGCGTCGCTGTGGCAGATCAAACCCCAGCCCCGCGCTGCGGTTGCGCTGTCGACCACCACCTGCACCCCCGCTCGTGCGAGAGCGTCGATGATGCCGTGCTCGCCCGCTGCGCCCATGTCGTCAGCGGGAACGGCACATCCTGGGCGGCGACCTGTGGCGGCGGTCGCCGCTGGCCGGTACCCAGCGGATTGAATCGCCCCGGCGTGTCCGGAGACCTAAGGACTTGAGTGTCCAGCCGCGGCGAGGGCGGCGTGGTGACGATAGTGGGCGGTCTCCAACTCCGCGGGTGGGATGTCTCCGCAGGCCTGGAACAGGC